>VGFC01000096.1 GCA_016869045.1 Armatimonadota bacterium
CCGCGTCCTCGGTCTTGCCGACCGATGAGCCCCACGGATCGCTGTGCGCCTTCAGCACACGCAGAGCGGCGGGCAGCTTCAGCCAGCGCAAGCCCTCCAGCACGGTCGCAGCCTGCCCCTCGACATCGTAGCCCGGCTCATCGAAGTCCTTCCACTCGGTGATCGCCTGCCGGATCTCGGGCAGGGCGGAGCCAAACTCGGTGGAGAAGGAGGCGGGCTTGCGGGCCTCGGGGTAGCCGCCCGTGCGGAACTTGTGGTTGCGGTCGAAGAACTCGGCGAGCAGCTGGCGCTCGGTCGCGTCGGAGTGCTGCCAGACGCTGATCGCGCGTGGGGTAGAGGCGGCGTCGGCGAACGTTAGCGCCTGAGGCAGGCCCTGCGCGTCCAGCAGGTGCTTGCCCTCGGAGTCCACGAGGTCGGGCTTCGGTTCGAGGGCCACGTGGGAGGCGTCGATGCGAGAGACGAGGATGTCCGGTCGCGCCATGGGGTTCGGCAGCGCAAGGTCATCCTCCGAGCACTCGTCGTTCTCGTCGGGGAGTTGCTGGAAACGGAGCTTGCCCTCGCCCACCGCCTCCATCCGCCACTTGCCGTCGTTCACGAAGAAGAAGTCCTCGAAGGCGTCCGTCCCGAACTCATAGAGGTCGGTCGTGCTGTCCTGCGCCTCGACGCCGTCCGGGCAGACGGCAGTGAAGCACGGAAGCTCCTCGCGCTGCTCGTGGTACACGTCCTCCCATTGGCCATCGAGGTCCGCAAGGATGAGGTCGGAACGCCAGGCGACCAGCTCGGCCTTGTCGCGAATGTACTCGACCGCCTCCTCGAACTTGTGCTCGTTCGGCTTGCCCTCGTTCAACGTGATCGGCGTCCTCTTCAGCCAGTAGTACTGGCGCACGATCATCGCCTCGGGGAAGCGGCCGACGAGGACGACGCCGCGCAGCTCGGGGATCTGCTGATGGACCTCGCGTAGCATCGCCCGGAGCGCCAGGAGCGTGCGTCCATCCTGATGGCGCGGGCCGGCGTAGACCTGGGCCGCCAGGACGTGCGCATCATGCCCCTCGTCCGCGAGGTCGGCGGCGAACTGGCGCAGGGAAGGCCGAAGGTCCTGGCCCAGCGGAACGAGGAGTCGATTCTCGACGACGACGAGGACGGTGTCCCGGCCCGCATTTGGCGCTCCTCGGCCGAGGTCGGTGAGCTGCAAGGACTCGATCTCGGCGGCGCCGTCGGCGTTCCAGTCACACGGTGCGAACTGCCGGCAGGCGCGGTCGAGCATGGAGCGCTGGGCGGGGAAGGAGGGCTGGGCGGCGTAGACGCCGCCGGTGGCAAGCAGCAGGGCGACTACGGGTGCAAGCTGAAGGTGACGGTACACGGAGGTTGGGCCTCGTGGGCGTTGGGATGAGCGACAGGGGGTACTTCGGAGTCCGGGGCGCGCAGACCTGCCCGGCGAACCTACGGCGCCCCGGCGAGAGCAGCCCATCGAGAGGCGCAGGTGCCTAGCGTGGGCCGCGGGAACCAGCCGGAGGCCCGCAGCGGCCAACCGTTCGTCCCGGCGGGGAGCGGTTCCTCGTCGCATCTGTACCGGAGGCTTCCGATGTACCGGCTGAGTCCGCGGCATGTGTTCATCCACGAGGTCGTTCGCGATCATCCCGTCTGGGGCGAAAGGGCGAAGCGCATCTGCACCGGGCTCGGTGAGGCCGGCGCGGCGCCGATCTACTTCGCCGATGAGGACATCCCCCGGCTGGCTGAGGAGCACAACTGGGCGCAGGCGCGTCGGCGGATGGGGGCGTGCGCCGAGCTGCATGACCCCGATGTGCTGCTGAACGTGTTCGACCTCGATGGCTCCCAGGCCGAGCAGCGCAAGCAGATCGCCGACCAGTGCCCTGAGGGGGCGCGCGGGATCGCGAACGTCGCGATGGGCAGCGGCGCGTGGGTGTTCTTCGACGCGATGCTACAGAGCGACGAGGCCCGCCACGACAAGGTCTGCCGCCCCGCGTGGCGCATCCACATGGCCTCCGGCTGCCCGCACCGGTGCGCGTACTGCGGCTTCGGGCACCTCATGCCGTGCATGGTCAACGTGGAGGAGTACGTCGAAGGGCTCGACCGAATCGTGCAGGCCCACCCGTGGCAGCAGGTCTACCTCTACGAGGATGACGCCGAGGCGCTAGCGCTTGAGCCGGAGCTGGGGGCGATGAGGGCTCTGACGGAGTACTTCGCGAGCCGCGAGGACGAGTATCTGCTCGTCCACAGCAAGAGCGCGAATGTGGACCATCTGCTCGACCTGGACCATCGCGGCCACACGATCATGCTCTGGAGCGTGACGAGTCACACCGTCAGCCGCGTGTTCGAGCAGGGCAGCGGGACCACCGAGGAGCGCATCGAGGCCGCCCGCAAGTGCCAGGAGGCGGGCTACCCCGTTCGCTTCAAGTACAAGCCAATCGTGCCGGTCGTCAACTGGCGCGATGAGTGCCGGGAGATGATCCGGCTGACCTTCGAGCGGACGAAGCCGGATGTCATCAGCTTCTTCACGTTGGCCTGGATGACATACGAGGACCTGTGCGCCGCCTTCGATCTGTCCCTCCTCGATCCCCTCTACGTGAAGGCCGCCGAGGAGGGCGTCGAAGAGATGAAGGACACGCGCACGAAGCCCTTCCCCCACTGGGTGCGCGCGGAGATCTACCGCTTCTTCATCGACGAGATTCGGCGCTGGGACACGGAGGTGCCGATCTCGCTCTCCACCGAGACCTGGGAGATGTGGAAGGAACTGGGCCCGCTCCTCGGCCAGACACCCGCGAACTACATGTGCGGCTGCGGCCCGCAAGCGGTGCCGGGGTGCAGGCGGCTGAGCGTGGTGCCGTGGGAAGTGGCGGTGAACGCCACGGCCTGAGGGCAGGGGGCGTACCGGACAAGCGGCCAGCGGGGAGCCCCGAAGGGCTCCCCGCGTGTCCTGCTCTCGGGACGCTCTAGAAGTCGGACCCGACGGCCGGGTCGGAAGTGTTGGTCGTCCCACCCACAATCCAGAACCAGTGGGGGTCCCACCGCGGCTGTCCGTTCTTCATGTAGAGCGAATCGCCGGCGCGAGTGACCTTCGCGTGCCCGTCGAAGTACCCTGAGTTGTACTTGCGGGCCGGGCTCTCCGGGTTGCGGCAGCCGCACTGGCGATCATCGTGGTTGGCGTGGTACTCCCGGATCATGGTCTGCTGCGCCGGCCAGGCGAACTGGGAGTCCTTGACCCCATCGCCGCGCGCGCAGACGGCGTGCTTGAACTTGTAGTGGATCGGTCCGCCGGGTCCGTAAGGGGTGGCCGGGCGCGTGAAGGCGGTGTCGTCCTCGCTGGGGCAGCGGAGGATCTGGTTGTTCTTGAGGTAGGGCATGATGACCATCCACGCGATGTTGCGCTCGACACAGCAGGCATCCTGCGGATAGCCGGTCGGCCCGCCCGGATAGCGGGCGAGGGTCTGGCCGGGGAACTTCTGGTCGTAGTCCGCGGCGTACATCAGGAACCCCAACGCCAGCTGCTTCACGTTGGAAGTGCAGCTGGTCTCCCTTGCCTTCTCCCGGGCCTTGGCGAAGACGGGGAACAGAATCGCGGCCAGGATCGCGATGATGGCGATGACGACGAGGAGTTCGATCAACGTGAACCCAAGGCGTTTCATGCGGCACAGGCCTCCTTGCGAGGGTTATGCGTGGGCCTCCGTCATCTGGCAGTATGGACTTCCCCGCCATCTCCCCAAACCCCTTCTTGGCTCCGGACGGCGATTTCCATGTGGGAGAGCCGGCTCGCAGGACCGTGCGGGCATTGGGGGGAATCTGCGATCCTACACCCATGCGACACCGAGGGAGCCATGAGACTGATACGCTGGGCGCTGCTCGTCACCCCGATCTGGCTGAGCGCAGCACATCCTGCCGTCTCTGAGGAGTTGAGTGCCGTGGACATCCTTGCGAAGGCCGACGATAGGATTCGCGAATGCCGCACTGCCGACCTCACCGTTGAGGTGGCCGATCAGCAGGGGAAGCCGGTCGATGGGGCGGAAGTTGAGGTCCGCCAAACGCGCCACGCGTTCCTGTTCGGCTGCAACATCTTCGCCTGGCAGCAGCCCACGCCGGAGGACTGCGCGAAGTACCGTGACCAGTACGAGGCCTTGCTGAACTACGCGACGCTGCCGTTCTACTGGCGGGGCTACGAGCCACAGCCCGGGCAGCCCCAGCACGCCCGCTGTGAGGCGATCGCGCGCTGGTGCAAGGAGCACAACATCACGACCAAGGGCCACCCGCTCGTGTGGAACCACATCGCCGGCACGCCCGCGTGGCTATCGGAGGACCCGGCGGAGGTCGTGCGCCTGTCAGATGCCCGCGTGGCCGACATCGTCGGGCGCTTCAAGGGGCTGATCGACATCTGGGACGTCGTGAACGAAGCCGCCGACCCCTTCCGCACCGGCCCGGAGTTCGACGGCCGCATGACCGAGACCTGGAAGCAGTTCGGCAAGATGCCGCTGACCATCGAGCCCTTCAAGATCGCGCGGAAGGCCAACCCGGACGCCACGCTGCTCATCAACGACTACCGCGTCGATCCCGAGTATGAGAAGGTCATCGAGCAACTCGTCGGCGACGACGGCAAGCCGCTGTACAACGTCATCGGCATCCAGAGCCACATGCACGGAGGGGCCTGGAGCACCGAGAAGATCTGGCACGTGTGCGAGACCTTCGCGCGCTTCGGCGTGCCGCTGCACTTCACCGAGACCACCGTCGTCAGCGGCCCGCGCACGGAAGCCGGCTGGGAGACCACCCCCGAGGGCGAGCAACTGCAGGCCGACGAGGTCGAGCGCTTCTACACCGTCCTCTTCAGCCACCCGGCGGTCCAGGCGATCACCTGGTGGGACTTCGCCGACCGCAACGCCTGGCAGGGCGCCCCCGCCGGCTTCCTCCGCAAGGACCTCTCACCCAAGCCCGCCTACGACCGCCTCCTGAGCCTCGTCAAGGGCAAATGGTGGACCCACGCCACCGGCAAGACCGAGGGCGGCAAGCTCACGACGCGGGCGTTCTATGGGGAGTATCAGATCACGGTGAGGCGTGAGGGAGAGGAGAAGACGGTGGAGTTCGGGCTGGCGAAGGGCGGGGAGCACGTGGTCGGCGTGGCCATCGAAGATGCAGTGCGATGACTGGGGGCAGCCATGTCGCAACCCCCATAGCTTCCTTCCATCTGAGAGGGATGGTTGAGCAGCGTGCCGAAAACTGCGTTGAGAGCGATGGCCACCACGCACGGGGAGATGAGGGCCGATGTCAGGATTCCGTCCCCTAGAGGGTATCCAGATAGACGAAGGGCACGCCCTTGACCAACTCACCGGCAGGTTTCAGAGCCTCCGAGACGGCCTCCCTGAACTGATCAAGAACAGCAAAGACCACTATGCCCGTCTGGGAGTGACAGAGCGGTCGGACAGGCAGATCGTGATCGTCTTCTCTGAAAACCGTCGCCACCTGGGAGTCCTCGACTTTGCGGGAGCAGGCAGGGAGGACTTCGACGCGTGGGTAGAGTGGTCCAGTAGATGGGGTGGCCGGCAGCAGCGGGCGCACGACATTGAGGCGGGTCACGGCAACGGCGGGAAGGCGTTCATGGTGCGCGGCTGCAGAACCTCCGCGTTCGTGTGCGGACACCGTGACGGACGGCGCACCCAGATGGGCTTCACTAACGATGACCCAGAGCTGCGCTACGTTGCCGGCTTCTTTGAGGACGAGGCGGGCCAAGCTATCGACGGACTCTCCGATCCCATGCCGGAGGAGGCGCTGAACGCCCTCCTTCGCCCTCTGGGCAGCGGCGTGGGCGCATTGCCGGCTCCGGCGCGTGAGGTCTTGCGTCAGCGTCGAGCGTACACGTTGGTTGTGCTACGCGACGTAAATGACCTGATGCCGGCAGGCACGCGAGCGGAGGCGATGCGGTCCGCGGTCGATGACCTGAGGGGGCATGCGCAGGCGGCGCTTACCCTTGAGTCGAGTACGGTCTGGGTCCTGCGCGGGAAGGACGTTGTCGGAGGCCCGCTGACCATAGAGCCGCTCCCGCCGAAGACAGGGTTTGGGACTCCATGGCGGTTTGAGGTTCCGGAGAGTCTGGCGGACCCATCCTCAGGGCGGATGGTGGCCATCCCGTCTCACCCGGAAGGGCGCGGGCACCTCGAGATCTCCTTCACTGAGCAGCACTTGCGCATGTCCGACAGGCGCAAGGCGCTGAATGTTGTAAGGGTGCGCAACCGGAGGAACATCATCGCGAACTGGAGTGTGGCCGACCTTGCCCCGGTGGGCAGTTCGGCCTTCCTATACGGGACGCTCATGTGCCCTGTGCTGGGTCCAGAGCACCTCGTAGGAGCTGACCGCCAGTCGCTGGCGCCCGTACCCATGGTCCTCGCCCTGCAGCACTGGACGGCCGAGCATCTGCAGAAGGCGGCCGAGGCAGTCCAGAAGGCGGAACAGGAGAGCGAGAGCAAGACAGACCGTGAGAAGGCCAGTAGTGCGCTCCGGAAGCTGAGGGAGCTGATGCGCGAGTTCCTGAGGCAGGAGACGGCGGGCGCTGGAACAGGCGGCACCAAGGGAGGGGGCACGGGGGAGCGGGTCCGGGAGTTCGGAGACCGTGTTGACGAGATTGCGCTAGAGGACGGCAGTTCTGCCATCAGTGTCCCAGTCGGCGCACGGGTGCCTTTGCGGTGGACTTGCTGGCAGCTCGACAACGAACGGAAACGGCTACCGGTGCGGTCGCCGGCGGTCGCCCTGGGGTGTGACCCGCCCGGCGCGGTGCAGTGGGACCCCTCCGGCGTGATCTGTGCCCTCAAGCCCGGCACGGCGACGATCTGGCTGACCACCAGACCCGACGCACTGGAGTCAAACAAGGTCCGGCTACACGGATGGCACGTCACGTCAGTCGAACTGAGGCCGCCGAGAGACGGGTTGCGGCAAGGCGAGCGAGTACAGGTGAGGATCGTCGGGCGCACTGGCCAAGGGGCTGCGATATCCGATGCCCTCTATGAGACGTCCATTGACGAGGCTGGGATGGGTCGCTTCGGGCGCGGGGGCGTGTTCACGGCGGGCGGGACGCCGGGGATAGCTACTCTCCGCGTGCGCTTCGGCAGGGGGGAGACCGACCACACGACGTGCTGCGTCCGGATCACGGAGGAGAGGGTCGAGAGGCAACGAAAGGGAGGGGGGCCCGACGTTCCCTACATCCTCCTGTGTGGCGAGGAGGCACCCGGGCGCAATGACCTGTCTCCCGAGCAGCGTACGCACCGGGGTGGCCCCGAGTACCCCACCATCATCGACTGGGAGCCCGAGTGGCAACGTGACCCTGAGGTTGTCTGGATAAACCAGTACAGCAAGGAGTCGGCTCTGGTCCGGCGAGGACGCGGACCTTCTGGCGTCACGGGGATCGGTAGCCCCACGTTCCGCAATTACCTCGTCCTGAAGTGCTTCGACGTCCTACGGCGCCTGTGGGTGCGACAGGAACTCGGTCACCAGATGGGCATCGGGTACGACGAGTTCATCCGCCGACTGTCCGATGCAGAGATGCAGACCGCGAGCTTCTTGGACGCTGGGTTCTCCGTGGTCAGCGGTCTGTCGCGAGGGCGGCAGGTGAAGGAGGGTTGACGAATGCCAGCCATGAGCGCAGCGCAGGAGGTCCTTCTCGCGGCGGCGCGTCTTTCAGGGCCGGCTCGCCGCGAGTTCACGGAGTGGGACCTGACGGTCCAGGTCTGGCAGCTGAACAGCAACCGGTTCGGCTGTCGAGGGTATGAGGGTCAGTACCCTGACCACAAGCGCGTGATGATGGAACTCATGGGTCGCCGGAAGCCTGTGACCGTCAACGGGTGGATCGAGAAGACCCGCACCAATTGGTACCGTATCACGCCACTGGGACTGGCCGAGGCTGACAGGCTGTCTGGCGGGACGAGGAACACACACAGACGGCAGATCGCCCTGTACGACGCGCTGCAGCCGTTCGCCCTCCATCGGGTGTTCGAGGCTCACCTGGGGGACCACGCCGAACCTCGAACGTGGCTAGGGGCTGCCGCATTCCTGTCGCTCGCCAAAGACGATGCAGACGCACTTGGCTCTCGGATGCGTCATATCAGAGCAGCGGCACGCGAGGCAGAGGTCTGGATGGACGAGACGGGGCAGCCATCGCTGCGGCGTGGAGACGCGCGAAGGCCCATCACCCGGGAGCGTGTGCGAGAACTCGCCGCCTTCCTGACCACCCTTGAGGAGCGCTTCGCACGCCAGTTTGAGGCCATCGCCGCGAAGCAGGCATAGGCGGGTGCCGTGGGCCGGCAACTCGCTACGCGGGCGGGCCCGGGACCGCAAGGAAGCGGAAGCGAGACCCGAGCAGGTACTCCTGTTCCCTCTCCACGGCGATCCAGTACCGCCCGAGTCGCTCTGCCTCTTGGCCAGTGACGTTGCTACCAGCGAACGGATCGAGGACCACCGCCCCGGGCCGCGTGAGGAACTGGATGAAGAACCGCGGGAGTTCGTCCGGGAAGCGTGCAGGGTGGGGCCTCAGGTCCGCCGCCCTGCATCCTGTAAGGTAGGACCCGCCCGACCTCGTGTTGGCGACGGTGATCAGATTGGATGGTATCGCGCCCCCGCGATCAACTGCCCACTTCGTTGAGATGACGTGCTCGGACGGTCTGGGGCCGGCGTTGTACCCGCCCTTGAGAAGTTTGCGCATGCTCTTGGTGTAGGGCCTCAAGACGCGGCGGTTGTCCGCGTCCGGCTGGGGTGACTTCGACAGCCACCAGATCGTGTTCACCGAGTCCTTGACGCGGATGCGCCGAACCGTCACCCACTCGGCAGGAGTCGGCAGTTTGGCCGGGTTGTACCAGTAGAACTCCTGCGCGAGGTGGAAGCTCTGCTCGCCAAGCTCTTCGCACAGGGCGATCAGCAGCTTGAAGTGATACAGCGACCGAGTCGGAAGCCCTCTCGTCCACGCTCCCCCAATGTCTATCACCAAGCTCCCGTCGGGTGCTAACAGGCGCCAGAACTCGCGCGCAAAGTCGATGAACCAGCCCTTGTACTGGTCCGGCGACACGTTGCCATATGCCTTCTTGCGCCTCAGTGCGAACGGCGGGGACGTCACGACCAAGTTCACCGAGGCATCGGGGAGGCCCCTGAGGACTTCGAGTGCGTCGCCGTGGTATGCCATACCCAAGCTTGTGGAGTAGAGCGGCGGGGGCAGGCGGCGCACAATCCTGAGAAGACGAGCGGCTGGCGGACGGCGATCCGCTTCCCCGGAGAAGGGGGCCGGAAGCGGCACAATCGGCGTGGCCTCCATGGTGTCAGCCATAGTGCAGGCTCTGTCGCGCGCCACGGCATATCGCTATCCCGCAACCGGACAGGCCAGAGGCGGCCCGTGGCGCGGGTTCACACGGCGGCGGACGGCAAGGGTCTCACGCCCAACTCATCGCGGTGGGCGGCTGGAAGATGACGGCCTCCTTGAGCAGGGCGATGGCTTTCAGGAAGCCCTCCTCGTTCGACATCAGGCTGTCCTCGTGCTCGATGGAGAGCGTGCCGTCGTAGCCGACCATGCGGAGCGTCGAGACCATGTCCTTCCAGACGCCCGCGTCGTGGCCGTAGCCGACGGTGCGGAAGATCCAGGCGCGGTTGATCTCGTCCCCGTAGTGCTTGGTGTCCAGCACGCCGTTGACCTTCGAGTTCCACTCGTAGACCAGGCTGTCTTTGGCGTGCATGTGCTTGATGACGTCGCCGTGCTGGCTGAGCCAGCGGATGGCGGCCGACGGGTCGATGCCCTGCCAGAAGAGGTGGCTGGGGTCGAAATTGGCGCACATGCGGTCGCCGCAGGCCTTGCGGAGCTTGATGAGCGTCTCGGGGTTGTAGACCAGGAAGTTCGGGTGCATCTCGAAGCACATGTTCACACCAAGCTTGTCGAGGAACGCGTTCTGCCTCGACCAGTACTCGATGGCGAGCCCCCACTGGTACTCGAGCGCTCGGAGATGGTCGTCGGGCCACGGTGCGACGACCCAGTTCGGGACCTTGTCACCCGGGGCGCCGCCCGGGAGGCCCGAGAAGCCATTGACCTCCGTGACACCCAGCTCCGCCGCGAGCGTCACCGTGGCGCGGAAGACGCGGTGGTGCTTCCGCGCGATCGTGGGGCTGGGGTGGAGCGGGTTGCCGTGGCATGACAGCGCCGACAGGACCAGGCCCCGGCTGGTGATTGCCTTCATGAAGGCCTTGCGCTTGGCAGCATCCTTGTTCAGGACGAACGGGTTGCAGTGCGAGTCAGGCGGGAAGTTGCCCGTCCCGATCTCGATGGCCTGGAGTCCGGCCCCGGCAAAGAAGTCCAGCACTTCCTCCAACGGCTGTCCCGCCCATGCGGCGGATAGTGCACCGATCTTCATGAGACATGCCCCCCTGGTTCCAGGAATGCGGGGTCGGAGCTGGCGCTCCGACCTACGAGATGGCGGGCGCGATGAATCGCGCCCTACTTCGGCACCTTCACCCACGCGCGCTCCTTGCTGGCGCGTTCGCAGGCGTCGAGGACGGCCTGGGTCCTCACGGCGTCCTCGAAGTTCGGCTGAACGGGCTTTCCGGTCGCGATGGCATTCATCAGATCGAAGACCGTGTTGATGAACGTATGCTCGTACCCGATGATGTGGGCGACCGGCCAGAAGCGCGGGCCCTTCGAGGGGTCGCCCATCGCGGCCATGAACGGGTGCTCGTTGGCGGTCGCCTGGATGAGCCGGAAGCCGAGGCGGTCGGCCGGGTCGGCGCAGTTGTAGAATTGCAGCTCGTTCATGCGCTCCAGGTTGAAGATCAGGCTGCCTTTTGAGCCGTTCACTTCGAACCAGTTGTAGTTCTTGTGCCCCGCCGCGAAGCGGGTGGCCTCGAACGTCCCGAGGGCGCCGTTCGCGAACTCGGCCAGCGTGATGACCCCGTCATCGACATCGACGGTGCCCATCTTGGCGCCCGCCTCGGCCTTCCCGCCGAGGCCCGTGTCGAAGGTGCTAAGCTCCGGGCGCTTCTTGATGAAGGTCTTCATCGTGCAGGACACCCGGCTGATGTCGCCCAGTAGCCACAGCGCCAGGTCGATGCTGTGGGCCATGAGGTCGCCGAGGGAGCCCGAGCCGGCGATCCTCTTCTGCACGCGCCACATCATCGGCACATCGGGCGGCATGAGCCAGTCCTGCAGGTACAGCGCGCGCCAGTGGTAGATCTCGCCGAGATCGCCGTTGGCGATCATCCGCTTCGCCAGCGACACGGCGGGCGCCCGGCGGTAGTTGTGGCAGATCATGTGGATGCAGCCGGCCTTCTTCACCGCCGCCAGAGCCTTCTTCGCATCGGCGAGGTTGGTCGCCAGCGGCTTCTCGCAGAAGACGTGCTTGCCGGCCTCTGCCGCGGCAACCGCCATCTCGACATGCTGGTTGTTCGGCGAAGTGATATCCACCAGGTCGATGTCGTCGCGTGCGAGCAGCTTCTTGAAGCTGGTCTCGGTGTCTTCCCAGCCGAACTGCTCGGCACAGGCCGCCAGGCGCTCCTTCGTCCGCCCGCACAACACCTTCATTGCCGGCATCGCCCTGGCTTCCGGAAAGTAGAATGGCATCTGCCGGTATGCATTGCTGTGGGCGCGGCCCATGAAGTTGTAACCGACCAGGCCCACTCTCACCTGTTTCACCGTGAGTCCCTCCTTGAAGACGACCACATGTGCTCCGCTTCAGCACTCGCTGCAGCGAGCGTTTGCGCAAGGGCAGTTCGCCGGTGGGCCGCCGCCTTCCTTCTTCGGGCCCAGCGTTTCACCCGGCAAGCCTCAGGGTCTTGACCTCGAAGGGCCCCAGATCGAACTGCACACTACCTTCGGCAACGCCCAACTCCGCGATCGGGTCCTCCATCAAGTCCACCGCCTCAACTCGCCGGACGCCCTGCGGCAATCGGACCCGAACCTCCGGCGTGGCAGTGCCCGCGGCTTCGTAGAGACGCAGAACGGCTGTTCCGTCGCGCGAGGGCTTCAGCGCCGAGACGACCACACTGTCAGGCGAGACCTCGAGGTACCCCCAACGAGGCGGCAGCGGACCACCGTGTGAGGCCGCAGTAATGGCCGGCAGGGGATGATTGAACTCCAGGCCGCGCCGGTACAGGCGCGCCTCGCGCCAGTCTCCCGCGTGGGGAACCAGCGCGTAGTCGAAGACGAGTTCCCTACCCAGCTCAAGCCCCGTGTCGGAGGTCATGCCCGGTTCGTAGCCTCCCCCGAAGCCGTAGGCCACGATGCGGGTGCTGCGACACAGCGACACCAGCAGCGTGCCCTCCGGGGCGGCGTTGCCCGGCAGGCCCCGGTTGAGGAGCGCCAGCCCCCGACTGCCATCGCTCCAGTCCGCCCAATTCTGCGCGGGGAACTCGATGTCCGCGGGACGCTCGATTGCGCCGAAGGGGACCTCGTGCACGTTCCGCCCCGCCTCGATGGTTGTGGGGAACAGGACCCGGTAGCGCACGAACTCGTCGCTGTTCAGCAGGCGAGTGCGGATGTCGATGCGGTCCAGCCCGGCCCACAGCCGCACCCGCGTGGCGAACCGACCGCGCGGCCCGAAGGGGTGCTCGAGGCTGAACTCGGACAGCACCGGCCCATGGACCGCGTGCACAGAGTCGGCCGTCTGCTCGTCGCTGTAGAGGGCCTCGCCGCGCGGCGGCACGGGGTGCGGCTCGCGCATGGCGATGCGGCTGCCGCCGTCGAGCGGACGGTACGGTTCCCACAGGTCTCCGTGGTCAGCCTCCTGCACCACCACATTGCCGGAAGCACGCAGGACGTTCCACCCATCGGCCTTCGACACCAGCCCCGCAATCGCACCGCTGGCATCGAACTCGAGGCGCCACCGGTCGCTCTCCAGCACCTCGGCGGTGATCGGCACGCTGTTCACGGCGGCGGTCCCGTCGTCAGAGTCTGCCGGCAGCAGGCGATAGACGGCGTGCCCCAGTGCCGGCACCTCGCGCGCGACGAAGGCGATCTCAGCCTCCACGAGCCCGCCGTCACCGTGGCGCTCTGAGCGCAGAATCTGCGCGAGTACAGGCCGGCCGTCGGGACCGACGACGCGCACCGCCATCACGCCACTCTCGGCGAAGCCGACCGTCACAATGACCACATCGGTCCGCGGCCACCCGAGGTCGTTGAACAACACGAGCGCCGTACCGTCGCCCTGCGTGTCGATGGCCTCGGTATAGGAGCGCAATCGCGAGTCCACCTCGCCCTGCGCGATCCGCCGCGCGCAGTCGTAGCTGTGCAGCGTGTCCTCGTACACGTGGTCCGTCATCACGCCCGACATCAGATCGTGCGCCTGGTTGAAGAGCATGTGCTCCCAGGCCTGCCGGATGGGCTCGTCGGAGACGCGCACGCCGAGGGAGCCGAGCAGCACGCCGAGCTTCTCCGCGGTCGTCAGCAGGCGCTCCAGTTCGCGGGTGCGCTGCTTGAGTTCGATCCGGCTGCTGTAGATGCCCTGGAACACCGGGTTCAGCTCGCACCGGAGCACGGGCCAGTCCTCTCGCGTGCCGATGGCCGCTTCATACTCTTGAGGCGTCGCGAGGGAAAGACGGAACGGCGCGTCCGGGCGGCGGTTGAACTCCTCCGCCAGCCCGGGAAGGTGCTCCTCGGGGGAGCACACATCGGCTCCCGCCGGGCCGGGTCGGTGCGGCCCCGGCGAGAAGCGCGCGAGGGAGTCGTAGCGCTCCTGCATGAAGCGCGCGAACTCCTCCGGCGAGTTCGGCGAGCCGTACCCGACCGCATAGCCGTGCGGGAGCCAGAAGGCGGGGATGCGTGACCCGTCGAGGCCCTCCCAGAGGAACTCGGCGGGCGTGTCCCAACTCGGCACGCCACGGAAGAACCAGAAGGAGCGGAACCCCGCCTGCCGCAAGAGCTGGGGCATCTGCGCGTGATGGCCGAAGGTGTCGAGCTGCCAGCCGACCGTGACGTCCACACCCAGCGCCTCGCGGAAGTACCCCTTCCCGTAGAGGACCTGGCGCACGAACGACTCCCCGCCCGGCATGTTCACATCGAGCATCACGATGGTGCCGCCGACGATTCCCAGCCGGCCCTCATCCACGAAGCGCCGAAACGCCGCGGCGTGCTCGGGATACCGTTCGAGGAAGGGCTTCACGTAGCACGTCTGGTCGAGCGTGAATCGGTACTCCGGGCACGCCTCGAGCAGCGCGAGCGCGCGCAAGATGTTGGGGAGGCCCATGTCGAGGTACTCGTCGCGGGTCTTGAAGACCGCGCCCTCCCAGTGCGTGTGCGGGATGATGTGGAAGGTCGGCGTGTCGTCAGCCATGGCGAGGGCTCCTTGGCGGAGGGGGCGGACACGCGGGTCCGCCCCTACAACGTCCCGGCGGGAAGAGCCTTCGTCGGCAGAGGGTGCGTGTCCTCGGTTCGAGGTCCGCGCAGAGGAACGTAGAGGCCGATGGCCGAAGTGGATGCCTACACGCGAAGGAGGCCGGATCCCATGCGCTCACTGCGCCGCCCGTCGTCGTTGCCTCTGCTGGGAGCGCCGGCACCCTTGCCGGCAGCGGTGGCACGTCGTTACGTCATTCTCTCTCCACAGCAGCCGGCAAGGGTGCCGGCGCTCCCAGCAACGGCACTCCTTCTGGGGCTACTCGTCAGCGCTGCCCACGCGGCCGTTACCGTAGGCCCGGACCAGTCGATTACGAGCGAGGCGGTGCGGGTCGCGCCTCTCATGGAGGACGGCCGTTGCACCGGATTCGCCGTGACTGCCGGTGACAAGCCGGTGGCGCAGGTGCGCCTCGGCCCGCGCGGCGCAATCACGGCGGCGAAGGCGGAGGCGCGGAAGGAGGGCGCGGCGGCCATCCTGAGGCTGACGGGGCTGAGTGTGGCGGCGAACGCGGCGAAGCTCACGGAGGACTCCGCGGTGACCGTGCAGCTTGCCGAGGATGCGCCCTGGCCTCGGGTCGCCTTCAGCCTCGGGATAGAGACGTTCGACGAAGCGGCGTGGCAGAAGCTGGTTGGAGGCACGCTCCCCTTCCACTTCCTCGTGTGCGATGTGCCGCAGGCGACGATGTTCTACCAGGGCGGCGGCATGATCCCGCTGCCCGAGGTGGACCCCTTCCCCTTCACGGCGACCGGCTTCATGGCGGGCGAGTGGGCCGAGGGCTGGTCATACGCCCCGGCGATGGCGGCCTGGGCCGTGCCGGCGGTCGGGCTGTGGAATCACCACGCACAGACGTTCGTCGCGTATGACTTCAACGAGCAGCGGCAGACGGATCGCTCGGGCGAGCTCGTCGCGAGCGCGGGCTGCCTGGGGGACGGAGGCCCGCCCTTCTTCTGCCTCGTCCACCCGTACCAGAAGCTGTGGGTCAAGCTCACGTATCCCCCGGTGCCGTCGCGGGTTGCCTCGCACTTCGAGTTGATCTACTCCTTCGATCTGCCCGATTCGAGGGACCCTAACCAGTTCGTCCTCGAGCGCCTGTGGAGGGAGAAGCGCTCGCTGCTGCCTCCCGTCCCGCGGACCAACGACCTCGCCTGGATTCCCGAGTACGATGGCTTCGCACCGAACGGCGGGATCGAGCCGACCGCCGTGGGCACGGGGCTCGTGTGGACCAGCGGGCCGACCGGGCTGGAGGGCGCGTTCGTCGAACTCGGGGCGAAGATGCTGGGCAACGACTTCATCTCCGATGGGATCCTGCGCGCGGAGACGCTGCGGCCTGGCGACCCGGGGGAGCGCCTGCACCAGGACCTGGCCTACCTCATGGAGCGCTGCACGTGGGTCGAGGTCGATGGCGACCGCTGCGCGACGTGGGTCCATCCCATCGAGGGCAAGTTCCAGGACCGCTGGGGCGGCGAGCGCTGCGCCGGCAACCATCATCCCAGCACCTTCCAGATCGGCGCCGCGATGCTGCGCCTGTACCAGCAGACGAAGGACCCGCAGCTCCTGCCATACATCGACGGCGTCTACAACTGGTGCAAGCACTACCTCTTCACCCGCAACGGGGTCTGCGACCTTCCGTGGGCGATGTTCTCGCGCGAGGCCACGGCGGTCGGCGAGAACTTCCTGCTTACCTATCGCCAGGTCTTCCGCGACGACCCGGAGCGAAAGGGGAACGCCGACGAGGCCCTCGCCCTGGCGCGCACGGCAGTCTACAAGAACCTCTGGTTCTACACGGCAGACCCCGATCCCACCGACGACCTGGACCCCACCTTCCTGAACCAGGCGACGAACGACTGCCGCTGGGCGGGGCGCGTCACCTGGAACGAGGCGGGCTGGGTCCTGCGGACGATGGTGCCGGTGTACTGCGAGACGGGCGACCCGTTCCTCAAGTACCTGTTGCGCGGCTCGATTGAGCGCTACTACGCGGGCTTCCGGGAGGACGGCGGGATCGCCGAGAACCTGCAGATCTTCGGCGAGATCGAGGCGAAGGGCCTGCGCACCGGCGGGTTCGCCGACGCCGAGCATGGCGGCCTCGTGCGCCGCTGGGCGCGCCCGCTGGACCCGGCGAAGCTGCGCGTCGCGATGGGGCAGCGGGCCGCCATCGCCTTCTGCATGGGGACGCGGGCGTACGACATCGCGGAATACGGCTACGCGCCTGAGACCAACTTCACCTTCCGCCTGGTAAGCCTGCCCGGTGCGCCCCGCGATGAGGCCATCGACCTCGTCGCAACCGCGCCGTTCCGCGACCTGCGGGGACAGACCGTCGCGGTCAACGGGCAGGCACTGCCCGCCGAGCGATACGAGTTCAACGACGCGACGGCGGGCGAGGACGTCTTCATCCGCGGGGTGAAGCCGGGGGACGTGGTGAGCATCGGCGAGGCCGCCAGAGGGCAAGCGACCGAAGAGGACGGGATCCCCTATCGCGACGGGCCGCCCCGCGTGGCGGCGCCGTGGTGGCCGGTCAACTTGCGGTCGGCGTGCAACACTTCGCTGAAGAGGGACTGGTGGCAGGAGGACTCGTGGTTCGGCCTGACGCCCGGCCGCCGGGAGGTCTGGCGGATTCCGGTGCACCTCGTTGACCCGGAAGATAGCCGTGGCAGGGACGCGGTGACGAAGGGCGAGGCCAAGGTGGGCATGCACGCGGGCGCGCTCTTTGCAGTGGTCGGGAGGCTGCGCGGGCAGGCCCAGGAGACGCCCCACGTCGCGAGGCTGAGCATCGCGGTTCAGGGCGCCGCGCCGCGAACGGTGGACATCGACTGGGACATCCCGTTCGATCTGACCAACGGCTTCCCCCTGCGCAAGTTCGACACGTACCTCGCCGCCGTTGACCTCGGCGGATCGCCGATGGTCCTGACGGTCACGGTCGAGGACGGGACGCTCCTCGCGCTGACGCTGGGTGACCGCGAGTCGCCCGACGTGCGCGCGGCTCTGCAGCAGGCCGGGGCGACGCGCTCGGCCACGCTGGCGGCGCGTGCTCAGCGGTACTACCAGGCGCCCGCCGCGCAGTGCCCGCACGACCGCCCGTGGGCTCCAGAGATGAGGCAGCCCTGGCGCTTCCGCCTCACGGCCCTGCCCGCGACGACGGAGCGCGTGGACGCGGTGCTGAGCGCTCGGGAGGACTTCGCGCAGCTCCTGCTCCAAGTGGGCCTCGAGGGCACGGTAGCCCCCGCCTCGCTGCAGGCCTTCGAGGTCACGAAGGGACGCGAGCCCGCTGCAGCGCCCGTTCAGTTCGACCCCCTGCCGGGCGAGAACTCGCAGCGCGGCGAGCTGCTCCTCCTCATGCGGGGCGTGACGGCCGCGGGCGAGGAGCGCAGCTTCGATGTGTACTGCGGACCCGAGCCCGTGGCGACCAAGACGGGGGTCTCTCTGGAAGTGACGGACGACCGTGTTGTGGCGAACATCGGCGAGGGCGGGCTGAGGTTCGAGTTCGCGCTCGATGCGGCAAACGGCCATCCGCGCTGGACCGGTCTGGCCTTCTGGCTCGACCGGGACGGTAACCTGGGGGAGAACGTGCTCGGTCGGTCCGGGTACAACGGCGGGCTGGCGGACCTGACGTGCTGCACGGACTGGATGACCTGGTACGACTGCGGCGGACTCCAGACGCGCCCGGCGCGGGCCGAGGTGCTGAACGCGGGGCCGGTCGCGACGACGGTGAGGGTCTCCGGGATCGAGCTGTGGGGGCAAGGGGACACGGTGAAGCTCGGCACGCGCGAGAACGGCGAGACCTACGGAGCCTCACCGGCGGGCGAGGCCGACTGGTACTTCCGCTTCTATGACGGGAAACCGGTTGTCGAGCAGTGGGTGGACTACCGAGTGACGAGCCTGAGCCACGGCTGGACGCGTCCGCTGCAGGTGCGATACGGGCTGGACGACTGGCAAGCGAGCGGCCTTCGCACGGTCGCCGGCCAACCGGTGGCCTTCGGCGGTGGGCTGGCGGTCACGCCGCTTGCCGGAGGCTCGACCACCTTCGCACCCCAGTGCATGTTCACGGACGACGGTCACGTCCTGCAGGTGGCGTTCAACCGGCCCGACGCCCTTGGCAGCTACTTCACCGGGCGCTGGATGTGCTTCTCCGCGTCCCTCTCGGACTCGGCGATCCTGTCCGTGGCGAGCGGTGCGGCGGTTGAGCAGTCCTCAATCGAAACCCTCGTTGGCGGGCAGATCGTGAAGCGCGCACCGCAGCCGCTGCCCTTGGTCGAGTTCGACCGCACGGGCGGCCAGGGACCTGGCCCCCGACCGCAGATTCGCGAGGTCGTCACCAGCGAAGGGAACCTGAACCCCGACCCCTCCTTGGAGCGGCAGGAGGCGTTCTGGGCGCTGGGCTCGGGGGACATGGAGGCCCGCTGGACGACCACGCAGGTGTACTCCGGCCGCGTTGCGATCGACCTCTCATGCACGGAGAAGAGCCTGTCGCTGGTCTCCACGAACGGGCGCGCGAGCCACGCGCTGAATCTGGCGCCAAACGCCGTGTACGAGGTGACCTACTGGGCCAAGTGCACGTCGGGCGACGGCGAGGTCCACACGAACTTCTACTCCACCGAGCCGGGCTGCGACTTCCGCCACGTGATCTCACCGGTTCCCACGGACGGGGAGTGGCATCAGATCCAGGCCGAGGTGACGACGGGCGACTTCCCGGCGCGCGATCAACAGACCGGGGTGTTCGCGCGCAACCGCGGCGTCGCCCCGGCCCTGCGCCTCTGGACCTATCGCAAGGCGCAGACGACGTACGTCGATCAGGTGGAGGTCAAGCGGCTGCGGTAGCTTGTCGTGGGATGCACGAGGCTCATCGTCTCGCACAGGAGGTTAGGGCTCGCCATGCCCGATAACGGCGCGCGCTATGACCGCTGGCTGTGGGTCGAGCTGATCGGGTTCGACAACGAACTCCCCGACTGCGGGGTGCAGGCGTATCTTGAGAACGCGGGCTTCGTGCCCGACGCGGTGTCGCTGTTCGTCTTCAACCCGGACTTCATCCATACGCATGAGGGGCTGGAGGAGGACGGGCTGCTGCCGTTCGACTGCGGCTCCTTCGGCGGGCATCCGAACAGCTACGAGCGCGAACGTCAGGCCTGGACGCGGTACCAGTTGCGCGGGCTGATCGGGGAGCTACAGCGACACGGAATCGCGGTGCTGGTGTCCGTGTTCGACATCTTCGTCGCCGACCCGTGGATCGGGCAGCACCCGGAGGTTCTGCACGTGAACCGGGCCGGGGACCGCATCCGGTCGATCTGCCCGTGGAAGCGACTCGCGGATGGCACGTACTACGGCGACTTCTTCGCGCGGAAGCTGGGCGAGGTCTTGCAGGACTACGGCTTCGACGGCTACCACCAGGCGGACGGCTACTGCCATCCGCGACTCCCGGCGTATGAGGGTGAGTACTCCGACGACATTGTCGGCCAGTTCGTCGAAGCCACCGGGATCGAGTTGCCGGACGGCCTGGCGGAGGCGAGCGGTGACCGGCCGGAGGTCGTGCAGCAGCGTGCCGCCTGGATCTGGCGGCACGCGCGGCCCGAGTGGTTGCGCTTCCAGGCCGCGAACATCGCTGCGTTCTGTCGCAAGGTGGCGGACGCGGTGCATGCGCAGGGCAAGTGGGTCGTCGCGAACAACGCACTAACCCGCGACCCCTTCCAGGCGCTGTACCGTTTCGGCGTGGACTACCGGCTGATGGCCGAGGCGGGAGTCGATGGCTTCATCCTCGAGACCGTAGCGCCGGGAGTCGCCATCGGCGGTGAGGGCGGTCGGGCCGCCTCGCTGCAGTACGACCTCCTCGCGAAGGTGATGCTGGTCAAGTCCTACGTGCCCGGCCTGCCCCTGCACTGCCTGAACAACGCGCACGACGTCAACGAGCAGTGGGACGTGCTGCGTCACGGGCCGCAGCTGCTGGAGCGTGAGATCTACTGCAACAGCAGCGTCTTCCGCCGCCGCAGCGATGGCACGCTGGAGCGCTGCTCGGCGGGGCCGGTGGTCTGCCTGGCAGACGGCATCCAGCGTCACGAGTGGCAGTGGCTGCGGGAGTGGTGGGAGCGGGGCTTCGGCGCCCGCGTGCGTCGGCCCATCGGCGCCACGGTGGTGTGGTCGGACGCGGCGCATGAGCGGCAGCTTGACGAGTACGTCGAGACGCGCCGCTGGACGACCCACAAGCTGCTCTACGAGCTACTCGCGAAGGGCGCGCCGCTCCACTGCATAGCCGACGTGCGGGACCTCGCGGGAGTAAGCGGGCCGCTCGTCGTGCTCAACATGCACCTCTACCCTGAGGAGGAGTTCGCCGCCATCGTAGCCTACGACCGAGGGCCGGTCATCGCCATCGGCCTCCCCACCCGCGCGCTGCTGGAGCCCGAGTTCGCCTTCGCGGACTGTTACCACCCCGGTGCGCTCGCGTGCAGCGTGTACCGGGCCGGGCGCGAGTGGGAGGTGACCATCGAGTCGGACGGGCCTGAGGAGATCCCCGGGGACCTGATGGGCCTCCCGGAGCCCCAGGCCTACTTCGAGGAGCTCTACTTCCGCCAGGTCTCGACGAGCTTCGTGGAGGCCTGCGCGGGAATCATCGCCGACTGCGCGGGCGCCGTGAAGGTGCTCAGCCGGTCGGACGTGATCCGGGTGCAGACGCTGGAGATGGAGAGCGGCGAACTGCGGCTGCTCGTCGGCAACGACAGCCACTACTACGTCA
>VGFC01000097.1 GCA_016869045.1 Armatimonadota bacterium
TCTCGCAGCGCCACCGGCTGCCGCTGGTGTTCGGCTGGCTCGAAGCAACTCTCGAGATCGGCGGCGAGACGCGCACAGCCTACCGCGTCATCTCGTGGACCGAAGCCGACGCGATCCCCGTCTCGCACTTCAGCGGCGGGGCGTGGGAGGCGCGGGCGTGGTGCAGCGTGATCCCCGGAGAGGCGCGACTGCTGTTCGGCATCTCCGTCACCGGAGTCGCGGAGGGCACTCTCGTCCTGCGTGGGGGGAGCACCCTTGGGGAGGAGGCGGGTTCACCCCACGATGCGGTCAACGGCACGGTCGGCAGCCACGAGCGTCTGCCGGCGGAACTGACGGCCATTGCCAGTGAGAACGGGCTGGTGCTCCGCAACGAGGCGGCGGGCCTTGGGGCGCATCTCACGACCGGAGCGCCCTGTGAAGCACAGCATGCGGTCGGCGAGGTCAGCCTCTACCATCCGGACGGCGCGGTGCCGCGACCGTACGTCACCTTTGAGTTGCGCTGTCCGCTGCAGGCGATGGACGACGGCTCGGTGGGTGTGGTGTTGGAGTTGGCGCTGTCCGAGCACGAGGCAGACGCACCCGCGCCGTCGGCCATGACGGTGTCGGCGCTGTCCTCCCTGTGGCGCGGGGAATGGGCCTGTCTCGAGCCCCTGCAGACCCCCGACGCGCTCCTGACCGCCGGCCTGCGCCGCGCGGCCATCTACGCCGCTTCGATGCTCGCGCCGATTGATGGCACCGACGAGTCCGCGGGCCTGTCCGACCACATCGAGTGGCCCGTGGACTGCGCCCGCGACACGTTCCATGTCGCCAGCGCGCTGCTGTTTCTGCGGCCCGATCTCGCGCGGCGGCACCTCGCGTTCACCTATCTCGATGCCATCCCCCGCGCCGGGGCGGGGAAGTCGTATGTCGCGACGGGCGAGAGCCGTGGGCACCGCGAGGCGCGGCTGCTCGACCTCGCCGCGTATCCGCTCCTCGAGCTATGGCGCTACTGGCGCGCCACCGCCGATGACGTCTTCGTCGCGCAGCCGCGGGTGCAACAGACCGCGCTGCGCCTCGTGGACGAGGTCCGTGGCTGGCAGGACCCGCGCACCGGTCTGTTCACTTCCACCGAGCGCTCCAGCGATGAGCCCTGCGTCTACCCGTGCTTCATTCCGGGCAACGCCATGTTCTGTGTCTGCCTGGAACACGTGGCGGAGCTGTGCGAGGAGTTGTGGGGCGAGGCCGAGCGCGCGGGGGAACTGCGGCAACTCGCGGCGCGCTTGCGGCAGGCCATCTGGGATCGCGCCGTCGTAGACGACCCCGAGTTCGGGCGCATGTTCGCGTTCGAAGTCGGCGGGCCGGGCGAGGCCCTGCTATACGATCACGCTGACATGCCCAACCTGCTCTCGCTGGCGCGGTTGGGCTTCTGCGCGGCCGATGATCCCGTCTGGCGCAGCACGGTGCGCTTCGCCTACAGCGACCGCAATCAGGGCTTCCGCGGCACGAGGGCCGGCAAGTACCGCCAACTGTGCGATGGCAGCAAGACCATGCCGTTCAGCCCGTGGCCGCTGGGGGCGCTGGGCCAGTTGATGAGCGGCACAGCAACGCCGACTGAAGCGGCGCAGCTGCTCGACTGGCTGCGCGATGCGCTCACCCCGGCGCTGCAACTGCCGGAGATCAGCGACCGGCACACGGCCCGCCCCGTCCAGCGCTACTGGTTCGGCTGGCCGACGGCGATGCTGGCCATGGCGTTCGTGGAGACAATCTGCGGGGTGAAGATCGGGCGCGAGGTGACCGTCGAGCCGCTGATCCCGGAGGGCTGGGAGAGCTTCCGCAGCCCCATCCTGACGGTGCGCGGGCGGACGCTGCGGGTGGTCGTCGAAGAAGGCGTGGCCACGACGCTGTTCGACGGCCGGGTCACACCCTCACCTTCCGTGCTCCCCCGGCAATGACCCGCCAGACCTTCGGCAAGTTGTCCCTCCGAAAGAGCCCATCCACGCCGCGATTGGCCACTCACCAGGGCTCTGAGCGATGAGCTGAGAAGGAAGCGCTCACCCTGCATGTCGCGGCCGGAAAGTGAGGCAGTGAGGATCGCGGAGTAAAGGTGAGGCACCCCGGTAGACTGCTCTGGGATGCAGACCAAGTGCGAGGGGGAGGCGGGCTGCCCCAAAGCCCCACAGCAGCGTCCCCTGGCGCGCCGCGGGCGCACGCGAGCGCCGAGGGGCCTACCTATGCCGAGAGCGTACAGCCCGGGGTGCGAGCATGAGCCTGCCTCCCGCTCCTGGGGATCGTCTATACGGAGCGCCCCTCGCGCTGCATCCCCTCAGCACAGAGGGGCGCAGATCGAGCGGCGAGGGGGAGGTGGGCTCCACCCCCCGGTGAGAGTGCAGGAGCGCGGTCTGTGGGCGTAGGATGCCTCCTACACCCGCCTTCGAGGCGTTGCGAGCAGGGCCGGCGGACTTCGGATCAGACTGCGCGATCGGACGGCGACTGGGCCGATCCTATCTTAGCACGGGCAGCGGGTGGCCGTCGAAGTCCTCGGGGATCGGCTTGGCGAGTAGGCGGAGGACGGTCGGGGCGAGGTCGAGGACGTGGGCTCGCAGGCCGGTCTGGGCCGGATCGAAAGTGGGGCCCGTCGCGAAGAAGAAGCCCTCCGGCCGGTGGCCGCCGCTTCGCTCCGGGAGCCGCCGACCAGCAGGAAGAAGACCGTAGCGCGGAGAGCGGATGCCGGACAGGGGGCGGTCGTTGGCCCAGACGACGCACACGTCGGGCAGTTGCTCCAGGTGGTCTCCGCCCCTGTAGGCGTCCCGTGTGCGCACCACGCGGTCCACCACCTTCCGCCCAGTCTCCGCCTCCTCCAGGGCCAGCACTTCCGCCTCAATCTCCTGACACACCTCGTCATAGTCCGCTTCGCGGACGGTGCCGGTCGGCTCACGGTCCTCCAGGTTCAGGCGGATGTACCCCTGGAGGTCAGTTGGGAGGCAGAAAGCGCGGCTGGCCTCGAAGTCGATGTCCCTGACAGCGTTCCGGAGGGCGGTCTGCTCGCGGACAGCGGCCGGCACCATGCGCCGGGTGAGCATCCGGCGAAGCCGAGCGGGAATCGCCTGCTTGAGCGCCCGGCGCAGGCTGCCAGGGCGCCGGAGGGCGTCCCGCTGCCCCTCGGCCTGGCCCGACGCGGGACGCACGGTCATCCCCATGCAGTAGAGAAGGGCCGGCAGCGCGTCGTACGGACTGTGGTCGGCGCAGGCCCCATGTCCCGAGATGATCAGCAGATTCGAGCGGCCCCCGTCCCTCTCGATCAACTCTCCCAGGAAGCGATCCACCGCGGCGTAGACATCGCGGAGCACGGTCTGCATGGCCGGGTCGGGCTCGTGGTGGGGGTGGTTGGCGTCCATGAACCGCCAGAAGTAGTGTGCCGCAAGGTGAGTCTCAGCGAACACGGAGACGAAGACGCGGGGCCGATGGCGGGCGAGGAGCCCCAGGTTCAGCCGGTGCTTCATCGCCACGCCGTCAAGGAGTCGCTGCTTCAGCCGCAGTCGCTGGCCCGCAGTGAGTGGCGCCGGCGCCTCCGTCAGCAGAGGGTGCTCGCCGTACTCACGAAGCAGGACGGCCGCCGCCTGGGTCGGGGAGGTGGCGTACTCCCAGTAGTGGTCGGCCGAGCCCCACTCGACCACCTGCAATCCGTTCATGTTCGCGAGGGGCGCCATCTTGGGGACATCCACGACTACCGCCCGTTCGTCGTCGCCCTCGAACCACGCCCAGAAGGGCAGCCGGAAGCAGTGGTCGGCGCGAATGCGGGCGATCTCGTCCTTCCCGCTGCGCATCTGCAGCCGGTAGTAGCTACCGTGCTTCCCCGGATGGCAGCCGGTCGCGAACGAGGGCCAGACCGAGCCCTGCAGCAGGTCGGAGGTCGTGTCGAGGCGGCCGTAGGCAGCCTGGCGGTACAGAGCGGCGAAGGCGGGCAGATGCCCGTCGGCAGCCCAGCGCTCGATGAGGGTGATCTCGGCCGAGTCGATAGCAATGACGACAAGCGGCGCGGACACGGTACGGCAAGGCCTCCAGAGAGGACGTTAGGCTGACAGAACCTCGCTCACCGCGACGACGCGTTCCTCGTCACTGGAGAGCAGGCAGGCCAGCGCCATGGCGAGCGTCTGCAGGTTGTCACGGCCGGAGGTCGGCGGCTCCCGCCCCTCCCGTATGGCCGCGGTCAGGTCGGCGAGCAGAGCCTCCATGCCGATGAAGGCCGGGCGGACCCAACCGGGCGCACCTGGGTTCTCGGCGAAGAGGACCCGGGGCGAGCTCCCGGTCGCGTGATGCTCTGCGGAACGGCCGTCAGCCACCAGGGCCCCGGCTGCGCCCTCAATGCGCTGCGAGAAGGCGTTGGTCTGAGAGACAAGGCTGCCGACGTAGGTCACATGGACTCCGTTAGCCATCTCGATCAGGGCCTCGACAGCCCCGCCGTGCCGGTAGCCTGACCAGGGCGGGTTGAAGACGCGCGCAGTGACGGTGACGGCCTCCGAGCCAAGCAGTACGCGCAGAGCATCCAGGTGGTGGACGGCCATGTCCATCTGCGCGAAGGTCACCCTCGCCTGGTAGGTGCCCTGAGCGCGACGGTGGCGGTGGGAGACGCACTGCACGAAGCCGGGCTCCCCGATCAGGCCGGACTGGAGCGCCTCGCGCAGGACGAGTTCGGCGGGGGTGTGGCGGTAGCTCTGTCCGACCATCAGGACGAGACCGGTACGCTCGGCGGCCTGCACCAAGCCACGGGCCTCGGCCACGGTGGGGGTGAAGGGCTTCTCGACCAGGACGGGCAGTCCGGCCTCCAGACAGGCGAGTGTCGTGGTGGCGTGGTCCGGCAGGGGGGTGCACACGATGGCGGCATCGACCTCTATCGCACGCAGCGCGAAGCGCAGGGAGGGGAAGAGGCGGCACTCAGGGCCGGGGAGGTACGTGCGGGCTAGGTTGCGGGCGGTCGGGTCCGGATCGACGCCGGCGACCACCTCAACGGGCGCGTAGCGGTGGCAGAACTCGAGCCACTGCTGGCCGCGCTGACCGAGGCCGACGATGAGCAGGCGGAGCGGGCCGATGCTCATGTCCCTGCACCGTTGAGGAGAGGGAGGCAGGCTGCCCAATAGCTGGCGGCAGTGGCCTCCCAACTCAGGTGGGCGACGGCCTGGGGCGCCGCTGCGCCCATCTCGCGCAGGCGCTGGCGCGAGGGCAGATGCGCCAGCAGCTCCGCCCAGGCTCCGCGGTGGTTGGGGCGGAGAAAGCCGGTAATGCCGTCGCCGATAAGTTGGCGGATGTGTCCGCTGGGGACACTCGCCACTGGTCGGGCACAGGCCATGAACTCCGGGATCTTCAGCGTGAAGAAGGTGACCTCGCCATCGGGGAAGGCCTCCGGCCGGTACGGTGCGAGGCACAGATCGGCAGCCGCGACGAAGCCGGGGACGTCTTCGTGGGGAACGGTGCCGTGGAACACGAGCCGCCGCTCGGCGCCCGCACTGAGCGTTCGGCCGTCCCGAAGCGCGCAGCCGTCGCCGATGATATGCAGGCGGAGGCCCGGGGTCTGAACCTCCATCAGCGCCTCGACCACGGGACGGACGTCGTGGTAGCGGTCCAGACCCCCGCAGTAGAGCATCATCGTTTGGTCCTCAGGAATGCCGAGTCGCCGTCGGGCGTCGGCCATCGGCCGAGGCCGGAACAGGTCGTGGTCAAGGCCGAGACCGACGACTGCGATCCGCTCGGGACATAGGCCAAGGCACTTGACTAGGGCGCGCCGCAGCTGCGCGGTCTCGGCAATCACCAGGGGTGACCGCCGCAAGTACCGTCTCACCAACCGCACTTGCGCAGCAAAGAGCAGGCGCCGCCGTACCCCCCATCCCAGCTGGAAGGCGGTGGGAACGACGTTCTCGACCACCGCCCCGGGTACTCCATGCCGCCCGAACTCGTCCACCAGGTGTCCCGACAGCCGCCAGCTCTTCTCCAGCACTAGGTCGTACCGGGAGGCCTGAGCCGCGGCGAAGCGCCGGAGACCATGGAGATAGCGGAGTTGCGTGAGGAAGGTGGGTCGGGGCCGGCCGCCAATGGCCAGGTCATCGGGGCCGGGCACAGTGCTGCTCTCGATGGCAACGGCGCCGAAGGGCGCTGACGGCGGCGGCTCCAGGAACCGCCGGAAGGCGACCGTGACTTCAGCGTAGCGCGACAGCTCCCGAGCAACGGACAGCACATTCCGCGTGACCCCCGAGCGGGTGCTCAGGTAGCCCCACGGTGCAGCGTACAGGACCCTAGGACGTGCTCCAGGTGCGGCCATGCTGCCTCGGTGAACCAACCGTTCTGGGACGGCACCATATGGAGCGGGAGGCTCGTCCCCGTCGGCGGCAGCGGAGCCCCGTACACGAATCAACGGGGCCCCGTACATGGCGTGTGCTCTTCACCATGGCTTGCCTCCGCCCTCCGGCACTGTCACATCGCCGCTGTATGCGTCTCCCTCGATCTAAGGGGCTCGCCGGCCCCGCTGCCCCTGGCCGAGGGCTCCATCGTGCGGGGCGCGGAGCCCGGAGACTGCCCGTCGCGCTCGCCTTCGAGGCGCCGGAGCAACGCGCAGCGCGCCCGCACCCCCTCCACGCCGGGAAGATCAGGGCAGGCGAGGTAGCCCAGCGGATAGGCGCGGCACAGGAACGGGCGCGTCGCCTCCTCGCACGCGGCGCCATCCCTCCCGAAGTCGCACGGCTTGCAGCAATGCCCGCAGGAAGGGCACTCAGGCTGCCCAGTGATCTCACAGCGCAGTAGCTCCTCGGGCGGCAGGCACCACCAGTCCGCCGGCAGGGGCACCAGGTCGTTGGCTGTGCTCGTACCCATGCTACCTTCTTCGCCGGCTCGGGTAGCCGTCCCTGTGCAACGAAACAGGCTCACGCACGTTCTACACGGCGCCCAGAAGCGCCTTCAGCGCCTCTCGCAGCTCCGACCTCGGATCCACGCTCGCGGGCCGCGTCCGCCACGCTTCCGTCTCCCGCCACGACGCTCCGGGCCTTCGTCTTCGCGGCCTTGGGGTGAGATCGGGCGCTCTTCGCCAGCGCAACAACGTGCTTCTGCTTGGGCGCCTTCTTCGGTACGAGGGCCTTCTCACGGAAGCCGGGGGCGATGGCTTCGAGTTCGTCCACGGAGCGGGCGTACTCGGCAGCCCGCTCGACGGTCGCGTGGGAAACGCCCTCCTCGGAGGCGATGACCTTGGCTGTCCGCAACCTTCCCTCACCATGAGGGGAGGTTAGGTCCGTCCTCTCGCCTGACCGCTTCTTCCTGACCTCGTACTTGCGGCCCAGGAAGTAGGTGCGCTGCTTATCGGTGAGGTTGCGCCGACCGAGTTGGCTGCGGACAACCACCGGCACGCTGCGTCACAGCCGGGGAACTTGATCCCGTGGCGCGGTCGCACCCGCGCCCTGAACTGACCTCCGTCGCCGTGGACGACGCGAACGCGCCGAGGCTCTGGGAAGCACTCTCTGCAGTCAAGTCGCCCTCCGAGGGGCGCTCTGGTGGTTTGGCCTACCCTATGGTATCTCCGGGCCAAACTACCCCTATCGTTGCTCGCTGACGGCGGGCCGGAAGCCCTGTGGTGTGTTGCGCTCGGCAGCCTGACGCACCCGGGTAGGGTGTCTGGGCGTCCCCCCAGGCTGCATGGGCCTGAACGGCCAGAGGGGGCAGTGCTGCGCGGTGCAGTCCACCAGCTTCCCGTCCACGTACTCGTCCGGGATGCACATCATGCACTGGTCGCGGATCATCCGCTTCGTAGGACGCCGGGGAGGGTGCGACAGGGCCAAGGCCTTCATGCGCTCGTCCTCATGGGAGGGCGTGCCCTGAGGCTGGACCTTCCTGGTCGGGTGCATCCCACGGAACGGCATCCCGGCGTGGAGCGGACAGGTCTTCCCCAGGCAGTCGTACCCCGGTTGGCCCTTCTTCAGGCAGAGGCAGTGGCGGCACATCGCGCGGATGGCCTGCTTCGGTGTGGGTATGCTCATCGGTCCCTGCTCCAGTCCCTCCGGGAAAGCCGCAGGGGAGCGCGAAGGCCTCGTGGGCCTCACACGCTCCCCCGCGTGCTCCCCCGGTTGGTAGGCCGGGCGTGGGGTTCGCCCGTTGTCGCCGAGGGAGCTACCCTCGGCCTAGCCGTCCGTCGGTTGTGCTACGTCAGCGTCAGCCGCCGAGCATCTCCATCACCGCTGCCTGTAGGGCGCGCCTGCAACGGAGCACGCCGGGACTGACTCGACGGGCTACCCTCGCACATCACAGGTGCGCGTCAATGCCAACCACGACGTGCCCGACGCCGTACTGGGTGCGCACTGACCCCAGCGTAGCGAGCCACTCCTCCGGCGAGCGCGGGCCGAGTCTCGGGCCGAAGTCGGCCTCGCATGCCCCGGAGACGATCCACCCGAAGTCGGGTGTCACAAGCACGTCAAGCCCGTGCTGTGCCGTCAGTTCACCCGCCGGCAAGGTGTTGGCGTCCAACCACACCTGCAGATCCTCGTGCTTACGCCATCGGGCCTCCAGCGCCTCAGCCTCCGGCGAGCCATCGGGATACCACCCAATGAACCGCGCATCCAGTGGCTCGGGGTTGCCCACTAGGCGTCCGTTGAACCGGCCGCCCAGCAGCCACCAATCCCACTCTGCGTGCACCCCGAGCATTGCTCGCATGGTTCCGTGCGCCCGGCAGAGATCGCACTCGATGTACTGCTTGGGTAGGTCCGGGACCGACTTCCCCTCGACGAGTTTGCATGGGACGCCGTCACGCCACACGCAGGCAGCGTCCGTGTGGTAGTCAGAGTAGTCGGCGAATGGCTCAAGTTGGCGCTCCACCCTGTTGAGCCGCACGTCGGTGCCTTCTTCCTTGTCGTGCTCGACAATCACGCCTACGAAGCAGTGCATGGTCCTAACTCCTCTCTAGCTGTGTGGGTATCTCCGAAGTCGGCATGGCGACCCTCTGCCTATGCTGTCCAGGTTCGTCGGGCTTCCCGTCGCGTTCACCTCGCCAGGATTGGCGCGATCCGTACGCGCGCCGTGTCAGCGTCTTCCACTGGTGCGGCCCCGACCCGGCCTACTCGGCGGCTCACGGGCCGCTGGGCGAACTCTGGGTGGCACTGGGGTGCACTCCTGCCTGACGGCCTGCGTTGGTGTCGGTGTGCTCATTGCTGGTCTCGTCTCCGTTGCCCGGAAGGCACGCGGGGAGGCGCAAGGGCTCTTGGCCCATGACACCTCCCCGTGGTGTGCCCCCCGTCGGTAGGCCGGGCGTGGGGTTCGCCCGTTGTCGGCGGAGGATCAGTCCGCCCTAGCCGTCGGTCGGTTTTCAGCCGCCGCCTGGCGCGCGATGTCCCAGACTGCTTCGTCCCAGCTTACTCGCGGCCAGCCCTCAACCTCCACGACCCGCTCCGCCAGGTTCTTCGGCACCCGTTTCTTGGTGAACTTGTCCCGTATCTCGGTGGCGTGCTTCTCCAACGCTTGCAGGAACAGCGCCCGCCGGTATGCATCGCACAGGGCCTCGCGGTCGGGCACCACCTTCGCGACCTCGTGTTCCTCCAGCTTGCCGCGCAGCCACCGGATGAACCGCTCCGAGTTCATCGCGTTCAGCTCGACACGCTCCCCCGTGTATCCCACTGGTTGAGCGTAGTAGTACTGCACCTCGCTGACCAGGAAGTCGCACTCCTCCTCGGTCGCGTCGCACTCCCACCTCAGGTACTCCCGTGGGTCGGCCTTCTGCTTGTAGGCCACCTCCTCGGTCTGCAGCCGCTCGAACTCCGGCAGGGCCTGGTCCTCTTCCTGCAGCGCCTCCACGTCATCCAGTCGCAGGCCCAGGTCGATCACGCGCGCCCCCGGCGCCCGCCGCGTGCCCTCCCGTAGCGTCTTCACGATCTTGAACCCGGCCAGGTCGAAGTCGTGCACCACGAAGATCCGCACACCGGCCCGGTTGAAGTGCGCCGCGAGCTGACACGCAGCCCCGACCGGAAGCCCCTTCGTTGACATGAAGGCCAGGTCGTACTCCTGCGCGAAGCCCGCGTCTTCGAGCACCTCGGCGAAGCCTTCCTTCTCGATGAAGAGGACGTTCGCATAGCGCAGGTGCGGGCCGACCGTCTTCAGCGCGCGTTCCAACTCGAAGGGCTTCACCACCGGCCAACGGTCAGCCGTCCACTCGCCGATGTACTGACCGACCTCCGCGCCGCCCAGGCCGATGCTGTTCCCGGTGTGCGGCTCGACCAGGTGGCCGCGGCTATCCCACACCACGCGCCAGGCGGGTTCGTAGCGGTCCAGGTAGTCCTTGAGAAGCGTCTGGGTGAAGTACGAGCTGTTCTTCCAGATGCGCTTCCGCTCGCCGACGGTCAGCTTCAGTACCCGTGGGCGCGCCCCGTACATGATCTGCCGGGCGTTCGCCAGGTATCGACCGTCGCTGCTCGCCCAGGCGTAGGCCTCTGGCATGACCTTGAACGCCGTATCCCGCACCGTCACCACGAAGGGGCGATGGTACAGCGCCGACCGCTGCGTCCGCGATAGCCGGTCCTGCTTGTCGGCCTCCCGCTTCGCCTGCTTCCAGCCCTTCGTCGTCTTCGTGACGACCGCCGCCAGAGCATCGCCCAGATCGCTCATAGCGCCACCCTCGCCTTCCCGCGATCCGTGAACTGCAGAAGCGGCTTCGCGATGTGGGCGAAGACGACGACCGGATCATGGGCGTCGATCCGCTGCTTCGCGAGGAGTTGGTTCAGTTCAAGGATGGGGTTCTCCAGCGCCGCCGACCAGTTCAGGCCAACCACCAACCTCCGCTTCGCATTGTCATCCTCGGACTGCCCGAAGCCGAACTCCAGCACGTAGGGCAGCCCGTCCTGCTCCCCCAACTTCTTCGCGTAGGAGATGCTCTCGGGCACCACGCCGGCGTGCTCGGTCATCCATCGGGTGACGTGCTCCTCGCCAATCACCCCCAGGTGCACCGGCTTCGGAGGCTTCGAGGCGAGCTGCATCCGGGCCAGGAGCGCACCCACGGCGCCGGAGTCCAGATCGCCGCCCCTCACCAGATCGTGAAGGTAGGCCCGAGACCATTCCGCCGTGACGGACTTCTGCTTGACCGCACTGGACAGGCCCCGGAACTCGCTCACAAAGGCCCGGACGGTCTTGGGTTGCGCCTGGTAGGTCGGACTGCTGATCTCGGCAGCCAGTAGATCGCGCAAGGCCTCGGGCGCGTACCAGTGAGCGGAGGTCGGATCGCACGTCCGCCACTTGGTCCAGGCCGGGTCCGTCGCCCGGAAGACCTTCTCGCCGATCCGGAACCCCGCATGGGGGTTGCAGGCGGCGAAGGCGGCCACCAGCTCGGAGGCGTTCGGCGCGGACTTGTAAGAACGGCGCGTGCCCTCACCCAGAAGTGAGGTTGCTGATTCCGGCCAGGTTACCCGAAGGCGGGTCCCCGTGGTTACAAGGGCGTCCTCCTTGGTCTCGTGCTCCACGACCGGCCTGCCGGCGATCCGGTCAAACCGCACCTTCACGGTGTGGCGCTGCCCGCCAGTCCAGACCTCCACATACCCCTGCTGGCCGTGGGCGACGTAGGGTGCCGCCCAGACGACCTTCAGCGCGTTCCCCAGGCGGCCCCGCGTCGGGCTCGCGTAGAACAGCTTATCGCTGACCCGCTTCATGTAGTCCAGGCTGCCCGCGATGGTCGCCTCGGGTAGGCCCGGCCCATTGTCCTCCACGGTGAAGGCGTCGGGCTCCACGTCTACCCGGATGATCGGCGGAGTGCCCGCTGCCTCGCAGCCGTCAAGCGCATTGTCGATCAGTTCCTTCAGCAGGGCGACCGGCCAGTCGTCGGCGTCGAAGCCGATCTGCATCCTCAGCTCGGACTCCGTGAAGTACTCCACCTCACGGCTGACCTCGAAGGTTGTGCGTTCGAGTGTTGCTGGTACCACTGCTCGCCTCCTACGTCGTCTGTACGGCCCTCCGAACCTCGCCCGGCCCCCTTGCCCCACTTCGGGGGTCGCGTGCGCTCTGGTGCGTTCTCCGCGCCTGCAGCGGGTCCCAGGAATACGGGACTCCCTCCGCGCTCGACTTGCGCCTCCGGGCCTGCTTTGGCGGGTTCGCCGGAGCGCATACTCCAACCAAGAGGAGGTGAGCAAGATGCTGAAGTACACGGTTCGCTACATCCGCTACGCGGCCAGTGCTCTGGCGTGGGTGGGGTTCGGCTGGACGAACTGACCGGCAGCCGACGGGGCGAGGAGTGGACATCACAGGACGAAGGGAGGTGAGTAAGATGCTGAAGTACGCAGTCCGCTACATCCGCTACGCAGTCAGCGCGTTGGCGTGGGTGGGCTTCGCCGCACCCAACTAGCGCAGCGCCGACAACCAGGAGACAAGGAGCAGGCGTGCCCAAGCGCACCGCCTGCTCGCCGTTTCCTCCGGTCATCAGCCTGTCGCCCACGAACTCCACGCTGGTCCCTCCGTGCTGCGTTGTGAGCCTCCTGGAGGCCCTGTTCGTGTCGCCCCGCCCCTACCCCCTACGGCGCCCCCTCGGCGCGTCCCAGGCCTCGCGGAGGCCCTGGCCCCCGGAGGGTGTTATGGGATATGGCTGCCGGGCGGAGCGGGGGCGTACGACCAGCCTGTCCCCCCCCAGAACGAGTTGGTCCCGCCCCCCGGCAGTTCTACCGGTCCCCCTTGGCGTCGGCTGTCTCACGCTGCTGGGCCTCTGTAGGCCTCGTTCCCGTTCCTCCACTCTCCTGCGCCACTTCGCCCGCCGCGTGCGTTCTGCGTGGCTCTGCATACCCACGCGAGGCACTCGTGCGATGCTCTCTTCCGGCTCGCCGCCCCGGACGGCCCACTCGCCTACGTTTGCCCGAAGTGCCGAACGGACCGAACAGGCCGAACGGCCTTACGACAAGGGCTGGATTCTGGGCCTCTGTGCTGTTCGGGTCTGCGCACCCCAACCCGAACGGCGCCCGAACAGCCTCCGGTCTCGGTGCCTGTTCGGGCCGTTCGGGGTGTTCGGCCCTGTTCGGGCTGTTCGGGTGTTCGGTCACTTCTCTCTCCTCTCTCTCTCCAGATCACCAAGGACGTAGTAGACAACCCGGTCTGCCTCTGGGCGCCCAGTGATCTTGCCGTCAGCCTCTAGGCGGTGAAGGGTGCTGCTCAGAGTGCCGGTGCTGATGCCTGTCCGGTTGTGCAGGTCCCGGAGGTGACCGGGGGCGCGCGTCAGCTCGGCCAGCACCTTCTCGTCGTACTTCCCGCCGCCAGTGGCAGCGCCGGTCTCGGCCAGTCTCCAGCACAGCGTACCGGGGTCGAAGGTGAGGACGAGTTCCGTCTCGGGCACGTCGCGGCCCACGATCTTCAGGCGGGCTCCCGGCTTGCCTTGGTCCCTGTACAGACCGAGGATGCCGTCTACCCCTGCCGCCTTCGCTACGCTGCCAAAGAGATCGCCGACGGGATCGCCTGTTGCACCCTTCTTGTGATGGTCAATTGCCCACAGGTTGAGGCCGAATTCGATGTGGAATTCCTGCAGCCTGGTGCAGGCCTCAGTCATCTCCGCCGCATCCAGTTGGTCCTTGCCCGCGAACCAGCGGCTGAGCGTATCGACAACGAGCAGCCCGCCCTCGAACTGACCCGAGTCCAGCTCCTCATGAATCTCGTCCTCGCTTGGTCGCGTCAGGAACGTCGCTGGTGGAGTCTGATCCGTCCATCCCTGCTTGAGCAGGCGCCCTTGCAGACGACGCGGGCCGTCCTCATAGGCCAGGTACAAACACCGACCCTTCTGCGCCTGGCAGCCCAGGAAGTCGCCGCCCTCGCTGATCGCCAGGCAGCCCTGCGTGCCCAGGAGTGACTTCCCGATCTTCGGTTGCCCACCGATCACGTTCACGCCCTCGCAGAGGATGCCGTCGAGTAGGTAACGCGGAGGAGGGAAATGTGCTCGAAGGAGGTCGGGCGTCTGCCACCTGCGCCGTGCGGGGGCAATGACCTCCGCCACCTCAAGGCGCCGGGCCAAGGCCTCCGCCGCACCGACAGGATCGCCGAGTCCTCCGGCCTTCACGACGAGGTCGGTTGCATCGAAGCCCCTCGGCCCGCCGCGCTCGCACATCGTGACCCGCAGGACCTTCTCCGCGTGGTGTTTGTGACACCACTGGGCCACGACCGGAGTCCGCTTCCGCCCGGCTGCGTCGTGGTCTTCCAGGATGTAGATGGTCACGCCGGCGAGGTCGATCTCCGCGTCCGCCGGCCAGTTCCCCTCGCCGTCCGTGTTGGTGATCGACGGAAACCCGAGGCTGTTCAGCGCGAGGCAGTCGGGCTCGCCGGCGGCGATGTAGATGACGTCCCCCGGCTTGAGGTCGGGCACGAGGTGCAGCCCGTAGAGGCGTGCGCTGCCTGTGCCCTCTCGCCAGCCGATGCACTTGCGCTTCAGCGCGCGAGGTCGGTACAACCGGATGTCGGCGGGTTCCCCGTGCCCGTCGAGGACCGGCATGCTGAATCGCTGCTCCTTACCGTCCTCGTACCAACCCACCAGCGCCGCCCGGACGATTGCCTCGGACCAGCAGCGGTGCTCGGCGAGCCATCGCAGCCTCTCCGGTCGGGCCAGCAGCTCGCCGTGTAGGAACTCGGCGACCTTGCGCGACGGTGGCTCACCTCGGAGGCCCAGGAACTCGACGAGGCCTGAAGGGGAACCGGGCACCTTCCCGTTGTGGAGGGGAGGGCAGTCGATCCCCAGGCCCGTCGCCGCGAAGTCCAGAGCCTCCGGGAACGACAAGGCCTTCGCCCGCATGAGGAAGGCGAACAGGTCGCCACCGAACCCGCAGCCGAAGCACTTGCAGCGCCCCGCGAACTCGCCCTTGGTCGTGATGTGGAACGAACCGTTGCGCTCCTGGTGGAACGGGCAGATGCCAACGAGGTCCTTACCCGAGGGCTTCAGCTCGCGGTCGTAGCCGGTCATCCGATACGCGCGCTCCGGCTGCGTCGCGGCGATCCTCAGTATGGCGTCCCGTGCTTCGTCTCGTGTTTCGATCATCGCCCGTTCGCCCTTCTGGGGCAGGCCGCCGGAGGGCAAGGCCGGGCGTGGCCTATCGCCAGCGACCTGCCCCAAAACGAAGACGGCCCCGCGCGGAGGCAGGGCCGGTCGGGGAATCGCCAGAAGGAGTGTTGAGGGTCGGCGTCGAATACGTCCCCGAGCCCGACCGGCACTCACTAGCTTGTGCCGCCGCGAAGGCGGAGTAACTCACTAGCTTTTCAGTGCCGTTTTCGGGCACCTCAGCGGTCCATCGCGCAAGGGAGGGTACAACGGAAAACGCCCGAAACTGGGGCTTTTCGGGCGTTCGGGGGTCGTCTGGTGCCGAGGGCGGGACTCGAACCCGCACGAAGCAGAAGCTCACTAGCCCCTCAAGCTAGCGCGTCTACCAATTCCGCCACCTCGGCAGGACTGCCACAGTAGCGCAATCGGCCCGCGCTGTCAAGAGGCGCATTCTTCGGCGTTTCCCGTCAGTCCCTCCCCCATGCGACGGCTCCATGTTGTGCCCGAAACCGGCCCGAAGAAGCTAGCGCGTATGGCGAGATGCGGAGCGGACGAAGCTAGTGTAGTGCTTCATCCTGATGCGCACCTAACCCGGGCCTCCGCCACACCGACGCAGAGCCCCTTTTGGGGGGGGCCGAGGCCAACGAGGTCGTGGAACGCGGTTTGTAGGTCGAAGCGCCAGCTTCGACGCCTGCATAGTCGGTGACGGAGCTGGCGCTCCGTCCTACGAACCCGATCCGGCACATCTACATAAGCACCATCAACTCCGCTGCAGTACACCATTGGCGACGCTGACCAGACCCGCCGCTTCCTCGAGGAGGGACCCGGGCGCGCCTTCGCCCACATCCGTGAGGCTCAGTATCCAGCGTACCCCATGCTACAGAGATCCCGGCGCGTAGCCGCGCTCTGTATGAACGATCCACGGGGAGCGGGAGACAGACCTGGCCCTCAACGCGCATTGCACGCACCGCCGCCGGGCGTAGACCCCATTCCGGCGCTCGCGTGCGCTTGTGGCGCGCCAAGGGGGGAGCCCGCGAGGCGTTGGGCCGGGGGCTGAGGGCGACAACGAGCATCGGCGGCCGGCAAGCAGCCCATGGCTCAGGGTACAGTCGCCGGTTCGAGGCGATCGGGTGTGACGCGGATGAGCTGGGCGAGAAGAGGCAGGCTACGTTCGGCGTTCATGTACGTGCACAGCACCACCTCCGGTTCCACCTCAACCATGCAACCCATCGCCCAGGCAGGATAGTCGATCACGGTACCGGCGTCCCAGTTCAGGCCGCCGTCGCGGGAGACGTTCACCGAGTAGCCGGGGTACCGGTGGGCGCAGAGGATCGCGCCGGAGGACGTTCGGACCATGGATTGCGCGTAGCCGGGGAAGGTTGCGCGCGCCACGGAGTCCCAGGAGGCGCCCGCATCCGGAGACGAGCACTGCCACATGTACGGGCTGTACACCGGACGGACCAGAACGCAGAGCGCGTTGTCGATTGCGACGCCAGTCGGCTCAGTCAGGTCAAGGGAGCCTGGGATGCTCCCGCGCGGCGCATCCGCCCAGGAGGGCCAGTCGAGGTCGATCGGCGCTGACCAGCTTGCGCCCCCATCGGTGCTGCGGATGCAGAAGGCCTTGCAGTGGATGGCGCTCCAGGTCCGTACGTCGGTGAACCGATCTCCCTCCTCCTTCACGGCCCCCAGTAAGAAGCGCACCAGTGTTCCGTCGGCCGCCTCGACCAGCGGCCCATAGGGGACAAGCCTGGCCGGGGCCACCGGCCACCCAGGGGCCACTTGCGAGGGCACTGGATCGTGCCAGGTTGTGCCGCTGTCCTCAGACTCCGCGATCAGAATCTCCGGCTCGGGTTTGCCGATCTGCTCCTGGGTGCGGTAGATCATCACGATCAGCCGGCCGACCCGCGTGCGGAACATCGTGCTGCCATAGTCCGTGAGCTTGCCGAGACCCTCCGGCAACGCAACCGCCTGCGACCAGGTTCGCCAACGGTCTACCGATCGCACGAGCCGGCTACCGGCAGCCAGCAGCACGTCCCCACTCGGCGCGACGCAGCCGGTCGGCATCTCCTCGCTGCTCAGCCCCACCGTGAAGGCGTGCGTTGGAATCGCCAGGCTTCGGTCCCAGTTGGGAGCCGGGCCTCCCTGGCTCTTGTAGCGGACGTTCCGGAAGGCGTACCACCCATAGCCGGCAAGGCCAAGCCGGCCCGCAGTGTAGCTGCGATCGGTCACGTCCAGCGCCTGCCGGCCGTCCACCCAGACCCGGATGCGCGGGCCCTCCGCCGTCACGCGCACATCGTACCAGCGCCCCGTCTCGCTCGGCACTCCCGGCACCCAGCGGGCGTCGAGGTTGCGTAGATAGCCATCTCCGTCCACCTTCGCGATCGCGGCCCAGAAGTGCTTGGCCCGCAGCTGCTGCCCACCCCAAGGGAAGTAGACGTAGTAGAACTGGTTGGGGTCGGCCGCCCGGAGGCTGAGCCCCGCCATGCCGGTGCCGGTCTCGCGGTAGTCGCCGCTGAACTCGAACTCGACCGTCCCATCAGCGAAGGTGGCGCTCATCCAGAACGCCCGGCTGTGCAGGTTCCGTTGGTCGGGCGGCCGGATGACGCCCTCCGCGTCTTCGGTCCACGGCGCGGGAAGGCAGTGCCAGTCCCGTCCATCCCCCATCTTCAGCGGCAGATCGCCGGCGGCCAGCTGCCCGATCCTCTGCGCACCCACACGCGCGACCCAGTCGGCAACACACCCTATAGCCTCGGGGTCGTCATTGATCGAGAGGAAGACCACGCCTCGCACTCGTTGCTCGTGCACCAGCCGCAGTGCGGTCTCGCACTGCTCCTGCAGCAGCTCACGCGGCATCCTCCGACCCTCGCCGTAGTCGTACATGTACAGGCAGAGCACGATCTCGCGGCCGGGGTACTCGCGCTCGCAGCGGGCGACGTTGCTCTCGAGGTCCACCACATCGCGCGCGTGCCACGTGGCCAGGACGATTGTATCCAGCTCGCGGATGTAGTCGGCGAGGCCCTCGTCGTCCAGGCTCATCGTGTAGACGGCGCCCGCGAGCTTCACCCCCGGGCACTGCTCGCGCAGCAGCCGGTGCAGCTCGCGGACGTCCTCGGCCCGCAAGCCCTTGGCGATCTGGACGGTGCTCATGTCGTCGAGGAGCACGGCCCCAATCTGGGGGTACGTGCCCGCGAGGCGACTGACCTGGGCTACGCGTTGCTCGTAGACGAAGGGCGGCCCGCCCTCGCCGTCAGCCGAGATCTCCCACATGAGATGCGGAGCGTGGCTGACCTCTGCGGCCAGTCGGTCGGCCTCCGCCTGGTCGTTCGGCAGCCCCAAACCCGCCATGACGATGTTGGGCACGCCGAGCAGTTCCGCCCGCCTGGCTGGACTGGCCTCGGCGAAGGTCTGCAGTGAATGCTCGCCGGGCTGCGTCATCTCCGGGTTGCCCCAGACCCACAGCACGTCTCGGATCATCACTGGCTCACCCCCGTGTTGTTCCGCAACGCATACCGGGCTGACGCCCGCGGCCGACACACACCCCGCAAGCATGAGCAGAGCTACGTAGCGCAGCCGTCCTGCGGACCTGGTCATGGCCAGCCTCCAGTGTCCGGGTCATTGACGCACGGGTATGGTTCCCGCGTCTGCCCGGTCTCTCCTCGGAGGCCCTGGAACTCGGGACAAGAGGACCCGCGGTTCCCCACCCAAGGCGAGGTGCTCCACCTCGGCGCTCGCGTGCGCTCGTGGCGCGCCAGGGGGCGCGCCTACGGAGGGCAGACGTGCTCTGTGCGGGTCGCGGCCGGGTTGACGCGCTCCCTGCCGACTCGCGCCGTACGCCGCGCTCCGCGGGCGGTTCCCTCACGTAGCTCTTCGGCCAGCGGCCGAGGCAGGTGGTCGGCCACGGGCGGGCAATAGAGTGCGGAGGCAAGGAGGAAGGGCGGTTGTGCTTCCGCGTGAGCGACTGAGACAGGCTCTGCAGCACCGGTCCCCCGACAAGGTGCCTAAGGACGCCTGGTTCACGCCGGCGACCCTTCGGCTGTTCCAGGAGCACACCGGCGCCGAGGACCCCGCCGACCACTACGGCTTCGAGCACCGGGACGTGGGCCTCGCACCGACTCACAGCCAGCGCGACTTCTCGCCCTATCACCCGCCCGAGCTACCGCTCGACACGGCCGTCGATGAGTGGGGGACGGCCTACGTCCCGAGCAGGCACCACCACTTCCACCGCTACGTGTGGCCGATGGCGTCGCTGCGTAACCCAACGCCCGCGGACGTGGATGGCTACCCCTGGCCCGACGTGGAGGCCGCCTATCGCTACGAGCACCTGTCTGAGGAGACAAGGCAGTTGCGGGAGGCAGGCTACTTCGTCGTCGGGAGGGTGGGGCATGGGGGCTGGGAGAAGGCCTGCTACCTGCGCGGAATCCTGGACTTGTGTCGTGACCTCTACGAAAACCCCGCCTTCGTTGAGGCGCTCCTCGACCGCCTGTGCAGCCTTGAGTGCCGGATCGCAGAGGGGCTCGCCCGCGCGGGTGTGGACATGGTCTGGCTCTCCGGCGATGTGGGGCTGCAAGACCGGTTGATGATCAGTCCGGCCGACTTCCGTCGGTGGGTGAAGCCGCACCTCTGCCGGGTCATCGAGGCGGCCCGCCGCGTGCAGCCCGACGTCTTCATCGGCCTGCATGAGTGCGGGTACGTCGAGCCGCTCATCCCCGACTTCATCGAGGCCGGCGTGGACGCGCTGCACCCCATCCAGCCCGAGTCGATGGACCCGTTCCGCATCAAGCGGAACTGGGGCGATGCCCTCACGCTGTGGGGCACAATCGGGGCGCAGTCGGCTATGCCCTTCGGCACGCCTGCGGACGTGCGAGAGGCCGTGCGGCGTAGCATCGAGGAACTTGGCCGCAACGGCGGACTGTGGATCGCCCCGTCCCAGGCCCTGCTCCCCGAGGTGCCGTGGCCGAACATCGAGGCCTTCTTCGCTGCCGTCGAGGAGTTCGGGTAGCCGCAGGCCGGAGTCTGCGGGATGGAGGGCCCTGGGTCGGGTCCTGCCCCACAGGGGCGGGAGAGCCTCCGTCCGCACCCTTGGTGGGGGTCGCCCCCACTTCTCCCTTGGAGTTCGATCCTGGCCCCTCTCGTACAGAGCTTGCGGCGCCGAGACGCGCTCCGTGCAGACGGTCCCGGGACAGAAAAGGGAGTCCGGATTCGCCCGCGGGGCTCCACGCAGCCTCAGGGCGGGCTTCCACGCGCTGGCTTGGGTGGAGGTGGGGATCCACCGGCAGTTGCCTGGCGCGGGCCCGGCGGGTCTCCGTGGGAATGCCGTTGCCCCGGTTGCGGACTCTCCGGAATCGGGGGTCCCAGGGAGTTGGGACCAGGGACAGCTCCGCATTGGGGGCTAGAGACCCACATGGAGCTTGGGCTCCGCGGGAAGGACGTCCATAGTACGAGGGAGGGCCCAAATGCAGACACCCAACGACGTGACCAGTACGGACGCGATCCATGTCGTCAGCGTGAGCCTCGGCTCCTCGAAGCGCAATAAGACCGTCGAGCCCGAGATGCTCGGGCGGAGGCTTGTCGTCGAGCGCCTTGGCGTCGATGGCGACTACGACCGGGCTTGCCGCACCATTGCAGAGCTCGACGGCAAGGTCGCGGCGATCGGCCTGGGCGGCACCGATCTGTACCTCGTGGCGCGCGGCAGACGCTACGTCATCGAGGAGTCCCGCCGGTTGGCGGAGGCGGCGAAGGTCACGCCGGTCGTGGACGGCAGTGGCTTGAAGAACACGCTCGAACGCGAAACCATCCGTTGGCTGGCCGATCGCGAGGAGTTCCAGCTCCGAGGGAAGCGAGCGCTGCTGGTCAGTGCGGTTGACCGCTTCGGCATGGCCGAGGGTCTGGTGGCGGCCGGCTGTGATACGATCTTCGGTGACCTGATCTTCAGCCTCGGCCTGCCGATCCCCGTGC
>VGFC01000098.1 GCA_016869045.1 Armatimonadota bacterium
CTCCCTCGGCGCGCTGCTCTTCTTCATGCTGGTGGGAGCGGCGCCGTTCCAGCGGCCCGACGAGATGCAGATCATGCTGGACCACCTCTCGACCCCGCCGCCCCGCATCAGCGAGTGGGGCATCGAGGTGACGCCCCGAACGCAGGAGGTCATCCACCGCGCGCTGGCCAAGTCGCCCTCGGCGCGGTTCGAAAGCGCGGCGGCGATGGCCGCGGCGCTGCTCGGGGAGTCGTCCGCCCTCGGCTATCGCGTCTGATCCCAAGCCTGCCCGTTCGACTGCGCCAGGAGAGGGGCCGCCCCATGTCGAGCATCCCCCTGCATGACATCGACACGCCGGCGTTCCTGGTCGATCTGCCGACCCTAAGCGCCAACATCGACCGCGTTGCGCGCTGCGCGGCGGAGGCCGGGCTGCAGCTCCGTCCGCACATCAAGGCCCACAAGACCCCGGAGATCGCCCGGCTGCAGTTGGCGGCCGGCGCCGTCGGTGTGACCGCCGCCAAGGTCGGGGAAGCCGAGGCCATGGTGGACGCAGGCGTCGGCGACGTGTTCATCGCCAACGAGATCGTCGGCGAGTCGAAGCTGCGACGACTGGCGTCGCTCCGCGAACGGGCGCGCATGTCGGTGGCGTGTGACAGCACGCCGGTCGCGGAGGGCTATGCAGAGGTCTTCGCCGATCCGACCGACCCTCTGGAGATCATCTTGGAGATCGACATCGGCGCGCATCGGTGTGGGGTTCCGCCCGAGGGCGCCGCGAAGCTGGCGGCGGCAGTCGCCGACTTCCCCGGTCTGAGGATCGTCGGGATCATGGGCTATGCCCCTATGACCTACGGGGTGACCACCAACGCCGAGCGGGAGCCGCTGGTCGCGGCCGAGGGTCGGCTGCTCTCCGAGGTGGCGGCCGGGCTGGCGAGCGAGGGCCACGCGATGGCGCGAATCAGCGGAGGGTGTACGCCGGGTGCGACCCTCTATCGCGCCGGCTGCGGCCTCACCGAGATCCGCCCGGGCACCTATGTCTTCTACGACATGAACCAGGTCGATCTCGGCGTCGTCGGCGTCCAGGACGTCGCGGCCACGGTCCTGTCAACCGTCATCAGCACGCCTGGGCCGGATCGGGCGATCCTCGACGCCGGTTCGAAGGCCCTGGCGACGCAAGTCAAACCGATCTCGGCCGGTTGCGGCTTCGTGAAGGGCCATCCCGGCGCCGTCGTGGATGTCCTCAACGACGAGCACGGCTACCTCAACCTGGCGAACAGCGACCTCCGCGTCGCCGTGGGCGACAAGCTCGAACTCATCCCGCCGCGCATCTGCACGGCCGTCAACCTCTACGACGAACTGCACCTCGTGGCGAACGGCGAACTCATGGAAACGTGCAAGATCGCGGGACGGGGGAAGAACCGCTGAGAGGGCAGCGGTGGGCCTCGCAGGGTACTCTGTCCGGCGGATGAGTGGGGGCGGGCTGGTGCCCAGACGACAAGAGGAGCGAAGGAGGCGCTTCAGCTCAAGGAGAAGAAGGTGCTGGACGTGGGGCCGCCGGCCTCATCGCGGCTCACGTCCGTCACCAGCGGAGGGAGGCCCTTCCTTGGCAGGGCGGGTGATCTTCGTCACCGGGATCTCCGGCACGGGCATCGAGCGGAGTCTTCGGAAGTTCTGCGGATGGCAGGGCAGCCAGGCTTCGGTCGGGTCCCCAGTCGTCGTGAAGGTCGAGAACGAACTTGAGGGGCTGGCCGCCCCTGATATCCGGGCTATCGACCCTGACAGGACGCCCAAGCGTGAGGACGTCTGGACCCTCCCCAAACCTCGCCAGAGGCGCCTATGGGGCGAGGCATTCGAGCATGCGGCGCCGGAGGTTGAGCGCCTGTCGGCTTCTGGCCACGACGTGTTCCTGACGTTCCACGCCGCGTGGTACCACCACTTGAGTGATGAGTTCACGAGCATGGTGGCTCCCGCGCGACTGGCAGGGCTTCAGCCCGCACTGGTCATAACCCTGATTGATGACATCTACGACGTGCTGGCTCGTCTCAGCGAGCCGGGCGAGGTGTTTGAGGAGCCCGAGCCTGGCGTAAGGGACCCGTTGGTAGACTGGGCCATCAAACTGCTCAAGATCCTGGAGTGGCGCGCCCTGGACGAGGCGGTGGCAGAACTCATCGCGGCGGAGTGTGGCGACGTGCCCCACGTCGTACTTGCCGTGAAGCACCCAATGCGCACTCTGGCCCACGTGCTCGAAGGCCGCCCATGCGCGTATCTCTCGCATCCCATAACCCATGTGCGGGCGCTGTGGCAGCGGGATGATCAGGCAGCGCAGGAGGAGGGGGAGCGGCACTGGAGGGAGGTGGAACGGCTCGCCGAGCATATGAGGGAGAGAGTGGCGCTGTTCGAGCCGACCACGATTGACGAGGCGCGCTTCTCAGGGCCGACCCTGACTCGACGGTGGCCACATGAGGACGACGAGAGCCAGGTCTTGTGGGCACGTCCGCCGAGGGCCCTTGACCAGGTCCCAACGAGCGTGTCGCCGCCTGAGGCCGCCGCCGGCCTGAAGCGGGAGTTAGGGAAGGTGGACGACGACGGGTTCCGCTCAAGGCTGCGGGGACTCCTGGAGCAGCAGGCCGTTTGTGCTACGCAGAGGGCGTGGCTGGACGACCTACAGAGGCGGATCGGTCGCCAAGTCAACGCGCGGGATCGGAAGCTTGTTGAGCAGTGCGGTTTTGTGGTACAGTACCGTCCGTTCGTAGGTGGCTCCCGGTCCGGCGGCATGTTCCAGGAGGCCCAGCACTGCTGGTCGCTTGCCCGCCTGAAGCAGGAAGGCGGCAGGGCCGCGATCTACCACCCGCCTTCAGACGAGTGGGGACGCAGACGCTTCCTTCTGGGGGAGGTGTGCTGTCGGCTGCTGCGTCTGCAGGGCAGGAAGGACGATCAAGTGGAGCGGTGCCTCCGCGCGGCGGCGAGCACGATCCCTGACGCAGACATCGTTTCCCTGCATGAGCAGGGCCCCGATCACTGCGCCGACCTCATTGCCGCGGTGCTGCGTAAGGCGGCGTCGTCCGCCACAGATCCAGCGGTCAAGGGAAGCCTCTTGACGCCCATGTCGAGCTCGGAGGCCAGGGCGACGAGGCTCGAGAGGGCGAAGGAGCTGCTGGAGTGGGTACGGACCGAGAAGGTGGCAGACTGGTCACGTCAAGCGGGCTGGGAGTACATCGTTGAGGAACTCAAGGGCGACCTTCCGGCTCCTATACTCTTCGCCCAACGTGCCGTTGCGTTCATCGAACGAACGACTGCAGCAGCCAAGACTCCGCGGACCAAGGGCCGCAGAGGGAGGGGCAGCCGATGACACGGGTGCTTTTCTACGCAGACGACACGCCTGAGTCACGCGAAGTCGAGAAGGCTCTCCTCGCAGCTCACGTGCCGTTCTTCCAGATCCTGTCGCCTGTGGGACGGACCCCACCGGCCATCGAGTGCGACCTGGGTTACTTCGAGGGGCTTGCCCAGATCCGGCGCTACTTCCTGCGTGGGCTCGTAGCGCCGGAGGTGAGGCCCGTAGTGAAGGAAGCCTGAAGAGCACCTCGCACGTTGGCGTCCTCCGGGCGGTTGGCGGAAGTCGGTCCGCGGCACCTGGGGTAGCGTGCGCCCCGGCTCGGATGGGTGGGGCCCGGCGGCGACGGGGACCCCGGGCGTGCCGGCCGCGGTCCGGTGGCCCGGCTCGGGCAGCCGCCGGCTCGCAAGTTCATCCTGCTGACCTTCGGCGCCGTAGAGGTCGACGTGCTCTGCTCGTGACGACGGCCGGGACGCTGTCGGGACGTCACTCGCGCACGACCCAGCTTCGCACGCCCTCGTGGCAGATCTGACAGGGGAGCACCACGCAGCCGGGGACCTGGGCGAGGGCCTTCCTGAGTTTCGTCTCTCGGCCGGGCTGGGCGAGGAAGGTGACCGTGCCCCCGCCGCCGGCGCCGTTGGCCTTGCCGGCGACGGCTCCGGCCTTCCGCGCCGCCTCGAAGAGGTTCTCGATGCTCTCGTTCGTGATGTCGGGGTGCAGGCTCTTCTGCGCGGCCCAGTTCGCATTGATCGCTTCGGCGACGCCGTTCATGTCCTCGCCGAGCATCGCGTCCTTCATGGCATGGGCCGCCTGGCGGAGGGTCTCCATTGCGTTCACCGCGGCCGGCGTGCCGGCCTGGTAGCGCTGGATGACCAGGCGATGCACCGCGTCGCTCAGGCGCGATTCCCCGACATACACCAACACCAGGCGCTCCTCCAGCTCCCAGAGAAACGTGGGCGTGACGGGCAGCCGGGACAGCTCGACGCGCGGGTACTCGATCTCCATGAAACACACACCGCCGAAGGCCGAGGCGTACTGGTCCTGCACGCCGCACTCAAGCCCAAGCTCCTGGGTCTCCAACTCCTGAGCCGTCTTGGCGACGACATGGGGGGGGAGCTTGCGGCCGGCGAAGTGCCCGAGCGCCGCCACCAGCGAGACGCCGACCGCCGCCGACGAGCCCACGCCCGAGCCCGGCGGGGCGTCCGACCACACGGAGGCCCGGAAACCCCCGGACATGCCCAGGCGCTTCACGGCGGCCTTCAGCAGGTCCAACGCGCCGTCGTACTCGATCTTGGCGACGTCCTCGATGCTGACATCGACCCCCAAATCCAGCGCGCGCAGAACGGCGGCGCGGTCCTCGCCGTTCCCGTTCCCCTCGGCGGCGCGGTCCTCGACCAGGCAATGCCCGAACAGCGACACAGCAAGGTTGAGAACGGCGCCGCGCTCCGCGAACCGCGTGTCGGTCCAGCCGCCAATGTCACAGATGCGGACCGGACCTCGGCTGCGCACGACCATGGTGAATGTCTCCCTTGGACGGCAGCGCGCGTCCATCCCGCCGAAGCAGGACCGCCGTCCCGCCGTCGTCCGCATTGTCAGTTCGGCGCGTGAGCGTCGATCTCCTGCCGGATTCCTATGTACCACACTTGTCGAAGGATCGCCCGCGCGGTTGCCAGGGGACACGCAGGGGCGCGGGCGATCGGTGGGGAATAGGGGGGAGGATGCCATGACCCGGCAGTTGAGCCAGGAAGACAAGGACCAGCGGGGGAAGCGCGCCGAGAATGCGGTCGCGCGGCGATTGTGGTGGGAGGGCTACCGCATCCTGGAGCGCAACTACGCGACCGGCGCGGGCGAGGTGGACATCGTCGCCCGCAGGGGCGAGACCATCTGCTTCGTCGAGGTGAGGGCGAAGGCGGAGGGGTCGCCCGTCGCGCCCAAGGACACGGTCGGGCATGGCAAGCAGCGGCGCATCCATGCCGCGGCCTCGGCCTATCTCAAGGCAAGCCGCCTGACCGATGTGTCCGTGCGGTACGACATCGCCGAGGTCTGGCTGGACGAGCGAGGGAAACCGAAACAGATCGAGATCATCGAGGGGGCGTTCGGGGAGCCGAGGAGGACGGGGGCGCGGTCCCGGCGCTGAACCATCACGAGCGGGCCGCTCGTGCCACTTGGGGGGAAGCGATCATGTCACAGCCGGTGATTGGAATCGTGTCGGTTACGGACCCGCGGCCGACGGCGTTGGCGCGGGAACGTGAGGAGTACTACGAGGCGCAGCACAACGGGCTGAAGGCGACGCTGGAAGCGGCGGGGATGAAGGTACTCGACCCGGGCGTGGAGCTGCGTCAGGGGTGGACGGACATCTTCGGGATGCGCAGCCTCAGCGACATTCGCCACTGCGTCTCCCGGCTGAAGACGGAGGGCGCCGAGGCCCTGTTCGTGGGCGTGTGGCACTGGACCGAGCCCGGGCTGACGACGCCGCTCGTCGTCGAGACGGGTGTGCCCACGTGCCTGTTCATCGAGCGCAACACGGGCTGGGCCGGCTCGTGCGCGCAGGCCTCGAGCGGGGCGTCGCTGCTGGAGCAGGGCTACTGCCACGTGGCCCTGCGCCACGAGCGCATCCGGGGCAGCTACGAGGAGGCGGTCGCGTGGGCGCGCGGCGCGGCGGCGTACAGCCGGCTGCGGAAGCAGGAAGTGATGCTGTGGGGCGCCAGCTACTCGCTGACGATGGAGCACCTGCGCGACGACCCGCCACACCTCAAGTGCCTCGTCATCGGCGACATCCTCGAAGAGGGGCAGTACTACCTCATCAAGCGCGCGGAGAGGATGCTGGCGGATAACGACCCGAAGGTCGCGCAGTTCGTCTCCTGGCTCACCGACAACGGTTGCCAGATCAAGTTCGACGACCCAAGCGGGGAGCGGGTGATGCTGACGCCGGACATCCTGCGTCGGCAGGCCGCGCTCTACCTCGCCGCGAGGCAGCGGCTGGCCGAGCTACCCGACCACGACATCGTCGGCGTGTCGATCAAGTGCCAGAACGAGCTGAGCGAGGACTGGGGCTGCACAGGCTGCTTCCTGCCGGCCTTCCTGCCCTTCCCCGAGGACGCACAGGGGCCGCAGAAGGTCATCTCGACCACCTGCGAGGGCGACCTGAAGACGCTGCTGACCACGTGCCTGTTCAACGCCATCCAGCCGAACGTGCCCTCGCTGTTCGGGGACTTCAAGTTTGCGGGCGACGAGTACTTCCTGGTGTCAAACTGCGGCGCGGCGTCGATCTACTACGCGGGGAACTCGACCGACCCGGCGCAAGTCCTGCCCAACGTGCGGATCGAGGGTCAGTGCCACTGCGCGAGCGGCGGCGCCGTGGGCTGGGACGGCGTGCCGGGGCAGTACACGGTGGGCCGGCTGGTCCGGATCAAGGGCGAGTACTTCATGCAGATCGGGCTGGCCGAGGCGCGCGAGGTGACGGCGGGGGTGAAGGCCAACGCGATCTTCGGGAACATGTGGCCGCACCACGCGATGAGCATGGAGACCTCGCCGGATCGGATGGTGAAGATCCTCGGCGGGAACCACTTCGCGGGGACCGTCGGCGATGTGACCGAGGAGGTCGCCTTCGCTTGCCGACAGGCGGGAATTCCCGTCGTGCGCCTTGACAACCCCGCCGAAGTCGATGCATTCTATCAGGAGATCGCGCTCATGTAGCTGCGGTGTGGCATCGGCGGCCCGCCGGCCCGGGGGCAGACCGCCTACTCCAAGAGTGTCTCAGGAGGCGTGCCCATGAGACTTGCCCTGGCGATCGCACTACTCATCGTCCTGTTCGTACCGATCCTGGTGGCCGGTTGCGGCAGCGGCGCGGGCATCGGCGGCCTCGGTAACCAGGGCGGCGGGGGCAATCCCCCGCTGCCGGGCACGGGCCCGGCGCCACCCGGCACGGGCGGCGGGGGAACCAACCCGCCTGCGCCTCCGCCCACACCTCCCGCGCCGCCCGGTGGCGGCGGTGGCGACCCCGGCGGTCCGCCGGCGCCGCCCATCATCTGACGCCGCGAGAACCTGTCGATCCGCGCAACGGCGCCCGGGTGTCCCCCGCGGCGCCGTTGCTGCTTGAGGCATGGCGCGGAGGAATGCCCGCCCACAGCTTGCGTCTGGGAGCAGGCACCCCAGCGATCGGTTTCCTTGACGGTGCAAGAGGGCAGGTGCTATGATTGGCCGTGTCTCGGGGCCGCCGTGGGCCCCGAGACCTGTCATGGAGGCTGACTGAGATGGAGCAGGCAACTCGCGACGACGTCGCTCACGTGGCAGAGCTGGCGCATCTCGCGCTCTCGGAGCAGGAGATCGCCCGGCTGCAGCGTGAGCTGAACCGAATCCTGGAGCACTTCGCGGAGCTGCAGGAGCTGAAGACCGACGAGGTGGAGCCGACGTCCCACGCGGTGCCGATGGTCAACGTCTTCCGCGAGGACGCGGTGCGGGACTCGCTGCCGATTGACGCGATTGTCGGGAACGCGCCCGACCGGGCGGAGGAGTTCTACCGCGTCCCGCGGATCGTCGAAGGGTAGAGGCGCAACGGAGGGCTGTGTCTGTGGAACCGTATGAGCTGACGGCGCACGAGCTGGCGGAGAGGCTGGCGAGGAAGGAACTCTCGGCGGTGGAGGCCGTCGAGAGCCAGTTTGCGCGGATCGAGGCGGTCGAGGGCCGTATCGACGCCTACCTGCTACAGACGAGGGACACGGCGCTGGAGCAGGCGAGGGCGGTGGACGAGGCGAGAGTGAGAGGCGAAGCGCTCGGGCCGCTGGCGGGCGTGCCGTATGCCGCGAAGGACGTGCTCTGCACGAACGGCGTGACGACGACGTGCGGGTCTAAGATCCTGCGCAACTTCGTGCCGCCGTACGACGCCACGGTTGTCGCGAACTGCCGGGCGGCCGGGCTTTCGTTGCTGGGCAAGACGAACATGGACGAGTTCGCGATGGGCTCGTCCACCGAGAACTCGGCCTTCAAGATCACCCGCAATCCGTGGGACCTCGAGCGCATCCCGGGCGGCTCGAGCGGCGGCTCGGCGGCGGCGGTCGCGGCGGATGAGGCGTTCCTGGCGCTGGGTTCGGATACGGGCGGCTCGATCCGCCAACCGGCCTCGATGTGCGGCTGCGTCGGGCTGAAGCCGACGTATGGGCGGGTCAGCCGATACGGGCTGATCGCGTACGCCTCCAGCCTCGACCAGATCGGCCCCCTCACGAAGGACGTGCGCGACTGCGCGCTGTTCCAACAGGTGCTGTCCGTGCACGACCCGCTCGACTCGACCTCCTCCTCGGACCATCCCGCGCCACACTACGTGAGTGCGCTGACCGGGGAGGTGAAGGGCCTCAAGGCGGGCGTCGTCAAGGAGCTGATGGGCGAGGGAATCGAGCCGGGCGTGCAGGAGTGCGTGCGCAAGGCGATCGCGGTGATGGAGGGGCTGGGCGTGGAGTGCGAAGAGGTGGAGATGCCCCACTGCGAGTACGCGCTGCCGGTGTACTACATCATCGCGCCGGCGGAGTGCAGCTCGAACCTGGCGCGCTTCGACGGCGTGCGCTACGGGCACCGCACGGACGAGCCGGTGGCCGACTACGAGGACATGTTCGCCAAGACGCGCGCGGAGGGCTTCGGGCCGGAGGTCCGCCTGCGGATCATCAAGGGCACGTACGTGCTGAGCAAGGGCTACTACGACGCCTACTATCTGAAGGCCCTCAAGGTCCGCACGCTGATCCGGCGTGACTTCGACCGCGCTTTCGGGCGCTTCGATGTTCTGCTCTCGCCGACGTCCCCCACGGTGGCCTTCAAGATCGGCGAGCGCGTCGATGATCCGCTGGCGATGAAGCTGGCGGACATCTGCACCATCCCCGTGAACCTCGCGGGCATCCCGGCCCTCAACGTGCCGTGCGGGTTCTCCAAGGGACTTCCCGTGGGCCTGCAGATCATGGGCAAGCCCTTCGATGAGGAGACGCTGCTGAGGGTGGGGTACGCGTACGAGCAGCAGGCGGGCTGGGCGGGGCGGAAGCCGAGTGTCTGAACGGCAACGAAAACAGGAAGATCGGAAGATTGGAAGAGGGGAAGAAAGGCAAAGGCGATGGGTTTCCGGGCGAAGATCGGGCTTGAGGTCCATGCGCAACTGCTGACGGACAGCAAGATGTTCTGCGGCTGCTCGACGAGGTTCGGCGAGACCGCGAACAGCCAGTGCTGCCCCGTGTGCTCGGGGACGCCGGGCACGCTGCCGGTGGCGAACCGGAAGGCGATCGAGTATGTCATCAAGACCGGGCTCGCGCTGGGCTGTCAGGTCGCCGAGCGCTGCCGGTTCGCGCGGAAGAACTACTTCTACCCGGACATGCCGAAGAACTACCAGATCAGCCAGTACGAAGAGCCGCTGACCTTCGGCGGGCAGATCGAGGTGGAGGCGGAGGATGAGACGGCGCGGATCGGAATCCGGCGGGTGCACCTGGAGGAGGACACGGGGAAGAACTTCCATCTGCCGGACGGCACGAGCCTGGTGGAGTACAACCGCGCGGGCGTGCCGCTGATGGAGATCGTCACGGAGCCGGACTTCGCGTCGGCGGAGCAGGTGCGCGCGTACCTCACGAAGCTGCGGGAGATCCTGCGCTACCTGGGCGTTTCGAGCGGGAACATGGAAGAGGGCGCGATGCGCTGCGAGCCGACCGTGAACCTCGTCGATGCCGAGACGGGCGCGCGGACGGAGAAGGTGGAGATCAAGAACCTCGCCTCGATCCGGGGCGTGTACGAGGCGGTGAGGTACGAGATTCGGCGGCAGCTCAAGGCGGTTGAGGACGGGGAGACGGTTCGCCAGGAGACCAGACGGTGGAGCGAGGAGAAGGGCGAGACGCAGGTGATGCGGACGAAGGAGTCGGCGGAGGACTACATGTACTTCCCCGACCCCGACCTCGTGCCCATGGCCCCAAGCCGCGAGTGGGTCGAGGCGATTCGCGCGACACTGCCGGAGCTGCCCGCGGCGCGACGGGAGAGGTTCGTCCGGGAGTATGAGCTGCCCGCGTACGATGCGGAGGTGCTCACGAGCACGAAGGCCGCGGCGGAGTACTTCGAGGAGCTGGTGGCCCTCACGGGCGACGCGAAGCAGGCCAGCAACTGGCTCATGGGGCCGGTGACCAGTGAGCTCAATGCCCGGTCGCTGGGCATCGAGGACTGCCCGCTGCCACCGGCGGCCGTCGCCGAACTGATGGGCCTCGTCGCGGAGGGCCGGATCACGGGGAAGATCGCGCGGGATGTCTTCCCGCGCATGTTCGAGAGCGGGAAGAGCGCGGCGGAGATCGTCGCGGCCGAGGGGCTGGCGGTCGTGGGCGGGGAGGACGAGCTGGGGCCGATCCTCGAGGAGGCCATCGCGGCCAACCCCAAGGCCGTGGACGACTATCGCGCGGGCAAGGAGAAAGCGAAAGGCGCCCTCGTGGGCGCGGTGATGAAGGCGACCAAGGGCCAGGCCGATCCGGCGACGGTGAACCGGCTGATCGAGGAGCGGCTGCGGCCGCAAGGCTGAGCGCGACGGGGCGCAGTGACGTACATCACACACTTGGCCCGGTTGCCTGTTGCAGGACAAGGGTACGCTAGTGCCGAAGAGACGAGTTGCCCCCGGAATTCGGGCGCGAGATGCTCTTCAGGGGGGGCCCGCAGGACACGGCAGCGTCGGTTGACTTCTGACCGGCCGTGTTGTAGAATGCGGGCGATTCTCACGCGCAAAGTTCGCCCAGCGGGCCGCGAGATGAGCGGCCCAGAAGGGGGAGGGCGAACGCTCGCCTGGGCCATCTGTTGGATTGCTTACTTGGCTGGGGCCAGCCCGTCCGCCAGCCAGGACCGGCTAGTCGTGCGTCCGGCCATTCCGGCACATAGACGGGGAGGAACTTCCTAGTGGATCGCCACCACAGTGCCCATCTCCGCCTTGCCGTAGCAACACTTGCCTTCATCCTCCTGACCGCCGCACTCACAACCAGCGCCGCCCTTGCCCAGAGCATCACGGGCGTGTTTGGCGGCATCGGGGTCTTCCCCGAGAACTGCACGATGAACTCGCAGCGGTGGTTTGGCTGCCTGATCGACTATGGCACCAACAACACCGTGCGGAACGTGACCTTCGGTGGCGCGTCGGGCGGGCCGTTCAACCCGAACATGCAGGTCTACTACCCCGGCATGGGCGTCCCCGCCGGTCCGCGACCTGATGACCTGGACGGCGTGGCGGTGACGTGGCTCCCCGGTAACCGCATGGCGGTGGTCATCGGGCCGTTCACCGGCGGCGGCAGCCTCCACAACGACTGGTGCATGGGCACGTTCGGCGGGGGCACCGGCATCAACTACGTGTTCGACGCCTGGATCCTGGACCAGAACGGGAACCTGCTGAACAACGGGAACCCCTACGAGTACATAGGGAGCTACAGCACCCTCGGCGACAACGCGGATGTCCTGGAGTGGTACGCGAGTCCGGCGCTCGGCGTTGACCCCCTCGCCGTCAGCCCTAACCAGCTTCAGCCTGACAACGACAACGGCGCCGGCGACTCCACCTACACATGGCGCGTGCAGTACGCCTGCGGGCGCAACACCAGCATTACGCTGCCTCCGCGCTGGGGCTGGACATGGGGGAACGGCGACCAGCCGGGCGGGGATAACCGCGTCCAGATGATCTGCTTCGACCGGTTGCCGGAGAGGGCGCCGATTGCAGCCGACGCGAGCCTGACGGAGCGAATCACGATTGGGGGCCTGCAGCGCGGGGACTACGCGTGGACGTACGCGCGGGAGGACGACACGTGGCTCGACAAGACGGGCGACTACACCGGGATCAAGCCGCCCTCGGGCACGGACCAGTACCAGTTCAGGACGGCGGGCGAGGTTGCGCTCTTCCTGGACGGCAACATTCAGCGGCCGCACTTCATGCTGCGGGAGAACCCCGAGGACAACGAGTTCCGGGACAACGCGGGCGCGCGCTACCGCTACGTCATCCAGCCTACGGACTACATGAACTTCCTGGACAACCTGTTCCAGTTCCGGTACGACCCACCCGGGCCGGACAACCAGGACCAGCGCGCGTTGGGCGTGTACGGCACGTCAACGAGCAACGGCTACGTGTCCCTCCCTCCGGGCGGACACACCTACGAGTTCGCGGCAACGGACGACATGTTCCCGCCGCGCGGCGTCGCCTACGTGCAGATCGGCTGGCCCGGGAACCAGACGCGCGCCGAGTTCTGGCATCCGCGTCCCGAGACGCCCGCCTGGAACGACTCCGCTCAGCAGTGGTGGGAGCGCGAGGCGATCTACACGCGCCAGATCCGCCCCTTCGGGTACCCCTACGACTCGCAGGACCCGACCCAGTACCCGAACGTCAACCCGGTGTTGAGCGGGTTCCCGTACTTCAACTGGGCCGATCCGCCGTCACTGCCGGCTGCTCTAAGCGACCCGTACCTCTCCAACGGAGTCTACATGTACCCCGAGAGCGGCATCGCTCCGGACTGGCGGTTCATGCGCACCTATGTCCGGACCGGCGGAGAGCCCCGGCTGGTGCCGACGATCATGCACGAGATGTTCAACACCACCACCGCGGAATACGACCTCTTCGATGTGGTGAGCCCGTTTGAGAGCGTGGGGCCGCAGGGCGGACCGACGGGATCGACTCCGGGGGTGGGCAATCCGTCGCGGCCCAACCAGCCGACGCACTACACGAACGACGACACGATCCGACCCAACTGGGGGAACATCTGGCCGGAGGCGCCGGCCGACCCGACCGCCGACCCGTTGAGCGGCGGCAAGTGGACGGCGGCGACGAAGTTCACCTTGCTGGTGAACTACTGGCGCAACCCAAGCCGGTCGCCCGACTTCATCCAGTGCAAGATCCGTCGGAACAACCGAGGGAGCGCGCCGGGGCCGTGGGTCAGCTACACGATGCAGCAGCTCAACCCGGCGGACACCGACTACGGCGACGGCGCAGTGTTCCAGTTCCAGATCAGCGCCGATCAACTGCCCGGTGGTGGCGGGCCGGGCGACTACAACTACTACTTCGTGGCGAGCGACGGCACGCGGACGACGATCTTCCCGAACCGGCCGCCCCGCTACACGGATACGGAGACCGGCAACAGCATCCTCGATTTCGATCCCCTACTTCCGGCGTCCAACCCGCAGGTCGATGCCGGCGTTCCTCTGGATGACGCGGGCAACAACGACTACTACTGGTTCCGCGTCAACAACCCGCCGGTGTTGAGCGACAACGACGTGCAGCCGACCTCGGACCGGGTGGGCGCCAACTTCGTGTACTACGTGACGTACCAGGACATCGACGGCGAAGTGCTCAACCCGGCGGCCCGGGGTGACGAGCCCTTCGAAGCGAGCATCCACATCGACCTGTTCGGCGATCCTCAGGGCGAGAACCGCGTGGCCGGGGTCTCGGCAGGCACCCTCGCCTACACGACGCAGATTGGGCCCGGCTACGCGGCAAACAGCCTCGTCGATGCCGTGCGGCCGTACTACGTCCGCATCGAGGAGGCGGCCAACCCGGCGGCCATCGGGCTGACCTACCAGATCACGAGCAACAGCACGACGCAGATTCAGGCGACGCCCGTTCCGCCCGCCGCGGGCATCGGCGTAGACCCGATCACTTCCGGGGACCGGTTCGAGATCCTGCAGTGGTTCACGGGCATGATGGACCGCGTGAACCCGGCCGACGATAACGCGGTCGATGGGATCCGCTACTGGTTCAACACGGCGAACAACATCACCCTCGGCCCCGGCCTGCACCGGTACTACTTCACGTTCCGCGACGACTGGGGCAACTGGGCCTACCCCGATAACCCGGACGTGTCGGTCGAGGGCGAGCAGGTGCGGTTCCCGCAGTCGTCCGAGTTCGAGGGCCCGGAGGTCCTGCAGAACACGGCGCCGGTCCTTTCGAACTACCGCTTCACACCGGACGCGCCGGGCACGGGGCCCGACGGGACGACGGCGACCGGCTTCCAGTTCTACGTCACCTACACCGACGCCGAGAACGATCCGCCGCAAGTCATCCGCCTCGGGATCGATGGGACCCAGGCCTCCCCGGCCAAAGTCCTGAACATGGTGCCCTCGAACCCGAACGACACGGTCTATACGGACGGCGCGGTGTTCGAGACGCCGGCCGTGCGGCTGACGGCCGGCAACAACCACGTGTTCCGGGCGCAGGCCACGGACGGCGAGCTGTCCTATCCGGTGAGGGCCAGCCCGTCCGACCCGCTGCTGTTCGTGGGCGAACGGACGAGCGTGGGCCCGCCGCCGGTGTACGCCGACTCCAAGCCGGGCCCGAAGGTGGCGCAGAACACGCCGCCGGTATTGGAGTTCGAGGCCAACGACGCGCCGCCGGGCCAGCCGAGCCCGGGTCTCAATCCCGACGCCGGGACGCAGGCGACGACCTTCACCTACCATATCATCTATAAGGACCTGGACGTGTTTGCCGGCGTGCAGGGCAACCCGCCGATCTGGGTCCGCGTGTACATCGACAAGCAAGCCACCGACATGGTGCAGGTGAATCCGGCGGACACGGATTACACCGACGGGGCGCTGTTCGAGGCCACGGCCACCGGTCTGGTGGCCGGGACGGCGCACACCTACTACTTCCTGGCGAACGACGGCCTCGACAATGCACGACAGCCGGCGCTCACCGCGACGCCGAACAAGTTCCCCGGCCCGAGGGTGGATGAGCCGCCCGGGCCGGCGAAGACGCTCACGGTCCAGGACGTGCCGAACGACCAGGGCGGGGCCACCCAGGGGAGCTTCAACCCGAGCAACGACGACGGCGGCGGCGCGGACGACGTCACCGAGTATCGTGTCTACTACGACACCTCGGCGGCCATGAACAGCCCGATCCTGGCCGTGACGGTCCCGGCCACGGGTGCAGGCTCCTACAGCTTCACGCACACGACGGCGCCGAAGCAGACGGACCTGTGGTACGTCGTGCGCGCGTGGGATGACACGAACGAGTCGATAGACAGCAACATCGCCGGCCCGGTGCGGGCGACCGACAACATCCCGCCCGATGCGCCGACGAACCTCACCGCCACCAACCCGGGTCTGGGGACGGAGATCGACCTGGCCTGGTCGAAGTCGGCCGACGATCCGAATGCGGGCGCGGATGACGTGATCGAGTACCGGGTCTACCGGGCGCAGTCCTCCGGCGGCTATGGCGCCTCGCTGGCGACGCTTCCGGCGGGAACGATCTCGTACCAGGACACCACCGCGGCGGACGGCGTCAACTTCTTCTATGTGGTGCGCGCGTTCGACGGTGAGAACGAGTCGGTGAACTCCAACGAGGCGGGCCCGGTGATGTCCACCGACAACTCCCCGCCTACGCTGTCGAACCTCGATCCGGCGCCGAACGCGCGGAACGTGCCGGTGGACACGAACATCTCCTTCACCGCTACGGATACCGGCGCGGGCGTTGATCCGACGAGCCGCAAGATCGATGCCACCGTGGGCGGCGTCGCGGTGCTCGGCGTCACCAGCCAGGCCACCGTGCCGAACGGCTACCGCTTCACGCTGGACCCGAACAACGACTTCACCGAGCTTGATGTGGTGCAGGTGCGCATCGAGGTGAGCGACCTCGCGACGCCGACGCCGCGGACCGTGGTGAAGAACTACCGCTTCACGATCGTGCCGCCGCCGACCTACGCGATCTCCGGCACCATTACGCAGGACGACGGGAAGGGCGGGCTTGAGGGAGTGCCGAACGCGACCGTCTACGCGGGCGTGCTCTCGGCAACGACCGACTCCAATGGCGTGTATACGATCCTCGGTCTCACCAACGGCTCGTACCAGGTGGTGCCGACGAAGCGCGGCAAGGCGTTCATCCCCGCTAGCCGCAACGTGACCGTGGCCAGCGCGGACGTGCCGGGCGTGGACTTCACGGCGGTCCCGGGCTACGACATCACGGGTCATGTCCGCGACAAGAACGGGGTGGTGGCCAACGTCCGCGTGACGAACGGCCTCAAGGACGCCGTCACCAACGTGCGCGGCGCCTACACGATCAAGGACAGCCCCGCCGGGCAGTACGTCGTCCGGCCGGCGCTTCCGGGCTCGGTGTTCAAGCCAACCGAGCGCGTCGTGACGCTACCCGGTACGGGCACGAATGGGGCGGCGCAGCAGGTGGACTTCTACGCCTCGCCCGAGACGTTCAGCGTGTCGGGGCGCGTGAGCACGGCTGACGGCGGCGTGCTGGCCGGCGCGAAGCTCGCGATCGAGACGAAGGGGAGCACGCCGACACTGGTGGGAACGGGGCGGACGGACATCGGCGGCGCCTACATCGTCAGCCGGGTCCCGGCGGGCACCTACAACGTGCGGCCAGAGAAGACGAACTTCACCTTCGAGCCAAACAAGCTGGAGGTGACGGTCGGCCCGAACGCGCGGGACAACGACTTCGTGGCGTTTGAGGTGTTCGCCACGACGTACCCGGCGGGCCTGTCCTTCCTGGCGATTCCGGTCGATCCCGTGAACGACGACATCGTCGCCGCGCTGGGCACGAACCTCGTCGCGCGGTGGGATCCCACACGGGGCGGCGCCGACAAGTACGTGTACGCGGTGCTGGAGCCGAACAACCCGATCCTGGATCTGGCCCCCGGACGCGGCTACTTCGCGAAGTTCGGCGCCGACCAGCCGGTCCAGGTTGCGGGCAGGCTGATGCGCACGAGCGACATGTTCAGCCTCAATCTCCAGGAAGGCTTCAACATGGCAGGCAACCCGTACCCGGCGACCCTGCCGTGGGCGAACCTGGCGATCGCCGCGACGGGACCGGTGGCCGACTTCGGCTTCATCCTGAAGCCGGGCACGCGGGACTACCAGTTGGTCACCGACAATCCGGCGCTGATTGGCCGCGGGACCCGCCTGACCGTCCCGCGGGGCGCGGGGTTCTGGATCGAGTCGGACCAGCCGACCAGCGTGCTAATCAATGGGCCGGGGACAGCGGCCGTGGCGGACGAAGCGCCGCCGCCGAAGACCGACGCGCGCAACTGGATCATCCCGATCGTCGCCTCCACGGCGATGGCCGCGGACTCGAGCTCGCGCGCGGGGGTCATCGAGACCTCGGGCGCGGGCATCCAGGTCGGGAACCCGCCGACCCTGTCCGAGACCGTGGACCTGTACTTCACGGGCACCGGCGGACGTCCGCTGGCGTGTGACGTACGACCCGCCACAGGCGCGGCGAAGATGGAGTGGCCGTTTGCGGTGTGGACCGACCTGAAGAACGCGCAAGTGGCGGTGCAGCTACCCGACCTCTCGGCGGTTCCCGCCGACCTGCGGGTGACGCTGGTTGACGAGGACGCGAACCGTCGGGTTTATGCGCGCACGATGGCGGCGTACGCCTATGACAGCGGCGACGGCGGCCTGCGGCACTTCCGCCTGATTGTCGAACCGGACCGTGGCGGCGCTCTGGTCATCACGGCCGCCGCGACGCAGGCCAGGACCCGCACGGTCGAGATCTCCTACACGCTGTCACGGCAGGCGGCCGTCAGCATCAGCATTCTCAACATCGCCGGCCGCGAGATCGCGACGATCCAGCGTGGTCAGGACACCGCGGCGGGCGCCAACACGGCGGTCTGGAACCTGAAGAGCGCCACGGGTGCGCCGGTGCCGTCCGGAGCCTACGTAGTGGTGTTCAAGGCGGTCGCGGAGGATGGGCAACAGGCGACCACCCTCAAGACAGTGAACGTGCAGCGGTAAACTCCCCGGACGCGCCTCGCGGCGCAGGCGGGGCGCGTCCGGTCGATCGCAGTCGCAGATGTCGAGTCCGCGCTTTCCGGGGAGCGTCGTTCGGTTCGGAGTGAACCAAGAGGAGAGCATCTCGCCATGACCAAGACTCTGCGTCAGACAGGCCTGCCCTCCATCCTTTGCATCCTCCTGGCAGCCATCCTGACGGCCCAGGCCTCGGCCCTCGAGATCAAGCTCGGCCCGGTCCGCGAGCAGACCATCCAGTGGCTGATGGACAGCAAGGGCATGTCGCGCGCATCGGCCGAACAGATGATGCGAAAATATTCGCGCAAGAATCGTGCGGACATCATCGATTCGTACACGATTCCCGATGGCGCGATCGCCGACTTCGTCACCATCGACCCCACGAAGCGCGGCCGCGACCAGGTGAAGTACGAGGGTTGCGGCCAGCTCTTCTCCCCCGGCTCCGACTACGGCAAGTGGCTGTGGACCGAAATCCAGAAGATGAAGGGCACGGGGAACTACGATTACTTCATGGCGAAGTTCGGGGAGGCGGCGCAGAAGGGCTTCTTCATCCAGAAGCTGACCGAGGAGCAGAAGAGCCGGCTGCTGCACGCCGCCAAGGGCGAAGGCCGAGACCAGCCGGCAGCCGCGACCCCCATCCGCATCCTCGTCGCCTCCTTCCGGCTACCGCCCTGGGCTGACGTGGCCCCCAGCCCGAGCAACATCTCCCACGGTCACCCGATCCACCCCACCGCCCCCTGGACCCTCGCGAAGGCGGCGCAGATCTACACGACGGGAATGACGCCGGGCGGAGGCTGGGCGAACGGCCAGCGCGTCGGCCTGAACGCGCCCGCCTGGAACCAGACCCACCGGGGGCATGACGACCCGGTGAATGGCGCGGACTCCTTCGTCTACCGCCTGCGCACGGACTTCGTCGAGCGCTGGTTCACGTTCATGTTCGACTACTCGAACGTGAACAGCGTCGCGAACTTCTACCGGGCGAACTCGCACGGCAACATCGCGATCCAGGGTGATCGCGGCGACATCGCGGCCTGGTTGGATTCGCACCACATCCTGGACAACAACGACTACGGCCTGAATCGCGACGTGACGCCCATGCCGGGGACGCCGATCTTCCGGGACATCGCCGGGGGACCGTACATCGCGCGGGCCAGCGTCGAGACCGGCCAGTTCTCGGTCCTGTTCCGGGATCACTGGACCGCATCGACCGTTGCCCTCACCAACCCCCCAAGCCTCGTACCGGCGGCGGGGGCTACGCTCTCCAACTACCAGATCACACTCCCGGCCGGCACGGCGCCGGACACGCCGCCCTACACCCCGAACATCGGCACGTCACGCATCGACCAGACGGACAGCCGGCACGTCACGTTCACCGGCGTGACGTGGCAGTACTTCGACGCAGCGGCCAGCCCACCGCAGTGGCGCAACAAGACGGTCAACAATGACGACCCATACACCCTGACCTACCTCCCGAACGGATCGACGGCCACCGGGCGCATCGGCCAAGGGTGCGCCGGACTCAACAACACGACCATGGACCAGGCCGAGGCCGACTCGGCGGCAGGCCTGCTCAAGACGAACCCCTTCAACCGCTTCCTCTCGCTGTGTTACTACACGCACGACCACTTCTTCTACAGCAAGAGCGAGCGCCCGTACCAGCTCTCCGGAGTCTTCAACAGCCGGGGCTACCGGGACGATATCATGGGGACGGTTCAGACCGATCTGAACTACCACATCGACCGTCCCGCCCCCTACGACCACGACTTCTACGATGACAGCAACTACTACCAGGGCGGCTACTTCAGCCAGACCGCGGGTCACAACTTCGGCGCTTGGGAGGGCGCCTGCAACTTGGTCATGGCGGACTGGGGAATCAGCAGCGCAGGTTACCAGCGCGTGATCTACGTGCAGCCGGCGGGCACGGCCGTCCCGGCCGGCAGCCGCTTCATCCCGAACTCGTCGGTCCTGCTGCCCGAAGACGCCGGCCTGGGAGTGACGGCGCACGAGTTGGGTCACACCTTCGGCATGGGCGATCTGTACGACCTGGACTTCTACGCCAACAATGGGTCGCCCCCGCCCTCGCCGCCGTACTTCGAGTCGGACGCCACCGGTCCGTACTCCGTCATGGCCAACGGCGGCCTGCGGGTGGATCCCTTCCACAAGATCGCGCTCGGGTGGGTCGCGCCGACGACCCTGGAGACCTCACCCGGAAGCGGCGTGCCGAAGGACCGGGTCGCGGCTACGATCCCCGAAATCGAAGGGAATCTGCAGAACCCGATCGTGTACAAGGCCGTTCCCGACTGGGCGACGGGCAATCTGACCGGGAGCAATGAGTACTTCCTGATCGAGAACCGGAACCGCAACTTCGGGAACTACTTCGGCGACATGTCGCCGCGGGGCATGTACATCTGGCACATCGACACTCGTTTCGGGCACGACGATGAGGTGTTCTTCAGCGTGATCACGGAGCAGGCCGACGGCCTGTTCGAGCTGGAGAAGAACCCCCGGGGCGTCCACGGCAACATGGAGAGCGATCCGTTCCCGGGGAGCCTGGGCATCCGTTCCTTCACCCAGTTCGGG
>VGFC01000099.1 GCA_016869045.1 Armatimonadota bacterium
GTGGATGAGCACAACTGCCTGCGCGCGCTGGTCGCGAACTTCGCGCTGCATGTGGACGTGATCGGCGGGGGAGGCGCGAAGGCGATCTCCGCCGACTGGCCCGGCGAGTTCAAGCGCGCGATCCAGGGCGTCTATGGCGAGGAGGTCGTGACCGTCTTCCTGCAGGGCACCTGCGGGGACATCAACCACTGGCCCCACGTCGCGACCCATCTGCCGACGGGCGGCCCGCAGAAGGCGATGCAGATCGGGCGCGCGCTCGCCGGCGCCGCGATGTACTCCACCGAGCGCGCGGAGCCGCTGACGGAGCTGAAGCTCGATGGCGCGCTGGATGTCATCCCGATCCCCTACTACACGCGCGACGACAAGCTGCTGGCGGAGGTCGCGGAACTGAAGACGCAGGAGAACCTCGGCGACTTCGAGCGGTTCCTCGTCAAGCGCACCGAGGAGTGGCCGTATGACGGGCAGTCCGCCGATGTGCCGATCCAGTGCCTGCGGCTCGGGGACATCGCGATCGTCGGCCTGCCCGCCGAGATCTTCGTGCGGATCGGCCTGGAGATCAAGCACTTCTCGCCCGCCGCCTACACTCTCATCACCGAACTCTCGAACGCCCGCGTGACGGGCTACGTTCCGACCACCGACCAGGCCGAGCGCGGCGCGTACGGCGCGAAGCCGATCCTCTCCCGCTGGCTCTGCTCCGATGCCGGCCGCCGCATGGCGGACCAGGCCCAGGTGATGCTGCGGAGGCTGTGGGGGTAGCGAGCGGCTCAGGCCCTTCGTGGGCAGTTCCTGGACCTCGGTGAAGAGGGAACCGCCGGGCGTCTCGTGCGTCTGAGGAGTGCGGAGGAGCCGAGGGGAGGCCATCGTGGCGAGGCATTGCGCACCAGCGGGAATCGCCTCAGTCGGGCTGCTCGCTCTTGCCCTGGGGCTGTGCGGTCTCTGTGTGGGATGCAGGCTGGCGACCAGCTCGTCCGTGCCACCCCCGGCCGGCAGCACGGCAGGAGGCCGTGGAGCCTGGCAGGGCGTGCACTTCGTGGTTCGCCAGTGGTCGCGCGACCCTGACGACATCCTCCGCGCCTCGACCTGCACGCCGCAGAAGCACCGACCCGACCACCTCGCTCCGCCCGCCCTCCTGACAGGGGACCCGCTCGGCATCCGCCGCTGGACGCCGACAGGCGTGCGTTACCCCGACGTGATCGGGTTCTCGGGGGACGGTCGCTGGTTGGCGATGCTGGCCGCCGACGACCAGGGGCGCTTGCGTGCCTTTGCGGTGGACGGCCCTCAGGCAGTTCCCCGGTGCCTGGCGCCTGATGCCGCGCTGGCAGAGGCGCCCGCCGACCGCGCCTTCTGCTGGGCGCCGACGGGCGACCGCTTCTACCTCGTGGACGAACTCCAACGCGTCTGGGTAGGAGAAGCGGGAGCGGGCTCTGCCCGGAGCGTAGGTGAGGCAGGCCGCCGGCCGCGCCCCCAGGGCGCCAGGGCACGGGTGGCATCCGTGTCTGAAGGCGGGTGGTCGCGGGATGGCAGCACAGTGGCCTGGGTCGGCCCGGAGAGACGCCTCTGCCTCTATCGGGTCGGGCAAGCCGCGGCTGAGGAGACGAGGGCTCTGGGAGGCTTCTTCTGGCTGTCCCCGGGTGGCGACGCCGCCCTGCTTGCCACCGATAGCGCCGACGGCACCAAGCCACGGTATGCGCTTTGGCGCAACGGCAGGTCTCAGGAGCCGGAGCTTCTCGCCGAGCGGCCGCACGTCCGCGAGGGCGAGATCCACTGGTCGCCCGACGGACGATGGCTCGCGCTGCCCAAGGGCGATAGTTACTACCAGGGGCGGGGCGTCGTGCTCTGCGATACCCGCACCGGCAGGACGAGGGAAGACGCCAACCTGGTGCCAATAGCGTGGCGTCCCAACAGCACCGGCGTGCTCTGCTGGTCCGACAACGAGTGGAAGATCCTGCCTGTGAACGGCGGCAACCCGTTCCGTGTGGCGGCTCCGCCGATGAAGCGCGACATGATCCTATGGCCCGCGTCGCGGTACGTCGCAGCGTGCGACAACTCCGGCATCCCCGTTGTGCTCGACCTCGAGACCCTGAACGCAACCGGGCTCGCCGACGCGGGGGACGTCGGGTGGTATGGCATAGGCAGGTTCGACGCCGACGGCACGCGACTGCTTGTGGTCAAGTTCACGGGACGCAGGCCGCCCGGCACTCCGCTTTGGCGTGAGGTGGCCGAAGGCTTCACGGAATTCGGAATCTGTGACTTGGTGGCGCGGACGACCAGGACCATCTCTCTCCAGCCCCTGTCCCGAGACGTGGGGCTGGTGGCGGTCGCCAATACGGAGGCGTGGTGGTCGCCGGACGGGCGCCACATCCTGTTCATGTACCGCGCGCTCGACAGCCGCGACAGGCCGGAGGACCGGGGTTGGGCGGCCCTGAGCCTGGACACCGGGAGGATGGCGCGGATCGCCGGCCACAACGACGACGTGTTCATCCCAGTGCCGGGCACGGGCGGCGCGCAGGACTGACGCACTACGGGTGCGCCCGCAGGTACGCCTCGGGGTCGCGCAGTTGCTTCAGCCCGGCGGTCAGGCGCCGGGCGTGCGCCAAGTTCACCTTCCCGGTTAGCACCTGCCACAGGCCCTTGAGCAGACGCCGGCGACGGTTGGCCTGGGGTGTGGAAGCGGCGGCGGCTTGCCAGAGGCCGGCGAACTCCCGGTAGAACTCCTCCAGCGGGAGTCGCGTGGGCAGGACGGTGTGCCAGAGGTCGAACAGCTCGTAGTCGTCGGTGGTGATCCGGCCCTTGTTCTCCTCGTAGAGAACGGTCCCGGGCAGCGGCGTCAGGACGGAGAATGAGGAGTTGAAGAGCTGCCGCTCGGTGACGTAGTCGCGTAGCTCCGCGAACTGGGCGTGGTCCCACTGCGGGTCGGCGATGAAGTTGCCCGTGAAGCCGACACCCAGCCTCTTCAGCAGCGCGATGGCGGCCTCGTTGTTCTCGACGGTGTTGCGCTTGTCCAGGTCGTCGAGCGCACCCTCGCTGACCTTCTCCAGCCCCAGGAACACGCACACAAGCCCGAGGTCGCGCCACTGCTCGATGAGGTCGGGGTGCCTCGCGATCGTGTCGGTGCGCGCCTGGAAGGTGTACTGCTTCCGGATGCCCCGCCGGGCAAGCAACTCCCCGGCCTCGCGCGCGCGGTTGACGCTCAGCAGGAAGTTGTCGTCGGTGAAGAGGACGTACGGCTCCTCAACCGACGCGACCTCCTCGACGATCCGCTCCGGCGACTGATAGCGGACGGCCGTTCCGTAGAAGCGCCAGACGCTGCAGAACGTACAGCGGTACGGGCAGCCGCGCGCCGTCTCCACCAGCGCGTGGGGAATCTGGTTCATCCAGAAGTACCGCCGCCGCCAGTCTGCGGTGAGATGACGTGCAGGGAGAGGCAGCGAGTCCAGGTCCTGGATTGGCGTGCGCGGCGCCGTGCGGCGCTGGCCGTCGCTGGAGTTGAGGATCAGGCCCGGCACGCCATCGAGGCTGGCGCCGTCCATGGCGTAGGCGACGAGGTCGGCGAAGGTCCGCTCCCCTTCGCCTGCCACGATGGCGTCCACCGACGGCGAGGCGAAGTCCTGCGGCATCAGGGTCGGGTGGTGGCCGCCGACCACGACCGCCGCCTCCGGCGCCTCCCGCTTCACCCGCTCCGCCAGCCGGAGGACCTCCGGCACCTGCGTCGTGAAGGGGCACGCGATTCCGACGACGCGCGGCCGCGCCTCGCGCAGCGCACGCTCCAGGTCGGCATCCAGGCGCATGTCCAGGATGCGCGGCGCGGCCTCCGGCACCGTCGCGGCCAACCGCTCGACAGCCAGGGGTTCGACGAACGCGAGTTCCTGCAGGCCGACCTCGCCGACCTGCGGGGGATGCACCAGGAGGACGCTCATTGGGTCAACGGCTTCTCAGTACTCGACTTTGGCCGGCGCGCCGGAGGCTCCCGACTTCCACGCCGCCTCGGTGAGCTGGATGACCTTCAGGAACTCCTCCGGCGGAGTCTGGATCTCCTCCTCGCCCCGGAGGGCTGCGATGAAGTTCGAGTCCGGCGACCAGCTCCGGCCCAGCTCCTCCGCAGGAACGGTGCGGCGCTGTTCGCCGCCCTGCCATTCCCAGACCTCCGAGCCGCGGATCGCCAGCGTCGCGTCCTCGAGCCAGATCGTGATGTCCTCCAACCAGTTGACAGAGTGCCCGACCACGCTGAAGCTCATCAGCGCGCCGCTCGCGGTGCGGCAGGTCATGGCCGTGAGGATGTCCACCTCCGCCCCGTGGTTGTCGATCTGGGCGAACACCTCGTCGGGCTGCTCGCCGGTCATCCACATCATGATGTCCAGCAGATGGCTGCCCGAGTCGTTGAGTTGCCCGCCGCCGCTCAGGGCAAGTTTGCTGCGCCAGGTCTTCGTGAGCACACACCCGCGGTACCAGTTCTGGCTCTGCAGGCAGCTCGTGAAGTTCACCTTCCCGAACTTGCCGGACTGGATGACCTCGCGGCAGTAGCGGTATGGCGCCTGGAAGTGGCGCTGGTAGGCCGTCATCAGGATCTTGCCGGAATCATCGCGGGCCTGGATCACCTTCCGGCAGTCGGCGACGGTGCAGACGAGTGGCTTCTCGCACATCACGTGCCGCCCGTCGGCAAGCGAATCGAGAATCTGCTCTGTGTGTTGCGTATGCGGAGTCGAGATCTCGATGGCGTCGCTCCCGACCGCGGCCAGCATCGCCTTGTGATCCTCGAAGGCGGGCACGTCGGCCAGACCCTCGATGGCATGAGCAGCCTCCATCGCCTGTGCGCTCGGATCGCAGAGGCCGACGATCTCGACCCCCTCGATCTTGAGCAACTGCGTCATGTGATGGCGGGCATTCCCGCCGCAACCGATCATCGCAACGCGGATCTTCTCAGCCATCAGCACGGACCTTCCTTCGCGGCGCGGGCGGCCGCAGAGAGCGTTGTGAGACACACGAATCGGTGAGCATTTCGTCTCCCGCCCAAGCTTCCCTCCCTCGCAGCGCAGGCCGGCTCTGGCCCGCCTTCGGACGGCCCTCGCAGGAGCCGGTAGAAGATCAAAATTTTAAGATGTGACCCCAGCAGAGGTCTGTTCAAGCTTCAGGTCCGGAACTTGCGCAGATTCGGGGCTCACCTTCCTGGTTCAGGGCCTGGTCGGAGGCCTCGGAATCCTTGACTTTCGGGGCCGATTCTGCTACCATGTGGGGGGCTAGATAGAGGGGATTCCGACCCGAGGTGGGCGCCGTTTGCCGCCGAGCCCCGCGCCGTTCCTGAGCACGGTCTTCAGCGTCGCTTCTCGCGCCCCTGGGGCGCCGTCTGCGCTGCCCAAAACGGAAGCGCCATAGCTGGTCGCGCCCCGTTACGCCGCCAGCCTGCTCGTCAGCCAACCTGCAGCGAGGATGACACACAGCAATGGCCGAGACCCGCTACACCGCAGAAGAGATCAAAGTACTCAAGGGCCTCGAGGCGGTTCGTCGCCGCCCCGCCATGTACATCGGCTCGACCGGTGAGACAGGGCTGCATCACATCGCCTTCGAGGTCGTTGACAACAGCATCGATGAAGTCTTCGCGGGGCACTGCAAGGTCATCACGATGGTTGTCCGCGCGGACGGCGCGGTGTCCGTCGAGGATGACGGCAGCGGCATCCCGGTGGACATGCACCCCACGGAGAAGCGGCCCGGCGTCGAAGTGGTCATGACCACGCTCCATTCGGGCGCGAAGTTCGGGGGCGGCGTCTACAAGGTCAGCGGCGGCCTGCACGGCGTCGGCGTGTCGTGCACGAACGCGCTCTCGGAGAAGCTCGAGGTGGAGGTCTGCCGCGATGGCGTGCGGTGGCAGCAGACCTACAAGCGCGGCGCGCCCGCGGGCGATCTGAAGAAGATCGGCAAGGCCCGCGGCACCGGCACGAAGGTGACCTTCTGGCCCGACCCGGAGGTCTTCTCCGTCACGACCTTCAGCTACGAGCGACTGGCGCGCAGGCTGCGGGAGCTGTCGTTCCTCGCGGGCGGCGTGAAGATCATCCTGCGGGACGAGCGACCCGGCAAGGAGAAGGAAGAGACCTTCTACCACAAGGGCGGAATCGCCGAGTACGTGGTGTACGTCAACGAGGTCAACACCACGCTGCACAAGCCGATCTACTTCCATGCCGAGCGCGAGGAGACCGAGGTCGAAGTGGCGATCCAGTACACGGATCGCTACGACGACGAGGTCTTCTCGTATGTCAACGCGATCAACACCACCGAGGGCGGAACGCACGTCACGGGCTTCCGGGCGGCGCTGACGAAGGTCGTGAACGACTACGCCTTCAAGAGCGGACTGCTGAAGGAGGACCGCAAGTCCGACCGGCGGCTCGAGGGCGCGGAGGTCATGGAGGGCATCCGCGCCGTCCTCAGCCTCAAGCTCCTGCATCCGCAGTTCGAGGGCCAGACGAAGACCAAGCTGGGCAACAGCGAGGTCCAAGGCCTGGTGTACTCCGTCGCCTACGAGCAGCTCCAGCAGTACTTCGACGAGAACCCGCGCGTCGCCAAGGCGATCGCGGGCAAGGCGATGATGGCCGCGCGGGCGCGCGATGCGGCGAAGCGGGCGGCTGAGACCGTCCGCAAGAGCGCGCTAGACGGTGCGGGCATGCCGGGGAAGCTGGCGGACTGCTCCTCGCGCGACCCCAAGGAGTCGGAGCTGTTCCTCGTGGAGGGCGACTCCGCGGGCGGCAACGCCAAGCAGGCGCGGGACGCGCGTTTCCAGGCCATCCTGCCCTTGCGTGGCGTCATCATCAACGTCGAGAAGAACCGCGTCGATCGCGTCCTGGACAACCAGGAGGTCCGGGCGATGGTGACCGCGCTCGGCACCGGGATCGACATGGACATGAACGGAGACAATGGGGACGAGGGGGAGAACGGCAAGTCGCAGTTCGACATCTCGCGCCTCCGCTATGAGAAGGTCATCATCATGGCCGACGCGGACGTGGACGGCTCCCACATTCGCACCTTGATCCTGGCGTTCTTCTTCCGCTACCTCCAGCCGCTCATCCTCAGCGGCCACCTCTACATTGCCCGGCCGCCCCTGTACCGCATCAAGGCCGCCGGCGACACCCTCTATGCTCAGGATGACGACGAGCTGAAGGGCCTCGTGGAGCGGCTCGGCAAGCGCAAGTCGAACGTGTACCGCTTCAAGGGTCTGTCGGAGATGCAGGCTGACGACCTGGCCGACACCACCATGGACCCCAAGGGTCGCATGCTCATGCAGGTCACGATGGACGATGCCGCCGAAGCCGACCGGGTGATCAACCTCGCCTACGGGCCCAAAGTCGAGCCGCGCCGCGAGTGGATCGCCCAGCACGCCAAAGAGACGAAGGACCTCGACCTGTGGGCGTAGCGCAAGGTTGGTCGTGCCGTTCTTCGCCGTTCTTCCAGTCCTCCAATCTTCCCGCTTCCGTTGCCTTACCGCACGTGAGGAGACCCACTGATGCCTGAAGCCGATGAGATGCTGGAGCACATCGAGCCGCTCCCAATCGAGCAGGAGATGACCGACTCGTTCATGCAGTTCGCGCTGTCGGTCATCGTGGCGCGCGCGCTGCCGGATGTGCGCGACGGTCTGAAGCCGTCGCAGCGGCGCATCCTGGTCGCGATGAACGACATGAACCTGGCGCCGAACGTGCAGCACCGCAAGTGCGCCGGGATCTGCGGGGAGACGCAGTCCAAGTACCATCCCCATGGCGGAGAGGTCATCTACCCGACCCTCGCCCGGATGGGGCAGGACTTCAACGCCCGCTACCCCCTGGTCGATCCTCACGGGAACTTCGGCTCGGTGGACGGCGATCCGCCGGGTGCGATGCGCTACACTGAGGCGCGCCTCTCGCATTCGGCGGTCGAGATGCTCGAAGAGCTGAAGTTCGAGACCGTCGATACGCAGCCCAACTACGACGAGACGATCCAGGAGCCGGTCTACCTCCCCGCGCGGGTGCCCAACCTTCTGGCCAACGGCACGGCCGGCATCGCGGTCGGGATGGCCACGAACATCCCGCCTCACAACCTCGGGGAGACGGTAGACGCCTGCATCGCCGTGCTGGAGAACCCCAAGATCGATGCCGCCGGGCTGATGAAGTACATCCACGGACCGGACTTCCCCACCGCCGGCCTGATCCTGGGGATGAAGAGCATCAAGGAGTACTTCGAGACGGGCCGCGGGTCGGTCGTCATGCAGGGCCGCGCGACCATCGAGCCGATCGGCCGCGAGCGCCACGCCATCATCGTGACGGAGCTGCCGTACCAGGTCGCGAAGTCCTCGCTGCTGGAGCAGATCGCGCAGCTGCACGAGCGCCGGAAGATCGACGGCCTGGCCGCGGTGCGGGACGAGTCGGACCGCAAGGGCATGAGGGTCGTCATCGAGCTGCGCCGCGAGGCGAACCCGAACGTCGTCCTGAACCAGCTCTACAAGCGTTCGCTCCTCCGTACGTCCTTCGCCGTGAACATGCTGGCGCTGATCCCCATCGGCGGCACGCTGGTCCCGCGCCGCTGCAGCATGAAGGAACTCATCGTTGAGTACCTCAAGCACCGGCGGGATGTGATCACCCGGCGCACGCGCTTCCTGCTGAAGCAGGCCGAGGACCGCGCGCACATCGTCGAGGGGCTGCTGAAGGCGATCGACAACATCGACGCCATCGTGGCCCTCATCCGCGCCAGCCGCAACCGCGGCGAGGCGCGCGAGGGGCTGATGAGCAAGTTCGGCTTCTCCGAGCGCCAGGCGAACGCCATCCTCGACATGCAGCTCGGACAGCTCACCCGGCTCTCCCACGACGAACTCGCCGCCGAACTGAAGGACCTAAAGGAGCGCATCGCCGAGTATAGGGCGATCCTCGGCTCCGAGGACCGCAAGTCGGAGATCATCAAGCAAGAGCTGCGCGACGTGAAGCGCAAGCTGGGCGACGAGCGCCGCACGGTCATCATCCCGGGCGAGGCCGACGACATTTCGGTCGAGGACCTGATCGCCCAAGAGGACATGTGCGTCACCATCACCCGCGACGGGTACATCAAGCGCCTGCCCGTCAGCACGTACCGCACGCAGCGGCGCGGTGGGCGGGGCATCCTGGCCTTGAGCAAGAAGGAAGAGGACAGCACCCAGGACATCTTCGTCGCGACCACGCACCACCTGATCCTCTTCTTCACCGACCAGGGGCGCATCTACCGCCTGAAGGCCTACGAGATCCCCATGAGCAGCCGCCAGGCCAAGGGGACGCCGATCATCAACCTCCTGGCGCTGGAGCCGCAGGAGCGGGTCACGGCGTGGATTCCCGTCGAGTCCTTCGACAAGGGCGGCTTCCTGTTCATGGTGACCCAGGGCGGGTACCTGAAGAAGACGGCCCTGGAGGCGTACGACACGCCGCTCAAGACCAAGGGCATCCAGGCGATCGGGCTGGAGGAGGGCGACCGGCTGCAGTGGGTCCTGTGGACCGACGGTGAGCAGGACATCGTCTGCGCGACGCGCGAGGGCAAGGCCATCCGCTTCGCCGAGGGGACGGTTCGCTCAACGGGTCGCTCCGCGCGAGGTGTCCGCGGGCCGAAGCTCCAGAGGGGCGACCGACTGGTAAGCGCCGAGGCGGTCGATCCCGAGGACGGGCGAGACCTCCTGGTGGTCTGCGAGAAGGGCCTTGGCAAGCGCACCGCCCTCGACGAGTACCGCCAGATCGGCCGCACCTCGCAGGGCATCCTCACGGTCGCCGTAACCGACCGCACGGGTCGCGTGGTCGGCGTCAATGTCGTGGACGACGACGATGAGGTCATGTGCATTACGGCCAACGGGATCGCGATCCGCATGGCGGTCAACAAGATCCGACAGACCGGCCGCGTCGCCCAGGGGGTGCGGGTCGTCAACCTCGGGGAGGGTGATGCCGTGCGGGCCGTGGCGAAGGTGATCCGCACGGAGGAGACGGAGGAGTAGCCCTCACCCCTGCCCGTCTCCCAGGGGGAGAGGGGACACGTCTGAGGTCGAGGCATGAGTCAGCCCCCCTTCGTCCCCTTCGAGGAGGCCGAGCACACGGCCGACCTCGCGCTCGTTGCGCGGGGCCGGGACCTGAGGGAGCTGATCGTCAACGCCTGCCGAGGCACGATTGCGCTCATCGGCGAGACGGAGGGGCTCGCGGCCGAGGAGTGGGTGGCCATCGAGGCCTCGGCCGAGGAGCCCGAGCGGTTGCTGGTGCGGTTCGTGAAGGAGTTGCTCGCGGAGTGGGAGTCCCGCGGCGGGCTGCCGGTGGCCGTGGAGGTGGATGAGCCGAGCGGCGTGGTCGGAGCGCGGACATCTTGTCCGCACGCCGAGGCCTCGGAGTTGCGCGGCCGAGTGGGCTTCGCCCATCCGACCGACCTCGACGACCGAATAAGGGGCCTACCAAAGGCCGCCACGTACCACGACCTCCACATCCGCCAAGAAGGCGACCTCCTGGAGGTCAGGCTCATCCTGGACGTCTAGGCCCGGGAGGTGCGGACGATGAGAGCCTTGCCCCTCGTCGCGATCGCCGCTGTGTGCGTGGCCGTCTCGCTGTTCCTCGTTGCACACGGAGCCCCCAAGGCGCAGGCCGGTACGCCGCGCTTCCACACGGTCTACTGCACCCTCCTGGGCGGCAGTGGGTGGGACCAGGCGCGGGAGGTTATCCCCTACGCTGACGGATCGGTGCTTGTCGGCGCGCAGACCATGTCGGCGGACATGCCGGTCACCGAGGGCGTGCTCCAGCCGAAGTACGCGGGTGACGACCCCAAGCTCGGCAACCCGGGCATCTACGGCGGGGACTGCTTCCTGGCGCGGCTGGCCCCTGATGGGAAGTCGCTGGTCTGGGGGACGTACTTCGGCGGGTCGAAGCAGGAACGGAACACCTACGGGCTCCTCCTGGACCCGGACGGCAACATCGTCGTCGCCACCAACAGCCGCTCGCCTGACGTACCGACCACGCCCGGCTGCTTCCAGGCGAAGTACGGCGGCGGCGACTCGGATACGGTGATCGCCAAGCTGTCGCCCGACGGGAAGCGCCTGCTCTGGTGTACGTACATCGGCGGCTCGCGGGGCGACTCCCCGCGCGGCGGTCTCGCGATCGACGAGACAGGGAACGTGCTTGTCGTGGGCACCAGCGACTCGCCGGATTTCCCGACGACACCGGGCGTCATCCAGCCGGCCCTCAACGGCCCGCGCGATTCCACGATTGCCAAGCTCAAGGCGGACGGATCGGGTCTCGTGTTCGCCACCTACCTCGGCGGCACGGGCGAGGATGACGCGATCATGGGCGTGAGGATCGACGCCGCGGGCTGCCTGTACGTCGCGGGGCACACGAAGTCGGCCGACTTCCCCGTCACGCCCGGCGCGGCGCAGGGCCGGGCCGGCGGGCAGTCGGACTGCTACCTGGCGAAGCTCACCCCCGACGCGAGCCGCTTGCTCTACGCGACGTACCTCGGCGGCAGCGGGAACGAGTTCGCTGAGCACCGCCCCTGGCTCTTCCCGGAGGGCGACCTGTTGCTGGCCGGGTGGAACGGGTCAGCAGACTTCCCGACCACGCCGGGCGCATTCCAGCCCGCGCGCCGCGGGCCGGGAGACGGCTTCCTGACGCGGCTCTCGGCGGACGGAACGCGCTTCGTCTTCTCGACGCTGCTCGGCGGCTCAGCCGGCGAGAACCTGCTCATGCCGACGCCCGATGCCGAGGGCAACCTCTGGGTCGTCGGCAGCACCGGCTCCTCTGACCTGGCCGTCACGCCGGACGCCCTGCAAAGCACCTTCGGCGGCGGCAAGGAGGACGGCCTGCTCGCGGCCTTCTCGCCCGATGCCTCGGGTCTCATCTACTGCAGCTACGTCGGCGGGAGCGGGGAAGAGATGATCCGCAGCCTGGCGTTCGGGCCGAAGGGCGAGATGTACCTCGTTGGCAACACGTCGTCGCCGGACTTCCAGACGACCCCCGGCGCCCTCCGCGGCAAGCCCGCCGACGCCGCGGGCGATGCCTTTGTGGTGAAGCTGAACCGGTCCAGGTGAGTCACATGAAGCGTCTCAGCTACCTTGCCCTCTGCCTCACCCTCGCGGCTTCGGCCGCGGCTCAGGACGCGACCGCCCTCCGGGAGTGGCTGATCTGCGGGGCATTCCCTGGACTGGCGGGAATCGCGATGCAGGGCCCCGAGGCCGAAGCGCACCTGTACCCGGCTGAGGGTGACGCGGTCCACTTGTGCCCTCTCGACATGGTCATCGACACGCGCTGGCGTCGGTTCACCTCGCCCGAACCGCGTGTGGCTCTCGAGTCGGAGGGCGCCTTCAAGGGCCACACGGACTTCGGCTGGCCGTGGGGGTGCGCCTACGCAAGCGCCTATCTCTCGACTCCTCAGCCCGTCCGCGCGAAGCTCCGCCTTGCCACCGTCTACCGGCTCTGCGCCTGGGTGGATGGGAAGCCCGTAGCCTCCGGCGATCCCGTCGAGCTTGGGCCAAAGCCCCGTCGGTTGCTACTGAAGGTCTGCGCGCCTCGCGCCGATGAGCCGCAGTTCGGCCAGGGCTGGTGGTTTGAAGCTGGCCTCGCGACGGACGACGGAGGGCCCGTTCCCGGCCTGCAGATCACGTTGAGCGACCCGGACCGCGCGCCTGGCGAGATCGCCCCGGAGTCCGGCCGCAGCCTCGGGCAGCTCACCGAGCTGCGCGTCGAGCCGTCCCGCCCCCGCTGCACCTTCCTGCCCTCCGAGGAGGCCTCGCTCAACCTCGTCTTCTCCGTCATGTCCCCGGAGACGCGCAAGGCGCGCTTCGGCGTGGACTGCACCGACTTCGATCAGGCGCCGAACCGGCGGGTGTTCGAGTGGCAGGCGTTCGACTACGACGACGCACCGCTCACGCAGGGCTCGCAGCCGGTCGCGTACAGCCTCGCGTCGCCCGCGACCGTACCGATCAACCTGGGTTTGCGGCCGCTGGGCTTCTACACGATCCACGGCCTCCTGCGTAACGAGGCGGGGCAGGTCGTCCGGCGCTTCGATCCCGTCGGGATCGCCGTAGTTCGGGGACCCATCGCAGGCGGCGAGGTCCCCCGCAAGCTCTCGAGCGCCTTCTACTGGATGTCCAGCGTGGACTGGCGCGGGTACATCCCGTGGCTCTCGCGCATCGGGCTGAACCGGAACCTCGGCCTCTGCGCCTCCTGGTGGACGGAGGGCTACAAGCCGGGCACCGACTACCGGCCCGAGTTCGACCAACTCCTGGACCTCGCTGCCCAGCACAACGTCGAGTTCGTCGGCGACCTCGACGCCGGCTGGCCGGCCGAGATGAACCCGAAGCTGACGCTGACGCCCAAGCAGCTCTTCATCTGGATGTGGTGTCCACTGCCGGAATGGGACTCGCCGGAGTATGAGAGCACCGTGTGGCGCTACGCCTACAACACGGTGATGCGGTTCAAGGACCACATCCGCACGTGGAAGTCCTACAACGAACTCGACGGCACGCCGATGAAGCCCGAGGTCTACGCGCATGTCGCCCGCTTGCTGACCGAGGAGATGCGGCGGGCCGACCCCGAGGCGCGCTTCGTCGGCGCCTCCTTCTGCCGGGCGGCGGATCAGCTGTTCACGCAACTCGTGGACGCCGGCGCGATCGGCTACCACGACGCGGTCGATGTGCACACGTACCCCATACCGAGGTTCGGCTTCGGCGCGGACCTCGATGGGTGGTCGAAGGGCGGTGTGGACGCCTACTCCGAGGTGCTGGCCAGGAAGGGCCTGGAGAAGCGGTTCTGGTGGGGCGAGATCGGCGCGCGGCGCTGCTTCCCCTTCGACGGTGCCCGGGGTCAGTGCGACTCGCTCATCCGCATGGCGGCGGTCGGGTTGAGCGACCCTCGCGTGGATGTCCTCGCGTGGTGCGACCCGTACGCTGCGCATGTGGACGACTACACGCTCGCCCGTCCGGATGGTTCAGCAGTGCCCGCCGTGTGCGCCCAGAGCGCCGTGGCGCACCTGCTGGACGGCAAGCGGTTCGTCGAGGTGCTGCCGTTGCCGGGCCTGCAGGCCGGGAAGTTCGCCGGCGCGGGCGAGGAAGTCGTGGTCCTGTGGGGCGACGCCGAGGCCACCTTCCGCGTCTCAGGCGAGGCCGAGATCATCGACCACATCGGACGCCCATCACGGCCACAAGTGCAGGACGGCGCAGTTGTCGTGAGGCCCCGGGGAGGGACGCTGTTCTTGCGGGCTGCGACGGTGGAGGCGGCGGGGGCCCGCTGACAGGGCACTATCGCACATGCAGGGACCGCAGCTCGCACGCATCGAGCGATAGCGTGAGCCTTCCTCCCTCACGGGGGAGCGTCTGGCCGCTTGCCGCATCCTCGACCGCGCCCTCCACGGGTACCTCGAGGGTCACCTTCGCCTTCCCGCTCAGACCCGTGTTGACCACCGCGAAGTAGGTCCCCTGACCCGGCGTGTCGATCCGGCGCACGACGACCTCCGGGTCGTCACTCGCTCCTGCGAGGACGGTGCTCGGCAGCGCGGGTAGCGCGAGGAACGCCGCGCAGAAGCGGCGGACGTACTGCGGGAAGCCCCGGTTGAAGCAGTTCGACGCGAGGTAGCCCAGGTAGCGCGGGTCGCCGTTGGCCATCGCGCGGGCCTCGATGGCCATGCAGCACGGGCCGGCGCGCTCCATGTCGCCTACGAAGTAGCCGAGCTTCTCGTTCATCTCGTGCTCGTTCAGGAAGTAGTGGCGCACCGCTGCGAGGCCCCCGGGCGTGCGGAAGGCCTCGAAGGCCTCCGGTGCCGCCACCGTGTACGCGCGGCTCATCGAGTACGTGAGCATCACGCCCTCGGTGTCGCGGTAGCGCGCGGGGTCGGGCTCCGGGCAGGAGTGCTGCCACTCCCAGTCACCCCAGTTGAAGTGCGGCGCGAGCATCGAGGTGAGGTACTCCCCGGCCCGAACGACCTCCTCACAGGGCCGGACCTTCAGCTTCTCCTGGCCGGGCTGCCCCACAAGCGCCTGCCAGGTCGCCGTGTCGTCGGTCACCAGGCCGCCGTTCTGGAGAGAGTACCCCGCCTCGCTGGTGTCGGGGGTGAACAGGATGACCGCCTCGGGGTTGTCCCACTGCCGCAGGTAGTCGCGAAGGGCGACGAGGAAGTCGTGCCGGTGGGCGAACCACCAGTCGTAGTAGCGCCTGAGCAGCGCGGGGTCGGCCTTGAGCTGCTCGCGGGTGACGGCGACGCCGTCGTTGACCTCCCAGCCGAACCGCAGCAGGTCCGCCTCGCCGAAGCCGATGGGGATGTGGCTGGGTCGCGTGCGGAGCCACGCGCCCAGGAAGCGCGCATCCCGCTGGTAGCGCAGGATCGTGCAATCGAGCACCTTCTTCGCGTCGGCGAGCGTGTCCGGGTCGGTCACGTCCGCGTTCGCGATCTCGCTCCAGCTGATGTGCGTGTACGCATCGTCGCGGGTGAGCGGGCGGCAGCGCTTCCGGATGCCGAGAGACTTCTGCCCGACGCTCCCCGCGTACTCGTAGTAGGGCAGCACGTCGAGGCCGTACTTGCCGATTCGCTCCAGGATCTTGGGCCAGCGGTCGGGCGTCTGCGACTGGTTCACCCAGTCCGTTCCCCCGTACGGCCCGCTGTCCCAGCCCTGGTTGTGGCCGAACTCCAGCAGGTCCTTGCAGTACGTGTTGAAGCCCCAAAAGCGCATCAGCCGCGCCTTGTACTCGAACCACGCGATGTCGTCCGTGACGCCGCGCTGGGTCTCGTCGCGGCTCTGGACCACACCGTCGGCCATCTCTTCGCGGTAGAAGACGTGCCGCCTGGGGAGGGGGGCGGGGGGCAGCTTCAGGTCGAGCCACAGGCGCTCTGGCTCAGGAACCTCGAACAGGCGAATCTGCGAGACCGCCGCCCCTGCTGAAAGTGGGTCGTTGGCCGCGCGAGACTGGGAGATGACGACGTAGAAGCCATCGGCGGGCAGCATCGGCCGCGGGCCTTCGCCGCGCGGCTGGTTGAGGTCCGGGAACCGGTCGTGCAGGTAGAAGGCCGTCTGCCACGTCTGGTACTTGCCGGAGAGCGGATAGCGCAGCGACTCGGGGTTGCTCGTGGTGTACTTCCCGTGCAGCGCGTCGCCGACGGCCGCCCCGGTCGCGAAGCCCAGCATCGTCTCACAGCCCCGGTTGCCGACGAACATGGAGCGCGCTCGGTCCTCGGGGTACTCCACCGACAGCACGTAGCAGGCGCCCGGCTTCAGGCCCTTGCCCTGCCCGACCCGGTACGTGAAGAAGGACGCCGCCTCGGAGGGCTTCAGCACACGGCACGGCCTACCGAGGAGCGTCTCGATGGCCGTGGCGTCCGGGGGATCGCACACGAACTCATGCGAGTCCGCCGGGTCGGCGCAGTTCACCTCGTCGATCAGCGGCAGCGCTCCGAACGGCTCGCCGGCGTCAACGGTCGCCTGCGCCCAGGTCGCCCCTGCCATCAGCCCGATCACGATGCCAAGCATCCCAACCCTCCTGTCGTTCAACCTGAGACCTCAGACGCGAGACCCGAGACCTTCCGTCTCACCACCACGCGAAGATCGGCATGGGGCACCGGGTGACGAAGGCCACGGCGCTGTACCCGAGGTTGAAGAGACCTGGGGCCATGGTCGCGCGGCGGCAACTCCGGGCCTTGGCGTCGCGAGCGCTCCGTGTTCCGCGGGACGGAGCCTGCCTGCAGCCGCGGACCACCCGGAAACGCAACGCCGACGGCCGGGCGTCCGGCCGTCGGCGCAATTCACCCGCAGATCGCGTAGGTACTATATGGGAACCCGCGATATCGATTCCAGGGCGCCATGAATGGCGCCTCTACACGGGAACGGCTCGGACGAGAATCGCGGATTCCTGTCTAGAACCGCACGGAGCGCGCCGCCTGCCCTGCTACCAAGCAGGGAATGGCGGCGCCCCCTTGGAACTGCATTCGCGCCTTGAGCGCGTGCGGCGGCCTACTTCGTCCCTTCGGCTGCGCCCTCTCCGGTCTTCTCGGTGGCCCCTTCGGCAGGCGGCGCCGGGGAGCCGGTGGCTGCGCCCTCTCCGGTCTTCTCAGTGGCCCCTTCGGCAGGCGGCGTCTGGGACCCAGGGGCCGCCATCCCGCCGCTGCCGGGTCCGCCCTTGCCCGCCTTCTCTCCGGGCATGCCGGACCCCATGCCACCCTCCTGCATCTGGGCCTTGACCTGGTCAGGCGTCTGCGGGCCCGCTCCGCCACCACCACCCTTCTTGCCCATGTAGTGCCACCCAATGGCGGCGGCGATCACCACCACGACCACGATGACGACGACGGCTACGGCCGGACTTACCTTCATGACGGACCCTCCCTGTTTGTCGCGCACGAATATCTGGCCGACCCGCCCGGCGGCAGGTCTCTACCAACGCCCATTGCCCCACCACCCGCAGCCTTGGGTCCACTGCCCGGTGTCCCAGTTCGTGACGCACTGTCGCGCCGCGGTGAACTTCACGTGCCCATCCAGGAAGGCGACGTTCGAGCCGCCGTTGTGGCGGGTGTTGGCATCAATCTGTCTCGGCGCATTGCAGCCAACTCCGCACTCGTTGGCCCACCCGATGCGCCAGCCGCTGTTTACCAGCCCCGCGGCGTCGGCGAACAAGACGAATGACGCCGGGGTCGGGCGCCCGCTCTCCTGAGAGCGCCCGGCAGTCAGCGCTCCGCAGAACCCGGCGTCCACGCCCGCCCGCCAGGAGTTCCAGAGATTCTCACTGTACCCGTAGCTGAGCTGGAACGTGTTGGGGATCTTGCCAGCGTTGATCATGTCATTGACGCCGTGATGGGGGATCGAGCCGTTTGCGCACTGCCTGGTGGAGCTCGGGCAGGCGAAGAGCTGCCAGTTCTTCACATATGGCTGGACCAGCTGGTAGTACTGGTAGTTGCGGTTGACATCGTTCTGATTGCACCAGGTTCGTCCTACCGGGTAGCGTTGGTCGTAGTCCGTCGCGTACATCAGGGTGGCCAGAATGAGCTGCTTGAGGTTGCTCTGGCACGAGGCCTGGCGCGCCTTCTCGCGCGCCCTCGCAAAGACGGGGAACAGGATCGCCGCCAGGATGGCGATGATCGCGATGACGACCAGTAGCTCGATCAGTGTGAAGCCTCGACTCCGACGTATCATCTGGCGTCCTCCTTGGTGTGATAGGGTCGCCCAAGGGCGACCGGTACATCCGGTGATCTCGGTGGACTCATACGCCTTGGCCGCCAGCTGGCAGCCTCACCGGGCTTCCGGGTGCCTCGACAGGTAGATGGGCAGCCGGTTTCTGGCGTCTACGCGTCGGTCGTTCGACCACGACGGGATCTGCTCACCGCCCCCGCTGGCATCCGCCGCGTTGTACCGCAGCCACAGCCACACCGGGTCCACGGTAGCGCCCGGCTTGATCGCCTTTACGTGTCCGTCGCAGAAGCCGTAGTTGGTCAGGCCGTTGTGCGGCACCCGGAAGCAGTTCCCGTTGTCCTGCCAGTGGCACCAGGGATCGGTGTCCGCGATCATGCTCTCCCCGACCATGATCATCTGCGCGGGCTCGGTGATGTTGTCCAGCTTCGCCCACCGCCTGAGGCCACAGCACCCGCAGAACCGGTTGTTGAGGCCGTACGTGCTCGGGAAATCGCCGCCCGGCGCCAGGCCGCCCCACCCGACCTCCCCTCCGCCTTCCAGGGAGGGACACGTGAACAACTGCTGGTTCTTGACGTACGGCTGGAGTACCACCCTCCACGTCCTGTACGGCGCGTTGCCGCAGCTGCCGTCCCCCTTTCCCTGGCGGGGCGACATGATCCTCCCATCGTAGTCCGCCGCGTACATCAGCAGACCCAGGGCGTTCTGCTTCTGATTGGACTGACAGCTCGCCTGACGCGCCTTCTCCCGGGCTCTAGCGAACACCGGGAACAGGATCGCCGCCAGGATGGCAATGATCGCTATGACGACCAGCAACTCGATCAACGTAAAGCCCCGACCGCGACGTGTCATTTGGCCTGCCTCCTTGGGCTGATTCGGTTGCCGAACGGCGACCGGTACGACCATCGACGCGGTGTGATGTAGCTCACAATCAGATGCTTCGCCCGGCGAGGCGGGGAGTCCTTCTTCCCCCGGAAAGAAACTTCGGAAAAAGGGGAAACGCGCGGGGCCGGCGAATGTACTGGAACGCTGTCAACGTGGCGGACCACAGCGCCCCTCTGGGGTGCTCGCCGCGCAAACCCCGGGAGGTGCAGCCATGAAGCAGGGCCTGTCGCCCGCTGTGGCGATCGTCGTGATTCTGGTGGTGGTTATCATCGTCGTGGCGGTGGGGTACTTCGTGTTCCTCAAGCCGAAGGGCGGTGGCGCCAAGGCCATGACGCCCGATGAGCAGAAGCAGATAATGAAGAACTCGCAGATGAACATGATGGAGATGCAGCAGAAGCAGAAGGCCGGGCAAGTGGGCGGGAACCCGGCCATGGGCGGCCAGCCCGGGATGGGCACGCCTCCCGGAGGACCGGCGCCCTCGGGCAAGTAACCGACATCGGGCGGCAAGGCGGCTCACTTCACCTCCTCGGTGAGCGGTGAATGGCTCACCGGAGTCTGTTGCTGTCTGGGTGTGCTCCACACGGGCCGTTGTCAGGAGACCAACCGCGGGCGTCGCTCTCCCTCCCATCCTGGGCGGGCAGAACGCGAACGCAACGTCAGTCCGTCGGGGGCCCGGGGGACCGGCATGGTGTCTCCGCTTCGCTTCCGACCAGGGGTACCGGCCCGATTGCCCGTTGGGTGGAGGGGCGCGGGCTTGCTGCTCGCCCGCGGGGAAGCCACGGCGGGAGATCGGAGGATGGGCCTCGGGGAGTCGCTGGGGGCAGCCCACCGGCGGCCAGGGGCACGTGAATGACACCGGGGCCCGCAAACGCCACGGGCCCCGATCGGGTCATCGCGCCCCTCCGGCAGTGGGCCGGGACCTTGCGCGTTTGCGCTGGCATCCCCACCGCCCCTGCCGCCGCTCGTGCCAGCGTACTTCCTCGAGACGAGAGGGAGAGCCTCCGCCCCAAGGCCTGTTGTACGGCGGTCACGGCCGAGAGGCGCTACTTGTACCTCGGCTCCCAGTTGACGGAGTAGTCCGAGCGGTAGCGGTTCTTGACGCAGTTCACCCGGCCCCCATCGTACCCGGTCCAGCCCGGCTGATCCCACAGGTACCCCGGGTCAGGCTCGGCGGCCAGTGGGCCCATCGTCGCGCCAAGCTTCATCCACTTGCAGTGGCCGTCGTAGAAGCCGAAGTTCATGCCCCCATTGTGGATCGTGCGAAGCCAGGTGATGTTGCAGCACCCTAACCC
>VGFC01000100.1 GCA_016869045.1 Armatimonadota bacterium
GCGTGCGCGCGCAAGGCCGCCTGCTCCCGCTTCAGGAGCGCCTCGATGTCCCGCGTCGGCAGGTGCCCGGTCACCTTGCCCGCGACGAACGTCTCCAGCTCGCGCCTCTGGAGCGGCAGCTCGTGGCAGGCGCAGGCGAGCTGCTGCGCGAGGATGTGCCGATTGCGCGGCGCGATGAGCGCCTTCTCATTCTCCTTCGCAAAGAAGTAGGCCGGGAAGTTCATCAGGTACTGGTTGATCGCGGTGTCGTAGGCGACCAGGATCGCCAGGGAGTCCTCGGCCCCGCGTCCGGCGCGCCCCGCCTGCTGCCAGGTCGCGGAGATCGTCCCGGGGAAGCCCAGAATCAGCGCCGACTGCAGGCCGCCGATGTTCACGCCCAGCTCCAGCGCGTTCGTGCTGACCACGGCGCGCAGATCGCCGTGGAAGAGCCGCTTCTCCACGTCCCTTCGGTGCGAGGCCAGGTAACCGCCCCGATAGCTCTCGACCTTCTCTGCAAGCCCATCGCCCTGCAGCGTCTCCCGCGCATACCGCGCCACCAACTCCGTCGCGCCCCACCATTTGGTGAACGCGATGGTGCGGAACCCGGACCGCACGAGATCGGCCAGCAGCTCGACGGCCTCGACATGCGCGCTACGCCGGCGTTGGGTCTGTGGGTTCACGACCGGCGGGTTCCAGAACACGAAGAAGCGCCGCCCCTGCGGGGAGCCATCGTCGTCGATCAGCGTGACGTCCTGCCCGATCAGGGCCTCCGCGTGCTCCCGCGGGTTGCCGATCGTCGCCGAGCAGCAGATGAACTGCGGCCCTGACTCCTGGTATCTCTGAGCCAGCCTCGTCAGCCGCCGGAACAGGTGCGCACAGTGCGAGCCGAAGATGCCGCGCAGTACGTGAATCTCGTCCACCACGACGTACCGCAGGCTCGACAGGAAGCGGCTCCAGCGCGGGTGGCTCGGGAGGATGTTCACATGGAGCATGTCGGGGTTCGAGAGAATGAGGCGCGCCGTCTGCCGGATCTTCTGCCGGCCGCCCTGCGAGACGTCGCCGTCGTAGGCCTGCGCGAGCGGGAGATCGGGGCAGTGCTTGTGCAGTTCCCGCAGATGCCGGAGCTGGTCCTGCGCGAGGGCCTTGGTGGGGAAGAGGTACAGCGCGCACGCATCGGGCTCAGCGAGGCCGCGCTCCAGGATCGGCAGGTTGTAGCAGAGGCTCTTCCCGCTCGCCGTCCCCGAGACCACGCACACGTGCTCACCGCGCCGCGCCGCCTCCAGGGCCTGAACCTGGTGCGCCCACAGGCGTTCGATGCCCTGCGCCTGCCGCAAGGCCTCGGACAGCTCGGGCGGCATCGGGTCGTCAGGCTCCGCGTACCGGGCCTCGCGCGCGGGAATCACCTCGACATGCGCGATCTGGTCGCGATACGTGGGTGAGTGCGCAAGCCGTTCGATGAACTCGGAGGGGTCCATGCGCCTACTGCGTGGGCTCAGGTGAGAACGCCGTTGCTCCGAGCGGCTGTGTCCAAGTCTCATCGCGGTAGAGGAACAGGTCGCGGAAGTTCGCGCGGCACTTCTCGACGCCGAGCGCCACCCGGCCCGCGCCGAGCGCCTCCGGGTCCTCGTACGTCAGGGCCTGGACGCCGTTCAGCCACAGCGTCACCGAGCCGCCGCTCTTGGTCGCAATCACCTCGATCGCGCGAGCGGTGCTGCTGAAACGCGGGTCAGTAGTCTCGGCTACTAGCTGCCCCTTGCGGAACAGGCGCGTGCCGCGCCCGCCCTCGGCGCCAACTAGGAAGCGGTAGCCTGAGTCAAGGTCCGCCCCATCGCCGCTCAGCGCGAGGCTGATGTCATGGTATGCGAAGTGCTGGTGCTGGCCAGACTCATAACCCTCAGTGTACTGGCTGACGTCGAAGCGCACGCACAGATCAGCGGGGGCCTGGCGGCGGTTCCAGGCGACGGCGGGCGTCTCCCGTCCATCGCCGGTCAGCCAGTAATCCCAGGGAATACAGGCCATGCCCGAGTGGAAGAGCCATTCGCCTGACGTCTCGACCCAATCCGGCTCCACGCGGTCGAAGCGATAGGCCAGCGCGTGTGCAGCACCGAGTTCAAGGTTGTCGATTATGGCCTGCCCGGCGGCACTCACGAGGGCATCGCCGGAGGGCAGTGGCTCAGGGTCGCGGTAACTCACCACCGTTTCGCCGGCACGGCCGATGACGAAGGGCCCATCACGGCGAAGCGAGAGCGACAGTGGGAGCCTCGTCGGCGCCGAGGCCTCCGCAACGGGCTGCCCGTTTCGCGTAAGCTGCAGCGCGGGCCCGGTGAACGTGAGCGAGTAGCCGAGTTCCCGCGTAGCATCGCTGCAGATCGTGAGCGAGACGGGCTGGTCATCCGTGCGTAAGAGGTCGGCGGCAAGCGATACGTCGCCTGGGCGGGGAGAGTAGTAACGCAGGGTCGCGTGGTTCAGCGCAATCGCCGGCTCTCCGTCAACGCTGGTCAGCCCCGCCCGCCCAGAGCCCGGCCGCCATAGCTGCCCGATGAAGGGCTCGAAGACCTCGCTGTCCGCACCCGGCCGCGACTGATCCGTCCCGTCAGCTAGCAGTTCGGAGACCAGGTCCTCGGGGTTGGGCTCGCTGGCCGCAAAGTCAGCGAAGCTCGCCTGCCCACCAGACACCACGACGCCGACCTCCCCCGAGACGAGGCGGCCGTCCCAGGCGCGCACCACGCACACGCCATTGACGAACCCTCTCAGCGCCGGCCCCGAGGATGTCAGCCCGAGCGCCGGGCCCTCCGCCGTCAGTGGCGCCTTGGCCCCCGACAGCGTCTCGAACGAGCCGTCGGCTCCGACGCGCGCCAGGCGGCAGGACAGGTCGGCGCCGGCCTTCCGCGTCAGGAATGCGTACCCGCCCTCGGGCGACCAGCGCACCAGGACCCCCGCCTCGCCCGCGGCAGGCAACCGCACATTCGCCCGAACATCTGCGTCGGTCCACTCGCCAACCGAGGCCACCGCCACTGCGGTGCTGGCCGCGCGACAGGTGAGCTGTTGGCCCTTGCTCTGCCACGCACCATGGGCGAATCGCCATGGGCCGGCGGGCTGCGGCTGTGCATCCGCCTCGAGACGACGCAGCCCCCTTACTGACAGGTCGTCGAAGCGGCAGTCGCCCCCCGTCTTTGCGTAGACCCCCGCGCGCCCGCTCGGCGCGCCGCTCAGCGTGCCCGTGCCCGCCGGCTGACCAGAGACGAACGCGCTCGCGTCTGGGCCGACCACCTCGATTCGCAGCCGCTGCCAATGACCGGGCGGCCAATCGCCCTGTGTCTCCGCCAGCGTCCGCGCCGTGCCGTTCCGCACCTCGACAAGCCGGGCCGTGTTCCCCCCGCTCTCGCACGAGAGCACTAGGATGGCGTAGTTGGCCTTGTCCTGCACGCGGAAGGCGAGGCCGACAGCCGAGTCCGCAGCTGGCCTTGCCGAGACCTCGCAGGCATAGTCATCCCAGAAGTCCGCGCCCGTGGCCGCGAGGTGCTCGCCCGGACCGTCGTTGGCAAACCAGCAAGCGCCGATCGGACGGTTGTCCACCTTCTGTTTGGGGTCCCAGTAGATGTCGATCTTGAACGCGCCCAGGAGGTTCTCCCAGAGGCCCTCCCGCGGCTCGCCGACGAAGAAGTCGTCGTCAAGCGTGATCTCGCCGATCTCCTGCAGGCGCAAGTCGCTCGGTCGCGCGGCGCCAGCAACCGACCCGCACGCGCCGGGGCGGAAGTCCACGTGGGCCTCCACAAGCGCGCGGTCCCCGCTGAATACCGCGACCGTCCCCGGTCGTCGGCGGACCGTCAGCTCCGAAGCGTTGGTCACGCTGACGCCCGCGCCGGTCGCGAGCCGCGCGCTCTTACCATCGGCAACGCGCACGATCTCGATGCGCTTCCCCGTCGAGCGGACCAGAAGCAAGTTGCGCTCGTCAGCACGCTCGAGAATCAAGGCGACCTGTCCCGCAGGCGAAGGGTCATAGGTCGCGGTCAGGTCGTAGCGATCCACCTGCGCCTGCTCGACGGGCGCCGCGTCATCCAGCGCCGGCAGTGCGGTGCCCGCCGCCCCGCAATGCGGCAGGCACATCAAGCAAGCCATCACCATCGGTAGCATCGGCAGCCAATCTCCCAGCAGTACCAACGCACAGCGCGCCCCTTCGGTCCCCGTGAGGTGTTATCCTGCACCATCCTGTCCATCCTGTATGCCTCTGCCGTCCTCCGTGACGAGGAGGCCCTCGCCTCCGCGTCGAACCCGCCTCGCGCATTCGCTCCATCGAAAGGGGAAGCCTCAATGGCCAAGAAGAAGCTCGGGATCGGCATCATCGGTTCAGGCGGCATTGCGCAGGGCGCGCACATGCCGGGCTACGCCGCTCTGGCGGATTGCGAAATCCTCGCGGTCGCGGACGTGAGCGAGGGCGCGCGCAACTCGGCGGCGGAGAAGTTCAACGTGCCGCACAAGTTCAAGGACTGGAAGGACCTGCTGAAGATCGAGGAGATCGACGCGGTCAGCGTCTGCACGCCGAACACGTACCACTTCCAGCCGACCATCGACTGCCTCAACGCCGGCAAGCACGTGCTCGTCGAGAAGCCCATGGCGATCAGCGCGGCCGAAGCGAAGAAGATGCTGCAGACCGCGAGGAAGCTCGGCCTGAAGCTCATGGTCGGCCAGACCGCCCGCTTCAACCCTCAGGCGCGGGCGATGAAGGACTTCATCGAGTCCGGCGCCATCGGCGACATCTACTACGCTCGCGCGATGGCCCTGCGCCGCCGCGGCATCCCCGGCTGGGGCGCCTTCACCTCGAAGAAGCTCTCGGTCGGCGGACCGATCTTCGACATCGGCGTGCACATCCTCGACCTCACGCTCTGGCTCATGGGCTTCCCTGAGCCGAAGACCGTCTCCGGCACGGTCTACAACCCCATCGGCACCCGCCCGGGCCCGCAGGTCGCCGGCATGGGCGGCTGGGACCCGGCGAAGTACGGCGTCGAGGACTTCGGCGTCGGCCTCGTGAAGTTCAAGAACGGCGCGACCGTCGTCCTCGAAGCGAGCTGGGCCCTCAACCTCGCCGAGGACATCCACGGCACGATCCTCTGCGGCACCAAGGGCGGCGTCCAGAGCTCCCCGCTCCGCCTCATCCGCGAGGAGTGCGGCGCCCTCACCGTCGCCGACCCGCAGATCCTCTCCGGCCCCTCCGGCCACGCCGAAGAGGTCCGCGCCTTCGTCGAGTGCATCCAGAAGAACCTGCCCGAACCCGTCCCCGCCGAAGAAGCGCTCATCACGCAGCGCATCCTCGACGGCGTCTACGAGAGCAGCAAGACGGGGAAGGAAGTGAAGGTGTAGGGCGACGACTCAGTAACGGGGGCGGCTCTGGTGGTCGCCCCCGCAGAGACCTCGGGCAGTCGCTGCCCTGAGGAGGAGGGACACACATGGCCCGCCCGCCAAGCGCGGACGAACGAACTCGCCACGGGATCGGCGAATGGTATGGCCGGTCGTTCGTCCGACTCACACCGGCTGAACGCCGAACGTTCGCGGAGGCCCAGGCTCTGCCGAGGCTGGACCGGCCGAAGCAGGTCTGCCTCCCACGGAGTAGCGGCAGCAGCACCGTCCGCTGCGGGAAGGACGGCGGGGTGTGCTCGATACGCCTCTACGCGATGGGTGAGTCCGGTGACGTCAGGCCCGCAACGGGCGAGGTTGGCGGGCTCTGCACCACGTGTCCGCATCGGTTCGAGGAGCAGGGGATGATCTACCGGTGGATAGGGGAGACGCTGTTGGGAACTGACTGCGCGGTACCCCTGGGCCAGGTAGGATTCCTGGAACAGCTAGCGGCCCGCGATGGCAGTTCAGCGGGGGGAACGCGCCGCGTCGTTGGCCGGATAGACAACGTTCTCGTCCGTCCTGACACGGCTACGCTGGAGTGGTGTGCGGTGGAGACCCAGGCCGTCTACTTCTCCGGGGACACCATGGCCACGGAGTTTGCAGCGCTGCGGGGGCATGCCGGGCCAGCCCTCCCGTTCCCGGCGGGTAAGCGCCGGCCCGACTACCGAAGCAGCGGTCCCAAACGTCTCCTCCCTCAGCTCCAGATCAAAGTGCCATCCTTGAGCCGGTGGGGTAGGCGCGTGGCCGTGGTCGTCGACGATGGCTTCTTCCGGGCCCTCGGTCCGATGAACCAGGCCACTGACCTGTCGAATGCGGACATCGTCTGGTTCGTGGTCCGCTACGAAGCCACCGGCGGCGAGATGCACCTGCGGCCCGCGTTCACCCACATGACAACGCTCGAGCGGGCCGTGGAGGGCTTGACGGCAGCGAAGGTGGTAACGCGGGAGACGTTCGAGACACGGATCAGGGAGAAGCTCCGGAAGGTCACCCGGTGAACCAGTCGAGACTGCGCCCGATCAGGAGTTCGGTCTTGTGCCGTAGGTGGGTCGTCTGCATCGGCACTTCGCGAACGTCAAGGCCATGGGCGGATGCAAGCTCCCGGATCTCCCGTGAGTCGTCGTAGGTCATCAGGAAGTCGCTCTTCAGGCGCGCGGCCGCCGCGAAGAGCGCGCTATGGTCGATGTCGTTGTGCCGGTACAGGCGACGGCCCGCCACGGTATAGGGCGGGTCGATGAAGAAGACTGCGCCTGCTCGGCCCGCGCTGTCCCGCAGCAAGGCCAGACCATCGCCCTGCAGGCAGCGTATGCGGTGCCTGAGGGCGGCGATCTCGCGTATTCGCTTGCACAGCGTGTCAGGGTACCAACGTGATGACAGGCCCCGGCCGTTCTCTCCCAGCTTCATCATGCTCGCGCCCGGGGCGAGAATGCCACCCCGGTTGGCCCTGTTCCGCACGATGGTGGCGAACGCGCGCGCCCGGGTAGAGGCGGGTCTCTGCGACAGCACCCTCTCTATCGCCTCGCGGGACATCGGGAAGGCGGCGATCTGGTCCGTGAGCCACTTGGCTCCGCCGTTCAGGATGGTCTGCCAGACAGCAGCCACATCCTCGTCCAGCTCGACTAGGAGCACCTTTGGGGCTAGTCCCTCGAAGGCAACGGATAGTCCTACAATGCCACCGCCGGCAAACGGTTCGACGAACTCCACGAATGGCTTCCTGGTGCAACGCAGCCACTGGCGTACCCGCGGTACAAGCCAGGTCTTGCCGCCCGGGTAGCGGAAGGGGCTACGCATCGGTACGGTGGCGACGTTGACGATACCGTTGCGCGGCTCGTCTGCGAGACCAGGGAGGGTCGGGGCGCTGATGCTCATCTCTGCCCGGCGAATCGTTGTCGGACGGTCCCGCGCCCTGGGGGTGCGGGCGAACATCTGTTTGGGTATCCTACCACGATCTGCACGCGCTGTCAAGACCTCTGCGCGTCCCGTTCAGGGTCAGTGCGTTACCGAGAGGACGGCCCGAACGCGGAGCATCCGGCCTGCCGTTGGGCCCACGACGGGCCGGGTGTCCGGCCGCCCAGCGCCGTCGCCGCGCAGGCGTACGGTCCCCGGAGCGTGCAATGACCCTCGCGGCCCTGCTGGGGGCCGCCGCGCTACCCCGGCCGAACACCGGGAACGACGCGGGCGGCTGTAGAGCTGGGCCCTTCACGGTCAGCGTGTCCACGAGAGCGGGCGAAAGGTATAGAGACTCGACCGTGACCTCGCTCTTGCCGTTCAGGGTCGCCTGGGTCGATCTGCCCGCGTTGAGCAGCACCCTCCTGAGCCCCAGTTCGGCGGGCAGGTCCTCACCGTATCTCTGCTTGCCCCGGAAGCCGTCGTAGCTCAGCAGGAAGGGCACCCGCCTGTCGTTGAGGCGGCGCAGGGCTTCGGTGAGTTCCCCTACGGGGAGCCCGGCGAGGTACCGCTGGTCCTTGCCGTTCGTTGTGCCCTGGTAGGGCGGGTCCATGTAGACTATGTCGCGGGGCGTCGTCTTGGCCAGCACGTCTCGGAAGTCGCACGCGAGGACGCTTGTGCGCCCGGCAAGCAGAGCATGAGCGCCGGCTACCTCACGCTCTAGAATCGAGGGCCGCATTCCGAGGCGGCGGTGGTCGGCTGACTGGTTGAACTCTCCATACCGGTTGAACCGCACCGAAGCCTTCACACAGCGCGCCAGCAGGTAGAGCAGCTTCACCGGGTCATGGTCCCGGTTGAACTCGTCGCGCATCCTGTTGTATGTGCCGGCAGGATCATCAACCTGAGACAGCCAGACGTCTTCGTACCCCTCCACGAGCGCCTGTGGCCGATTGACGATCATGCCCCACACTTCTGCCAGGGGTGCGAGCACGTCCGATATGACGTAATGCTGCGCGAGGCGTTGGTCCGCAGCTGCGAGCGTGATGGCCGCAGACCCCGAGAAGGGCTCGAAGAACCGCTGACGCCCCGCGGGCACGTAGGGCAGGATCGCTGCCGCGAGGTGCCGCTTGCTGCCCTGGTACGGGATGGGGTGAGGTATGCGTCTCATGCGCGTCTCACGCCGCACTGCGAGACGGGACCCTCGCTGCAGCCTGTCTCACGGCGGCTTGGGTCAGCTCCACAGCACTCTCATAGAGTTCGACACGCTTCCCCGCCTTCCCTACCCGCACCGACGAGTTGATGATGCTCGATCCCGTCCGCTTCCGGCGGACGCGGTGGATGTCGGTGCACTGGAGACCGTGGCGGGCGGCGAGGCGGGCGAGGATCTCGTCGGTGCGGAACTCGATGCCCTGGACGATGTTGTTGCCGATCACGATCACGACCAGGCCGCCGGGGCGCATGAGTTCGGCAGTGCGCGCGCAGAAGCGGTCGCAATCGTTGAAGTAGGTCGCGGCGTAGTTCGCCCAGCCGTGGCCGCCGTAAACGCCGCGGTCCCGGTGGCGGTCTCGGAGCGCGGCGATCTGCTCGTGCAGTTCGGCGTCGTCTACCTCAAGCTCGACCTCAGGCCCAGCCCTTACCGTCTGCCAGAACTTGCCGAAGCTCTCGTGCTCCAGGTGCTTCATGTCCTTGGGCGCGGCGACGAGACCGAGCCAATACAGGTGCGGGCGGGTGTTGCGCGGGTAGTGGTAGTTGTTCAGGTAGGGCGGCGAGGTGATGAGCGCATCGACGGAGTTCGGCGCGACCGGGCAGGCGTCGGCGAGGTAGGACTCCAGGTGGACCTGGGCCTCGGGGGCTGCGACTGCGGAGGCCTGCCACTGCTCCACATCGTCACACATGGCCTCCAGCTTCGCCCGGAGGATGGCGCCCACATCGGCCTCGAGGATGGGCTCCTTGCCGGCGCAGACGCGACGGCCGAGGCTCGGCTCGTAGGAGTAGTTCGAGTAGCCGACCATCGTGGCGCCGAGCGCGACTCGCAGGAAGTCGGCGGTCGTCTCGTCCGGCACGTCTGCGATGAAGTCCATCGCAAACAGCACCTGGCGCTCGATGCTGGGGCTGAAGAAGGGCTCGCGGCTGCGGAACCCCTGCGGCGGAGTGGACCGGGGAACCGCGGACTCGGCCTCTGACCGCTCCGCAACGTACGACGCGAGCGCATCCGCGGCCTCGCGCAAAGCAGGGAGATCGTACGACGCGATCCGGAGCTTCGCACGACAGGCCAACGCAGCGTAGGGGTTGATCTCGAAGCCGGCTGCGTTCCAGCCTTTCCGCATCGCCTGCACGAGCGTGGTTCCTACCCCTGCAAGGGGGTCCAGCACCGTCGGCACGCGGCCCTCGGCCACGGGAACGCGGTCCAGGATGTCGTCCACGAAGCTCGATGAGAAGCCGGCGATCCACGGCACCCAGCGGTGCACAGGCTCCGCGCGGTTCAGCGTGAACGCGCTGTCACCCGGTCCCGCGCCATTGCCGTTCAGGCCGGGAAGGCGAGGCTGGTCGGTTCGAGCTGTCCGGGTGCGGGTGCGAGGCATCGTTCAGTGAGCTGCCGGGGTCCAGGATGAGCCGATTGTACCGACCGACCCTCGCCAGGTCAAGCCGAACGCCGCGGCGGTTGGCACTGCGGGCAGAAGTGGGCGGAGCGGTTGGCGAGGCGGAGACGGACGATGGGCGTGCCGCAGACGCCGCACAGTTCGTCGGTGCGGCCGTAGACCTGGGGCTCGAAGGGCGGGGCGCCAGGCTGCTTGGCCTGCAGGGCGTCGGCGAGGGTCTGCCCGATGGCGTCGCGCAGACCGGCGAAGTCGTCGGGCGACAGGTCCTTCCCGCGTGTCTTGGGGTGGAGGCCGGCGCGGAAGAGGATCTCATCCGAGTACAGGTTCCCGATCCCGCAGAGGAGAGACTGGTCGAGGAGCAGTTCCTTCATCGCTTTGCCGCTGGCGCCGTAGATGGTCTTGAGGCCCTCGGCGTCCGGCAACTCGTTCAGCGCGTCCGGGCCGAGGCGGCCCACCCGTGTCGTCGCGAGATGGTAGGTCGGGAAGACGTGGACGTTCCCGAGGCGAAGCTGGTGGAAGTGCAGCGCGCTGCCGTCGGTGAAGCTCAGGACGATCTGGGTCTGCTTGGGATCGTGGTCGGGCGAGGGCTTCAGGAGCACCTCGCCGCCCAGCGCGAGGTGGATGATGAGCGAGACCCCGTTGCTGAGGTCGAGCAGCACTAACTTACCGCGCCGCCACACGTGTTCGAGAGTCCCGCCTACCACACAGCGCTCATACGCCTGCGGCGGCACGTTGACGCACGCCGGCTGGTTCACGATGGCGCCCGCGATCGTCCTCCCGAGGCAGCAGTCGGCGAGGTAGCGACGGACCATCTCCAGCTCGGGGAGTTCGGGCACGGGTGGGCCTCCGTGCTTGACCGGGTGGGGCGGGTCACTATAATGGGCGCGTGTTGAGGCACCCGTTTGACGATACGATCGCAGCGATTGCGACGCCGCCCGGGCAGAGCGGAATCGGCATCGTGCGGGTGAGCGGCCCGCAGGCCGTCGCGATTGCCGACGCCATCTTCCGGCCCGCGTCGAGCGATGATCCGCCCTCGGTGCAGGGCACGTTCACGACCCGCTACGGGCACGTATCCGACGGCGAGGAGGTCTTCGACGAGGTCCTTCTCACCGTCATGCGCGCGCCGCGGACGTACACGACGCAGGATGTGGTCGAGATCAACTGCCACGGCGGCGCGGTGCCTCTTCGCCGCACGCTGGAGCTCGTCCTGCGACGCGGCGCGCGGCTCGCGGACCCAGGGGAGTTCACGAAGCGGGCGTTCTTCTTCGGCCGCGTCGACCTCGCCCAGGCCGAAGCCGTCGCCGACGTGATCGGTGCGCAGACCGAGGCTGCTCACCGCGCGGCGATGCACCATCTCTCGGGCGGCCTGTCGCGGCGAATCCGGGAGTACCGCGACCGGCTCATGGAGCTGGCCGGCTACGTGGAGGCGTCCATCGACTTCGGCGAGGACGACATCGACTTCCTAACGCGGGAGCAGCTCCGCCTCGGGATCGACCGGCTCGCGCAGGACATGCGGGAGCTGCTGGCGTCGGCGGAGGCGGGTCGGGCCTTGCGCGAGGGTGTGCGCGCGGCCATCGTCGGGCGGCCGAATGTGGGCAAGTCGAGCCTGATGAACGCGCTGCTGCGCGAGGACCGCGTGATCGTCACGCCCCATCCGGGCACGACGCGCGATGTGGTCGAGGAGACCGTGTGCCTCGGCGGGTTCCCCGTGACGCTCGCGGATACAGCGGGCCTGCGCGAGCCGACCGATGAGATCGAGGAGGCCGGCGTGGGCCTCGCGCGAAGTTGGATCGAGCGCGCGGACCTCGTGCTGCTCGTGATCGATGGGTCGGAAGCACTCCGCGATGAAGACCGCCGGCTCCTCGATGAGCTCCCGGCAGCGCAGCGGCTCATCGTGGTCAACAAGACCGACCTCCCGCAGCAGGTCTGCGATGCCGACCTGGGCTTCGCGCCGGACACACTGATCGTGCACGTGTCGGCCCTCACAGGTGAGGGGCTGGGCGCGCTCGAGGAGGCCGTGGCCCGGATGACGTGGAGCGGGGACGGCTCGCCCGGGGCGCAGGTCATCGTCACGAACGTCCGCCACAAGCACGCGATCGAGTGCGCAGCGCAGGCGCTGGAAAGGTGCCTCGGCAAGGAGGCGCAAGGCGTGGGGGAGGAGGTCCTGGCGGAGGACCTGCGGGTCGCCCTCGATGCCCTCGGAGAGATCACCGGAGACACGACGCGCGAGGATGTCATCAACGACATCTTCGCGAGGTTCTGCATCGGGAAGTAGACGGCTCCTACCCCCCTGCCCCCCTTCCTTCAGAAGGGGGGAACGGCGACGGCGTCGGAGGCAGGCATGGCTGAGCACAATGCGCGAGTGATGGAGCTCGGGTCGGCGGAGGAAGCGCTGGCGGAGATCGTCGGCGTAGGAGCGACGGCGGCGGCGTCGCGCTGGATGGCGGATGAGGCAACGATGCGCGTCGTGCGGCTGGAGGCGGTCAGTGGCCGGGCCGCGTCCATCCTGAAGCAGGAGGCGCTGGCGCTGGGCGCGGAGTGCGCCGTCGCGCGTTCCGTGGCAGCCTTCGACGACACGCCGCGACCCGTGGTCCTGATCGCGACGCTGAGGCAGCACGAGGCGCTTGCGCGGAAGCTGGCAGCCCAACCCTTTGGGCTGCGTGCGTTGGCGGAGCAAGTCCGGCAGGCCCTCGCCGCATACGATCGGCGAGACGTAACCACGCTCAAGGTCGGCCGACACGGGATGCCGATTGGCGAGCGGACACTGATCATGGGGATCATCAACACGACACCAGACTCGTTCAGCGGAGACGGTGTCAGCGATGATGTCGAGGCGGCTCTATCACAGGGGAAGCGCTTCGCCGAAGAGGGAGCGGACCTGCTGGACGTCGGTGGGCAGTCCACACGGCCTGGGAGCGAAGAGGTGAGTGCGGACGAGGAGAAGCGGCGGGTGCTGCCGGTGATCGAGCGGCTGTCGGCGGAAGTGGACTTGCCGGTGTCCATTGACACAGACAAGGCGGAGGTCGCAGGGGCGGCGCTGGACGCGGGAGCGGGCCTCGTGAACGACGTGTGCGGTCTGCAAGCTGAGGGGATGCTGGAGCTTGTGGCGGAGCGCCGGACGCCGGTCTGCGTGATGCACATGCTCGGAACGCCCCGCACGATGCAGGAAGCGCCGACCTACGAGGACGTGATCGCCGACATCTACCGCTTCCTGGCTGAGCGCGTCGCCACGTGTGAAGCGGCCGGGCTGACGCGGCAGCAGGTCATCATCGACCCAGGCATTGGCTTCGGGAAGACCGTCAGCCACAACCTCACGATCCTGCGTCGCCTGCGGGAGTTCCGCTCGCTGGGCTGCCCGATCATGGTCGGCGTGTCGCGCAAGTCGACGATCGGGAAGGTGCTCGACCTCCCGCCCGAAGAGCGGCTCGAGGGCACGGCTGCCGCCTGCGCCTGCGCGATCCTCAACGGGGCCGATATCATCCGTGTGCACGATGTGCGGGAGATGGTGCGGGTCGCACGCATGACGGATGCAATCATGCGTGGCTGGCCGGATGAGCCGTCGGGAGGGGCCGCATAGCCCCGCAGGGGCTATCCGGCCCTACCGCCGCTCCCTCTCTTTCTCCTCGTTTTCGACGCGCTTCCGCTCGGCCTCAGCGGCGGCCATCTCGTCCGGCGTGAGTGTGGGAACCCCGGTGACTCGTTCGCCGTTCACGATGAGGTTGGTGATTCGGCCGACCGCGCGCTTGCCTTGTGCGTCCGGCTGCGAGCGCGTCTCCTTCGCGATCCACAGGCAGTCGCCCGCCCACACGAAGTGGTACTCGAACCAGCCGGGCACTGTGATGGTCATGGGCGCGAACTCCCCAGGCGCGACCTCCTGGTAGTCGGCGTACCGCTGCTCGTCCTCCCCTACGTCCGCTGAGACCGGCAGCAGCGTCTCAGCGTCGAGCACGCACTCAAGCTGGCGCCATGCCCAGGTGAAGTAGCCGCACCACGTGCCGCTCAGCCCGTTGCCGCACGGACCGATGCCCACCCAGTCCGGCGACCCGGCGCGGATGACGTACACCCGCCGGCCGCCCTGCTCGCGCTCGCCGGCGAGGACCGGCGCGTACTTCTCGGGTTCGGCAACCAGCGACGCCAAGGGTATGCCGAGGGTCGTGCCAAGCGTGAACCGGGACCAGCGGGGGGCGTTCTCCGCGCTCAGGCTCACCTGGCGGATGTCTCTCACCCGACCGTCCAGCTGGCGTAGCTCGAACCGGTAGGTCGCTTCGAGGAACGCCGGGTCGAGTTCGGCGGAGAGCCAGGGCGAGTTGCGCTCCGCAACCTGGTTGAGGATCTCGATGGCGCGCGTCCGGCGCTCCATCAGGTCGTCGCCGGCCGCCGCCAGCTCCCTGGCTAGCCCCAGGTCGGCGTTCGTGCGCACGCCTGACACCGTCGCCTTCGCGCCCCCCTCCTCACCGGTCTGTTCGGCCTCCGCAAGCAGCCACACGCCCGGCTCGTACCAGGCGTAGCCCGAGCGGAAGACCTCCTTCGGCTCATCCCTGCCGGAGCGACCGAACCAGCGCACATCGACCGCCACAGGCACGGCATGGCCGTCCGGGGTCTCCCGCGAGTCTCGGTACTGCACCTCGTGGGTGGGCTTCGCATCATCCTCCCAGTACCACTGCTCGGATGTCGGTGCGAGTCGCTCCCGATCGATGAAGACCAGGGCACGCCAGAGGTGGGAGGGGCTCACCCCGTACGCCCACGAGACCATGTGCAGCCGAGCGGCCAACTCCGGGATCTGGCCGAGCTTCCCCCGGTCGGGCTTCAGTTCCACAATCAACGGCGGCCGCACAAGCGCCGTGGAGTCCACCAGCCCTAGCGTGAACGCCTCGGGATGGCGGGCGTAGATCCGCAGCGCGGTCTGCAGCTCGCCGCCGGTCAGGCAGTCCTGCTGATAGGCGTCCGCGTCGAGGCGCTCGGCGTCGAGGGGAAGGGCCGGCTGGCCCCCCATGGCTTCGCTTACCCCCTCATCGAACGAGAGCCACCTACGGGGCAGCAGATCGGGTACGAGACCGTCGCGGTCCCAGGTCACATCCAGGCTCGAGTAAGACGGCGCCTCCCAACGGAAGTGCTCTTGGACGCCCTCGTGCTCAAGGGTGAAGCGGTACTCCAGCGACTTGAGCGCCTCGGTCGGCGGAAGCAGCCACGGGCGGTTGCGCTCCACCACGGCCTGCATGATCGCCGCGGGGTCTTCGGGTATGGTCGTCGCGACAGGCCTCGCCGGTGGCAGCTCAACCGGCTGCGCGGCGTCGGCGATGGGTGCCGGGCGCCGTAAGGCCGCGCGCTCCAACCTTAGCGGGGGTGCTGCGCTGGTGCTCCAGAGGCCCTCGCTGGTGCACGCGTAGAGCCTCCCGGACGCCGAGCAGAGCAGGGCGTGGATGGTTGGCCAGTCCGTCCACCTCGGCACGGGGCACGCCTCCAACTGCCACGGCTCCCCGCGCGTCCAGGCGAGGTGGTAGTTCGTCCAGCGCCGACCGGGCACGGTGTCACGCAAGGGTTGGGGTAGCGCGGGCCGCACACCGTCCGGCGGCTCGGGCATCTCGACCGCCGCCCAGACACGCCCGTCGCCGTCCGCCGTCAACGCGGTCACTCTGCCCGGAGGGAGACCATTCTCCCCGGCGTGGGTCACGTTCCACTTCCCCTCGCCATCCCGCAATGCCACGCCGCCCTTGGCGAAGCCAGACCACGTCCTGCGGCCGACCTGCGAGGCGACGCAGGTCGCGTCATCGCTCGGCAGGCCGTGCGAGGCTGCCGTGAACCGCACGCTGGGCTTGCCGAAGGCCTTGTCTCCATAGGTACCGGAGTAGTACCCCGAGCGGCGCTGCCCGAAGATCATCGAGGCGCGGTCGATCTGCAGGATCCCGTCCGCCGAGGCGAACCACACATCGCCGTTCGCATCCTCCAGGACTGCGTGGACGCGCTTGCTCGGGAAGACGTCAGCGAAGGTGATCCACTCAGTGTTCGGCCCCCAGAAGTGCGGCCACCGGGCATCCCACATGAACTCCGCCACCAGGCTCAGCAGGCCGTTGGTCGTCGATGACGCCAGGAGGCCCTTGGACGTGCGGGCAAGGCACTCGACCTCGCCGAAGGGCACCAAGTCCCCTTCGCCCAGCATGTAGGCCCCCAGGACCGGGACGGGCTTCGTGACGGCCTTGTCCCAGAGCTTCGACTTCGTCGGGTCGCCCGGCACCTCCCGCGAGAGGCCATCCTCCCAGCCGATCCACAGCGTGCCGTCCGCGTCCACGTGCAGGGCCGTGACCACGTGCCCCTGCCGCTGCACGAGGGGCGCCGCGGCGCCGAGCTTGCGCACACACCCATCGCCCGTGCCCACCCACACGGCGGAATCCGGCCCCTCGGCCATGCAGGTCGCCATGCCCGTCACCTGGGCGTCCTGCTGCCACTGAAGGGCATGTGCAAGGTGAGGGAGTGAGGAGAGGACCAGCGGGACCGCGACCACGCGGAGGAAGGGCCGGCAGCGCATGGCGAGCACCTCCGGAACTGGCGCCATCTACCTATATGCGTGGCTCGGCGGAGAGGTTACGTTTGGGGTTCCTGAGGCGGAGGTCTGGAACGCAACAGGTCCCACTACTAGGATAGGGGAATGAGCCGATTCCCTACGCCCGCCGCGGAGAATCTCCTGCATGAACTCCTACGAGCGCACGATGGCCATGGTGCGGGGGCAGCCCGTGGACCGGCTCCCCGCCATGCCGATCTTCATGACCTGGCTGGCTCGGCAGATCGGCCGGCCGTACCGCGACTACTGCTTCGATCACCGCGTGCTCGTCGAGGGGCAGCGGTACCTCGTGGAGCGCTTCGAGATCGACTGCGTCTCGGTCATCTCGGATGCCTGGCGGGAAGCTGCCGACTGCGGAGCCCGGCTGATCGTCTTCGAGGATGGTCCGCCCGCCTGCAAGGAGCACGTCCTGGCGGACAGGGCGACGCTCGCGACACTTCGGAAGCCCGACCCGCTCGGCGGGGGCCGCATGACCGACCGGGTCCAGGCAGTCGCGCGGCTGCACGAGGAGTACGCCGGGCAGGTCCCCGTGATGGGGTGGATCGAGGGGCCCATCGCGGAGGCCTGCAACCTGCGGGGGATGAACGAGTTCATGCTCGACCTGATGGACGATCCGCAGTTCGCGGGCGACCTGCTCGACTTCGCGACCGAGCTGGCGATCGGCTTCGCACGGGCGCAGATCGAGGCGGGGGCGGACCTCATCGGGATGGGCGACGCGGCAGCCTCGCTCTGCGGTCCCCGGTTCTACGAGCAGTTGATGTTGCCTCGCGAGCAGCACATCATCCGGGCGATCCACGATTCCGGCGCCCTCGTCCGCCTGCACATCTGCGGCGACACGAACGGAATCCTCGCGCTGATGGGCACGACCGGCGCAGACATCATCGACCTGGATCACCTCGTGGAGCCTGAGGCCGTCCGCCGGGAGATGGGGGAGAGGCCCGTCATCGCGGGCAACTTCGACCCCGTCGCCGTGCTGCTGCAGGGCACGCCCGACCAAGTGCGCGCGGCTTGTCGGCGCTGCCACGACGCCTTCGGTCCGCGCTTCATCGTCAACGCCGGCTGTGAGGTGCCGACGCACACGCCGATGGCGAACGTGGAGGCGATGTTGGGGTACGTCAGGACGGCAGGAGTGTAGGAGTTTGGGAGTGCAGGAGTTTGGGAGACGGAGAACGACAAGGCCACGACAGGGAGGGACGAAAGGATGGCTCTGAGGCTAGGGTTCGTGGGTGTCGGTGGGATTGCACAGCGACACCTGAACGGGGCGCAAGCGCGGGAGGATGTAGAGATCGTCGGGCACTGCGATGTGGACGAGGCGCGGGCGAAGGAGGTGGCGGCGAAGTTCGGCGGGCGGGCGTACACCTCGCCGGTCGAGCTGTACGACAACGAGAAGCCGGATGCGATCGTGATCTCGACGCCCCCGTCTGCGCATGGGGAGATCGAGGAGGAGGCCTGCAGGCGGGGCATCCACTTCTTCGTCGAGAAGCCCGTCGCGGTCAACATGGCGCTGGCGGAGCGCGTCCTGCGCGCGGCGGAGGCGAGCGGCGTGCTGACTCAGGTCGGCTACATGTACCGGAAGTCCGCGCCTATCCGCCAAGTGCAGGAACTGCTCCGCGGGCGCGCGCTGGCGATGGTGCAGGCGCACTTCTACATGCCCGGCCTTCCCGGCGCGCCGTGGTACGAGACGATGGCCGATAGCGGGGGGCAGCTGGTCGAGCAGGCCACGCACATGCTCGACCTCGGGCGCTTCCTCGCCGGGGACGTGCGCACGGTCATCGGCCGCACGGCACGCGTGCGCGACTGGACGCCGCCGCCGGGCTTCCAGCCGCAGTCGGGCATGCGCCACTTCGCCGAGGGCTTCGACATCCCAGACACGACCGCGCTCATCCTGGACTACGAGTCCGGTGCGCTGGGCACGCTCAGCTGCTCGATCGTCCCACAGGGCCAGTGGGATGTCGGCTTCAAGGTCGTGGCCGAGGGGCTGCTCGTGACCATCGACGGACCCAGCGCCCGCTGGACCGGCGATGAGAGCGGCGAGGCGACCGCTGCCGAGGACTGGCCGCTCGCCGTCCTGTACGAGTTCCTCGACTGCGTGATCGCCGGTCGGCAACCGAGCATCCCGTACGTCGAGGGGGTGAAGAGCCTCGCGGTCTCGTTGGCCGGCTATGAGTCGGTCGCGAGGAACGCACCCGTGGCGCTCGCAGACCTCCTGCCCCAAGGGGTGGCCTAGCGGGCGTTTTCGCCCCGGCGGCTTCCTTGTGTGAGGAAAGTTACACTTCGAGGCAGGTGGGAACTAGAGACGCCGCCAAGTGTATAGCCTTCCCAGAGGGGTCTCAGGGCCGAGACCGCCATCGATCAGGCACGTGACGGGCACGGTGTCACGGCCTTGAACGGTAGGTGCAAAGGAGGAGTTTCGATGCGCCGCACCAAGACGGGCTTCACCCTTATCGAGTTGTTGGTGGTGATTGCGATCATTGCGATCCTGGCCGCCATCCTGTTCCCGGTGTTCTCCCGCGCGAGGGAGAAGGCCAGGCAGACGAACTGCCTGTCGAACGTGAAGCAGCAGATGCTGGGCTGTCAGATGTACTCGTCGGACTACGATGAGATGCTCCCGAGCCAGTGGTACGATGCCGACGCCAGTGCGGCACAGAGCGCCGGCGACTACACCTGGCGGAGCGCGATCTTGCCGTATGTCAAGAACGCGCAGATCTTCCAGTGCCCCAGCAAGCGGATGACCAGCACCTTCAACGGCGGTCTCGACTGGGGCGCCAACAGCGGGTACGGTGTGAACGCCGTGCACTGGGCCGCCGGCAACCCGACGCCCCCGCCCGGGCAATCGGACGGTGACATCCAGTACCCGGCCACCTGCATCTTCATCGGCGAGACCGAGGGCAGCGAGGCCTTCGCGAACGACGGCTCGAACACGCACCTCACCGACGGCGGGACGGCCTGGGCAACCACGGCGAACGAGCGTCACAACGGAACCTCCAACTTCGGGTTCTGCGACGGTCACGCCAAGGCCCAACCGGCCAGCAAGATCTCCTGCGTCACGGGCAACTGCCAGTTCGACGCGAACGGCGGCTAGGCTGCACCGAACGGAAAACGGGACGGAGGCAATCACCGACGCACGCTCTCGAGGAACGTACGTCGGTGATTGCCTCCGTCCCGTTTCTGCGTACCCCTTACCCCTCCAACCTCGGCAGCGCGTCGAAGCTCATGCCCGGGCGCGTCTCCGCTCCCTCCACCATCCCCGCACCGACCGTGCCCTTCGTGATGGGAGTGTGCCGCCGGATGTGCTCCGCCAGGAGGCCATCGAACTCACGGGCCTGCCCAGGGCGGTCGGCAACGACGTTCGTCAGCTCCTGAGGGTCGGCTTCGAGGTCGTAGAGATCGTGACGCGGGCGTCGGTCGGAGGGCAGCTCGATCCACGGGCGCACGTAGTTCCACTTCGCCGTCCGCACGCTGGCGTAGTGGCCGAAGGCCGTCACGACCGTGTCTCGCGGCGCCGGCGCGCTGGCCGTGACCATCGGCCAGAGGTTCGTGCCCAGCACGCGCTCCGGCTGCGGCAGGCCCATCAGCGACAGCGCCGTGGGCATGACGTCCTGATGCTGGACGAAGCCTGAGACGCGCCGGCCCGCGCCGACGCCTGCGGGGTGGCGGATGAACAGCGGCAGGCGCGTGCACTGATTGCGCAGCCGGTCCTCGCCCTTGTGCAGCTCTCCCTGCTCGCCCATCATGCAGCCGTGATCCGTGGTGAAGATAACGAGCGTGTCGTCGAGCTTGCCGCTCGCGCGCA
>VGFC01000101.1 GCA_016869045.1 Armatimonadota bacterium
TCAGCAGGTGAGGGTCGCGTAGCAACCGAACTCAGGGGGAACCGCCGCCACCTTCCACTGCGGATGGGACATACTCGACACTTCGAGCAGGAAGGCTTTAATGTCCTGATGCAGCGCGAACGTGCCGAGGCCTAGATCCACTTCCCCCCGAGCAGTGTTTGCCGGATCATCCCCGTCGTCTCCTTCCCTCCCGGCGGCGTTTCGGCAGGCTTGATGTGGGCGGCCAGGCCCCAGAGCATGTTCAGCCCGAGGATGACCAGGATGGCGAGGCCGACGAGGAAGAGCTGACTACCCATGGCCTTGGTGTCCTCGTTCTGGGCGCCGACCCTCATGATGAGCCCGACGAGGAACCCTAGGGGCGGGCAGGCGATCGCGCCCAGGATGAGGCCCAGCCGTGTGGCCGGGTGGGTGCCGATCACCAGCGGTTTCTCGCCTCGCGCGACGGCGGCCACCGACTTCTGGCCCAGCACGGCCCGCCACACCTGGCCGGCGGCGCACAACAGGCCGCCGATCGCCAGCCCGGTGCCGGCGAGAACGAGGACCGGCGGCTGGATCGCCAGGCCGAAGCCCCACTCGCGCAGCTTGGCCATCGACAGGACCTTGAGGCCCTCCGCGCCGCCGGCGGCACTGAGCTGGTTCGACGCCAGAGCGATGGCGCCGATCCCGATCACCAGCGCGATGCCGGCGGTCACCCACGACGTGAGGACGTCGCTGCTGACGACCTCGGCCTCCTGCTTGTCGAACGTCCGCAGGCGGGTCTCCTCTGAGCGATCCACCCCGAACGCACGACCCCGGGCGGCCGCCGCGGCGGCCTTCTGGGCGCGCTCGCGGACCTCCTCGGAGGTCAGCTGGCGCTTGGCGGTCGCGGCCTGCCGTAGCTCCTCCAGATGCGCCTTCAGGTCCATTCCGCAGTCAAGGCAGATGTCGTCGGTCGGCGCGATTCTGGCATTGCACTTGGGACAGCGTTCCAGTCGCAGCATCCTGACAACCTCACAGATTGGGCTGCCCTTCGCGTGGGGCGGCCGATCGCCGCTTCGCGGGGCAGAAGGTGTATTCGTCGCCCTCGGCCAAACGGCCTTGCTCACTTGTAGGGAAAACGACTGCGAGCAAAAGACGACTTCCGTGACCGGCTGCGAGCGCGTGCTGACCGCCATTCGTCACGAGGAGCCCGACCGTGTGCCCAGAGACCTCTGGGCCACGTCGGAGGTCTTCGCTGCCCTCCGAGGCGCGCTGGACGTCCCTGACGACGGGGCGCTGCTCAGCCGTCTCGGCGTGGACCTCGGCTATGTGGCCGGTCCCAGCTTCGCCGGCCGGGAGCTGCGGGCATGGGACACGCCGGAGGGTCGTGTCACCGAGGACCTCTGGGGCGTGCAGCGCCTCGAGAAGCAGGTGCGCAGCGGCGATGCCGCGTGGTCCTACCAGCATGTGGTCGCTTCGCCGTTGGCCTCAGCGCAGACGCCGGCGGACGTCCATGCCTACGGTCACTGGCCCGATCCGGACGCCTGGGACTTCTCGACGCTCCGCGCGCAGTGTGAGGCCGTGCGGGCCGTCGGGAGAGCGGTGGTGAATGCCGGTGACCGCCTCGACCGCACCGCGCAGCTTAAGACCATGATGTACCTGCGCGGGATGGAGCAGACCTATGTGGACCTGCGCCATGGCCCGCAGATCGTGGAGGCGATCCTCGGGCATGTGGTGGACTACTTCCTGGCGTACAACCAGCGCGTCTTCGCCGAGGCGGGAGACCTGATCGACCTCTTCATGATGGGCGACGACTTCGGCACGCAACAGGGCCCCATGATGGCCCCCGAGCTGTGGCGCAAGCTGCTGAAGCCCGGCTTCCGGGCCTACATCGACCTGGCGCATCGCTACGGCCTGCCTGTCATGCACCACACGTGTGGCTCCGTCCTCGAGCTGATACCGGACTTCATCGAGTGTGGGCTGGACATCCTGCAGTCCCTGCAGCCCTCCGCCGCGGGCATGGACCTGGGCGCGCTCAAGCGCGAGTTCGGCCGCGACCTGTGCTTCCACGGCTCGATCGACATCCAGCACACGCTGCCCAGGGGGACCCCGCAGGAGGTCCGTGATGAGGTGCGCCGGCGCATGGAGGCCGGCAAGCCCGGCGGCGGGTTCATCATCGGCACCGCTCACAACCTGCAGCTTGACGTGCCGTTGGCGAACACCCTTGCTCTCTTTGAGGCGTACGACGAGTTCGGCTCGTACGGATAGGATGAAGGCTTGAGTGCTTGATGGCCGCACCTGTTGATCAGACCCCCGAATACGTAACCCGAAGCTACCGCCGTCGCGCGTGGCCGTGGGCGCTCGCCGGGATGCTGCTGGTCATGGTCGCAGCCATCTACTCGGGCAGCGACCTCTCCGAACTCGCCCGCCAGCATGTGGGCCCCCACCTGCTGGTCGCTTCCTGGTTTGCGGCGGGCGCGACCGGCGGGTTGCTGCTCTTGGTCGCCACATCGATCTACGCAGAGAACGTCGTCATCAGCGAGGCCGCCGTCGAGCATTACCGTCTCGGCCGCAGGGACCTGCGCATCCTGTGGAAAGACGTGGAGCGCATTGTGCTCCACAAGTCCCACAAGCGCCCGAAGGGCGCCGTTGAGATTCGCGGCCCCAAGGGCAGCAGCGTCGTCGTGGACCCACGGACCGTAGGCTTCGACGAACTGGAGGCGGCCGTCCTCGAACGCGCGCAGTTCTTCGGCCTCGAGGTGAGGAGCTACCGGTAGGCGGCTCGCCGTCCACTGAAGGGAATCGCGCTCGGTCTCACGAATCCCGCCGTGCCGGACCATCCGTCAGCGCCAAAGGGGGACACTCCCTTGATCAGGGTCGGACTCGTCGATTGCGACACCTCTCATGTCGTGCAGTTCACCATGCGGATGAACCACGTGGACATCGCCGAAGACCAGTGGGTCGAAGGCGCGCAGGTGGTGGCCGCCTATCGCGGGACTTCGGAGATTACCCCCGAGGAGACCATCGACCAGTATGTCGAGAAGCTGAGGGGCTTCGGCATCGAGATGGTCGGCGCTCCCGAGGAGATGCTCGGGAAGGTCGATGCGGTGTGCGTCGAGTCGCAGAGCGGGTACGTGCACCTGCCGCGCGTGACGCCCTTCCTGAAGGCCGGAATCCCGTGCTTCGTGGACAAGCCCTTCGCGTGCACGGTGGAGGACGCCCGCGCGATGGCGGACCTCGCCAAGGCGAACGGCGCGGCCCTCTTCTCGTCCTCGTCTCTCCGGTATGCGCTGGAGATCGTTGACGCGCTCCAGAACGAGGCGATCGGGCCCGTCGTCGGCGCGATGGCTTACAGCCCTGCCTCCATCCACGACAAGAACCCGGGCCTGTTCCATTACGGCATCCATGCGGTCGAGCCGCTCTACGCCCTCATGGGGCGCGGCTGCAAGTCCGTCACCTGCACCTTCACCGAGGGGGGCGAGGTGGTGACTGGGCTGTGGGAGGACGGCCGCGTCGCGTCGCTTCGCGGCACGCGGGCCGGGGCCCATGCCTACGGCTTCACCGTGTGGGGCGAGAAGGGCGTGAAGAGCAGCCCGATCGACGCCTCGTACATCTACCGCGAGCTGCTGAAACGGATGGTCCGCATGTTCGAGACCAACGAGGCGCCCTTGGACATCGAGGAGACCGTGGAGATCGTCGCCTTCATCGCCGCCGCGCTGCGGTCGGCCCAGCAGGGCGGCGCGCCGGTGGCCCTGCCTTAGCCGGCCTGCGAAAAACCGCGAACGGTTGCAGGTGGAATCGGACGACATGGCGAAACAGGGACTGGGCGAGAAATCGGGGGTGTGACCTGGGTCGTCGGCTCAGGTCCCGCTCTTGTGCTCAACATCCTTGCCGGGAATCGCGATAGGAGGAGTGTCGCATGAAGCGCAGGTACGCCGGGTTCACGCTGATCGAGCTGCTGGTGGTCATTGCGATCATTGCCATCCTCGCAGCCATTCTGTTCCCCGTCTTCGCCAGGGCCCGCGAGAAGGCCCGCCAGACGTCCTGCCTCAACAACCTGCGGCAGATGAGCACTGCCACACTCATGTACGCCCAGGACTACGACGAGACGTTCCCGATGAGTTTCTACCACGCGTCCAGACTGGTCTACACGTTCTATCACGTCATGGCGCCCTACATGAAGAACGACCAGATCCTAGTATGCCCTTCGGAGCAATCCGCGATCACCGTAGCCGGGCTGAATACGCGGGTCCTCTCGCTGTTCGGCATGGCGGCCGCGCCAGGGTTCTCGGTGGCTTCCTACAACTTCAACTACACGGTGTTCGAGGACGGTCCGGCCAAACCACCCGTCCCCACACCCAATCACCAGGTTGTGTCCATGGCGGAGATACCTTTCGTGGCCGAGACGACCATGTGCTACGACGGGGTTATCGAGTTCCAGCCCAGTCTCTTCAACTCACCCTGTGTTGGGCGCCACAACCAGATGGTCAATGCCAACTACGTCGACGGTCACACGAAGGTCGTACCGGTAACGGAGACCACCGCGTACGTCTACACGGACACGGAGGGGAGGTCGCGCGTTGCCCACGTTGTCCAAGGAGGTCCATACAACGGCAACTACCAGCTGTGGGGGGTCGCGTGTAACGGGAGCCCATGCTTCCGCAACCAGTCCCACGCGGGGATATGGCGCTACCACGCGCTCCCGGGTCGCTAGCTCCGTGCCCTGAGACTGAGCCCGACACCGCGGGCCCCGGCCACTCGCCGGGGCCCGTTGCCTTCATCCCGCCACGGGGACTCTCATCACGGTCACCGAGCACGGAGGCAGCTCCACCGTGGTCTTCCGTCCGGTCGCATCGGCGACCAGCTTCACCACGGTCACGTTGTCCGGTTCCTTGAAGGTGTTCTGGGCCTTCGGCCCGTCACCCAGCACGTGGTGGAGCGTGGCACGGTCGGTGAACTTGCCCGGGCCCAGCTCCACCTTCACGGGCGCCGCGTAGCTCTTGTCGCGGTTGATCATGTTGAGCGTGACGAGGCTCTTGTCGGGATCGTGGCTCGCCGAGACGTCGAGATAGGGCACCTTGCCGTACCGCTCGCTCTCGAAGTCCTCACAGTCCACCCAGGCGTCCAGAGCGACGGTGCCGTTCAGGTTCGCGATCAGCTCCAGCGGGAAGAAGATGCTCTGGAGCAGCAGGCCGTTGGGCCGGGCGATGATCGGCGGGAGGACGTTCACGAGCTGCGCCATGTTCGCCAGCGTCACGATGTCGGCGTTGCGGATGAACGCGTTCAGGAACATGCCGACCACCAGCGCATCCTCCAGCGTGTACACGGGCAAGTGCGGCTCCAGTCTCTCCCCGCCCGGCCAGGCGTTGTACTCGTCGAAGCTGATCTTCATCCGGCTCGCGCCCTGCCGGTGGTACGTCGCCCCCGCCATCAGGCCCCTCACGGCGCCGATGAACCGCTCGATGTGCGCCGTCGTGCCCATGTAGTTCGCGTAGTTGTTCTCATTGTTGTTGACGTACATGTGGATGCTGAGGTACTCGCAGATGTCCGCGAGCTTCTCGATCGCGATCCGGTTCCAGGTCATGTCCTCCGCGTTCTGCATGCACGAGCCGCAGGCGATCAGCTTGATCGCGGGATCGGTCCACTTCATCACCTTCGCGAACTCCAGCGCGTCCTGTGCGTAGCGCTCGGCGGTCTTGCTGCCGATCTGCCACCCGCCGGAGACCTCGTTCCCCAGCCCCCATAGCTTCACGCCGTAGGGCTCCGCGTGCCCGTTCTGCCGGCGCAGGTTGGCATAGTGCGTGTCCTCCTTCCCGTTGCAGTACTCCACCCAGGCCTGGGCCTCGTCCATCGCGCCGGAGCCCATGTTCACGCAGATGAACGGCTCGGTTGGCACCGCCCGGCACCACTCGATGAACTCGTCGGTGCCGAACTGGTTCGGCTCCACGACGTGCCACGCCAGTTCCATCCGCTTCGGTCGCGCCTCCCTCGGCCCGACACCGTCCATCCAGTGGTAGCCCGACACGAAGTTCCCGCCCGGCCAGCGCACGTTCGTCACGTTCAGCCGGCGCGTCAGCTTGAGCACGTCCTTGCGGAATCCGCGCTTGTCCGAGAGCTTCGAGCCCGGCTCGTACACACCCCCGTAGATGCAGCGGCCCAGGTGCTCGATGAAGTTGCCGTAGATCAGCGGGTCGATCGGCGCGATCGTGCGCCGTGTGTCCAGCGCGATGGTTGGCATGGGAAGCCCCCCAATGGTAGGCACACTGCTGCGTGAAGGCGCCAGATTGGCCTCTCGAAACCTCCTTCCCTTCCCGCGCGCGGGCAGGACATGCGTCCGTTGGCGGCGCACTGTGGGAACGCCATGGTCCTTGCCTATCTTCTTCTCGCCGGCGCGGCCCTCGCTGCAACTCCTGCGGAGGACCTCGACGCGCTCCTCAAGCAGCCTCGCCCGGAGCCCGCGCTGGCCTTGGCGGAGGCCGGCGGGCCTGCCCTGCCGCAGATTCAGGCGGCGCTGGAGGCGAACTCCACGGCGGCGCCGCTGATGGCCTGGGCCCTACAGCAGAAGCCCGTGCCCGAGGCCCGCGAGGCGTTGGAGAAGGCGCTCGGCTCGACCGACCAGCGCCTCGGCTACTGGGCGGCGTTCGCGCTGGGCAGGCTCGGGGACGCGCGCAGCGCGGCGGCTCTAGCGGCAGTCATGCCGAAGACCGATGCGCCCAAGCAGTACTGGGAGCTGGCCTACTGGACCCCCAATGGTTGGGTCTCGTGGTTCGAGCGGAAGTACGAGCCCAACGGGAACGTCATCCTCCCTCCGGCGCCCGAGGGTGTGTCGAATCTGCGCGTCGCATACGCCTCACTCGAGGCCCTCGGCATGGTCGGCGGGCCGATGGCCGTCGAGACGCTGACCCGGATGCTCCGCAGTGACCAGTGGCTCATCCGCTACGGCGCGGTTCGGGGGTTGGGGGCGATGCGGGACGAGGCGGCGCGGGATGAGATCGCGCGCCTCAGGGACACCGATCCCACGCTTGTCGTGCGCAGAACGGCGGGCCGGATGGTCGCTGCGAACGGCGCAGCGCCCATGCGGCCCCTCCCAGCGGCTGAAGGCATCCCGGCCATCGCGTTCATCAAGACCAGCGCAAGGACGGAGTCGAGCCTCGGCTTCCAGGACTCGTACTTCTACCCGACGATGCCCTGGTACCACTGGGGGCAGAATGTCTACACGCTGACGCCGCCTGCGCCCGACGGCAAGCTGGTGAACCTCACGAACTTCGAGCACGCGCGCGTGCAGGGGCTGGAGGCGAGCTACGACGCGCAGCGCCTGCTGTTCTCCATGTGCGACGACCGCAAGAAGACGGGCTTCCACATCTGCGAGATCAACGTCGATGGCTCGGGCTTCCGGCAGATCACGCGCGGGAACTGCAACGACGTCGATCCGTGCTACCTGCCGGACGGGCGGATCGTGTTCTCCTCGGACCGCTCGGGGCACCACGAGTACTACCACCAGGAGCGCTCGCGGAACCTGTTCGTGATGGAGCCGGACGGCTCGAACCTGCAGCGCATCAGCTTCAACCCGAACCAGGACTACGCCCCGTACGTGCTGTCCAGCGGGCTGGTGGCCTACACGAGCTACCGCTTCTACGGGCAGGACGGCAGCGGTAACATCTACGGCCGTGACAGCGATCTCAGCCGCATCGAAACGCAACTGCGCGCGGTGAACCCCGACGGCACCGGGGATACGCTGCTGTACGGCGCGATGCGCGGCGGGTTCTACGTCCCCCTGCGGCCGATGCCCGACAGCCTGCAGGATTCGGGCTCCGAGTTCCGCCGGGGGACCGACTTCCATCTCGGCGTGTCGGTAAGCTGGGTTCGCGAGCTGCGGGACGGGAAGCTCGTCTGCGTGACGCCCGCCGGGCTGACGTTGCTTGACCTTGCTGCCGATCCGCTCGCGTGTGAGCGGCCGTGCTTCCCCGAGATCGTCAACCTCGCCGGAGGCGAGCAGGTCTACATCCACAGCCACGACGAGCTGAACCCGGTCGGCCGATATACCAGCCCCTATCCGGCCGACGAGGGGAGGCTCTTCGTCTCACACGCGCCCTTCTGGGACACCGGCTTCGACGCGTACGGGCTGTACCTGTTCGACATGGCGACCCGTGAGTTGACGCTCGTGCACGACGAACCGGGCGTCAGCGACGTGGACCCGGTGGCTCTCACGCCGCGGCCTTTGCCACGAAGACTCCAACCAAATCTCGTCGAGCGCAAACAGAGCACTGGCACGATCCTGTGCCTGTCTGTGTTCAACTCGGACCTGGAGTACAGCCACGAAGCGGCCCGCTACGTGCGGGTGCTCGGGGTGACGCTGATGGGGCAGACCGTGAACGCGAACGCGGCCTTCGAGACGGCAGTGCTGGGCACCGTGCCTCTGCAGAAGGACGGCTCGTTCAAGGTGGAGGTGCCGGCCGACCGGCCGGTGAGGTTCCAGATTCTCGATGCGGACGAGAACCTGCTGCTCCATGAGACCGAGTTCAACTACGTGCGAGGAGGTGAAACACTATCCTGCCTCGGTTGCCACGAGCCCAAGGGCCGTACCCCGCCCTCAACTGAGCCGCTGGCAGCCGCTCTGCCGCCCTATCCCGCGCTGGAGCGCGTGGGAGACCTGCGCTATCACGGGCAGGTCTGGCGCGGGTACAACCGGATCGCCCGGCCGTGACCTGCCGGGCGGCGGTCGGTGCTTGACACCGGCGATGCGAACTCTTATAACACTCCTATAATAGTCGGACCACCAAGCAAGGAAGGGTTGCGCAATGAAACGAGTCGCCTGGTCGATCGTTGCAGCAGTGGCGCTGGCCTCCGTGGCGCAGTTTGCGTTCGGGCAGGCCTCCAAGGAGCGAGCCTATGTCGATGCCGTGCTGGATGGATTGGTCAAGGCAGGGGTGATCAAGGCCGATCAGGCCGCGCAGATCAAGAAGGACGCCGAAGCCGCGGCCACCGGCGCCGCCGCGGCGGAGAAGCCGAAGAAGTCGTGGACCGATACGGTGAAGGTCAGTGGGTACGGCCAGGTGCGTTGGCAGCATTCCCCGGACGCCGACGATCCGGACAATGTCTTCTCCCTGCGTCGCGCCCGGCTGAAGATCACCGCAAACCCGACCGAGCGAGTGGAAGGGCAGTTCGAGGTGTCGGGCGACGACACGGAGATGGGAATCACCGACGCCTGGCTGCAGTACCAGCTTGATGACGCGGGTGAGTGGCGGGTGCGCGGCGGGCAGCAGCGCATACCGTTTGGGTTCGAGGTCCCGCAACCCACGCAGTCGGTCATCCCACTCGAACTGAGCTGGGTCGGCCGCACGATGTTCCCCGGCTTGCGAGACCTGGGCACCGTGGTCTACTGGACCAGCCCGGAGGACCGTGCGCGGTTCGAGGAGGCGAAGAAGACCGATCTCGGCACCGGCGACTACGGGAACGTCGCGATCGGCCTGTTCAACGGCCAGGGGATGAGCGAGCCGGAGGCCAACAGCAGCAAGTCCCTCTGCGTCCGTCTCGCCAAGCCCTTCTCGGTGGACGGGCATTACGCCGAGGGCGGCGTGAGCTACTGGACCGGCAAGTTCCACTCCGACGCCGCGGCCGCCGATCTGGATGACAACCTCCTCGGCGTGCACGTGTACGTCCCGCCGCACCCGATCGGCCTGCAGGCCGAGTACTACAACGGCGAGACCGAGGGCGACGACATCAACGGTTTCTACGCCATGGGCCTCTGGAAGCCGCGCGAGGATGGGACAGCCTTCGTGCGCTACGACGAGTACAACGGCCCGCGCAAGGGCAGGGGCCTGGGGAACGTGTTCGACCGGGAGCGCTGGAGCTTCGGCTACGCCCACATGGTCAACAGCAACACCAAGGCGACCATCCAGTACGACCTCCAGGACACCCCTGCCGGCAACGACGACCTTCTGGCGACGCAACTGCAAGTTGGCTTCTGAGTGGCACGGAAAAAGAGGGACACCATACCAATTTCCGACGTCCGAAATTGGTATGGTGTCCCTCTTTTTCCCGCAGCTACTCGAAGTCGGCGATGCTGCGCAGGTACTCAACCGACGCCGCGACGTCTGCGCAGGCCTCTTCGGCGTTGAAGCGCTGGCCCTCGATGCCCTCCAGCTCCATCGTGAACGGACCGGTGAAGCCCACGCTGTTGAGGATCTCGAAGACGCGCGGGAAGTCGACGATCCCCCGGCCGAGGGTGGGGAAGTTCCACGCCTTGTAGAAGCCCGCAGAGTCCTTCAGGTGGACGCTGACCACGCGCGAGGCGACCTTCTCCAGCTCGGCGACGGTGGTCGTGCCCTCGTTATAGTACATGATGTTCGCGCAGTCGAAGTTCATGCCGATGTTCGGGTGGTCGATGGCCTGAAGGGTCTCCACCGCGATGGACCCGTTCGTCATCAGGTCCGGGTGCGTCTCCATCGCGATCCTGATCCCGTAGCTCGCCGCCACATCGCCCGCAGCGCGAAGACGCGCGTAGGCGGCCTCGCGCGGGTTCTCACCCGCGTGGACGCTCGTGAAGATCACCTTCACGCCCAGCTTCGTCGCGCGCTCGCAGATGTCGGTCCACTGATCGGCGTAGGTATCGCTAGCGATGTCCGCTCCGGCGATGACCGTGGTCGCCGAGAGGCCGTGCGAGGCCAACCTGGACATGAGTGCAGGGATATCGTCAGCGCCCGGCAGGCCGAACTCAACGCGCTTGACGCCGATCGTCGGCAGGTGCTCGTAGGCCGCGTCGAGATGCCCGCGATAGCTGCCGAGATTGCAGGACAGGATGTTCGCCACAGGATAGCCCCCTGACCGTTTCTGTAGAGTGCGCCGGACTGGTCAGGCGGAGGTTCGACTGATCGCCAGGGCGACCTTCACGCTTCGAGGACTGGCGGGCTGTCACGGAGGGGGTGCGGGAAGCGGGCCGGGCGGCGGCCGATGTCTTGCGCCCGCATCTCGCGAAGCTCCGGGCGGCCTACGAGCAGGCGCCGCTGTCCTGCGACTGGCCGTGGGACACGGTCGTGTGGCCGGTGGTTGGGATTCTCGCGACCAACATGGCCGTGCGCCGCATCTTCGCCGGCGAGATGCGGCCCGAGCCTCCCGTACGCGCCAGCGGCGGCAAGTACTGGCTCGTGGGGCACGAGGCGATCGAGGGAGAGAAGCCGTTCTGGGCGACAGGGTTCAGCTGCTGCCCGTCGGCGGGCCCGGACCGCCTTGGGTACGGCGTCTACTGGACGTACGACCTGGAGCGCAAGTACGTGCCCTTCTGGGATACGACGACCCAGTTCCTCGGCGCGCTGGATCGTGGGTGCGAGACGGTTGAGGAGGCCGCTCGGGACATGGGCGAGGATGCGGAGGCCGCAGAGGGCATCGCGGCCCAGTGGCTGGCTGAGGGTCTGCTCACGAACGAGAGGGGAAGGCTGAGGATGGCTTTCCCCGTCCTCCGCGCGGCGGACGATGAGGCCTTGATCGGAGCAACTGAGGAAGCGGCGCACGACATGGCGGAACAGGTCCTGCGGCAGGCGGGAGGTAGAGCAATCGACGAACTCAAGGCGCGGGGCTACACACACGTGGAGGAGCAACTCACGCACTGGCCCGGCCACCTGCGCGGAGACGTGTGCGGCGAGGCCGTGCACTGCCTGTTCGACGAGGGCCTGCTCCCCAGGCCGCCCCAGCCCGCGCCCGCCAAGTGGGCGCTGTTCGGCTGGGAGCACGGGCTCCGCCTGGTCGAGTGGAGAACCTGAGCGGCGGCCTCGCCGGTGAGTGCACCAATGGAGGCAGGACAAGATGGGCTGAGCGGCGAATCCAATGGCAGACCGCCGTTGGCGGACTGACGCGTCTGTCCGACCACTGGGAGGTCGCGCTACCATGCCTGCTCCCGACCTGCCGCTCGGCACCGACGACGCTCCTGAAGGCTCCAAACCGTCCCCCCTGTGGATCCTGTTGGCGGTTCTTGTGGTCGTAGCGGCGGTCTTCGTGGCGGCCCAGATGGGCAAGCGCGCCGGGCAGCCCCGGCGGGCGCGCGAAGCGAGCGAGTCCCGGTCCGTGCCGGGGGGCGACCTGACGCCTGCCTCGATGGGTGGGGGCTGGAGTTCGCGGGTGACGGCGGCTGAGGGCTCGTCGTCGGACCGCGGTGCGCGGCCCGCCTCCGGCCCACGCTCCGGCGCCGGCCCCCGGAGTACGGGTCAGCCCGCTGGCGCGAGCGGCGCCGCTGCCCGCGCTGTGGGGGGCTCATCGCCAACGGGTTCGGTGAGTGGGTCCGCAGGTCCAGGCGGAGGCCCTGCAGGCACGGGCTCGGGGGAGGGGAGCCGTTCCGGCTCCGGCGGAGGGGGCACGGCTCCGCCCTCCCCTGTCGCTGCCGGCCTGGTGAAGACGGTGACCGTGACCATCTGCGCTGAGACCGGGATGCGCGCCAACCCGTTCTGTCCCACCGTTGTGTCGAAGACCTTCCCCGCGGACGCCATTCCCGGCGTGTGCACGCGCCACAAGGAGCCGACCGAGGGGCGGACGGTCGCCGTTGCGGTGTGCACGCAGACCGGCCTGCGCGCCAACCCGTTCTGCCCGGATGTCGAGACCCGCACCTTCCCGGCGGACGAGCTGCCGGGCGTCTGCACTGCTCATGGACAGGGCGAGCAGCCGGCGACGGTCACGGTGAACGTCTGCACGCAGACGGGTCTTCTCGCAACACCCGCCTGCCCGGCCACCCAGCCTGCGACCTTCCCCCGCGACGCCATCCCCGGCGCCTGCACCGTCCACACTGAGCGCTAGAAGCCTGCTACTGCACGTGCTTGCCCGGGCAAGCATACACAGGGGACGCACGAAACCGGCTGTTTCCGGGTTGGCCGGACAGACTCCTGGCCCTCGGCAACCACCCCCCGCCCCCAAGCGTCTATCCCCATACGGGACTACCGTGAGGCAGCAGACTGCGGAATCAGGGAGGGCGGCTCTTGATGAGCATAGCGCGCAAGGCAGCGATGCTGTTGGCGGCGTGCGCCGTCGCGAGCGTGGCGTTGGCGAACGGCGGCCCCTTCGTTGTGAAGTACCCGGATGGCGATCCGGCAGCCAAGGGCGTCCTGGCCCGGCTGGGGCCGGAGCTGAAGCCTACCCGCGAGACACGCCTGCGGGTGGTGAAGGAGGACCTCAGCATCACGTTCGGCAGGGAGCGCTTCGAGGGCCCCCGAGGCCGCAAGGCGGCGCCCCTGGCCTTCGTTTCCGCTGCGTATGCGATCGAGAACCCCACCGATCAGGAAGTCCAGGTCGATTTCGGCTTCCCGGTCCTTCGTGGGATGTATATCTACCCATACGCCATGGTGCCGAGGCCGGACGTTCAGGTGACCCTTGGCGACAGCCGCCTGCAGGCGCGGGTCATCTCGAACTCCGCGATCTATGGGATCATCCGCCAGGGGGCACGGCGCGCCATCGACCGGGGCCTGGCGGCGGACCGGAAACTGGCCGAGAGGGTCCAGGTGGTCGGCGAAGCGGACGCGGCGACCGTGGACGTCGCTCGCCAGGCTCTCACCGCCTACCTCACGGACACGCTGACGTGGACCGAGCGCGACGCCGCGCTCATGGTGGAGTACGCCAGGCTGGACCTGGGGGTCCTTATGTCCTCCCCGCGAGACCGGGACTGGGCCTACTGGGTCGCCGACGACCAGTTGCTGAACCTCATAGACGCGAACCTCGGGCCTCTGTCGGCCATCGGGGAGCAGAAGGCCACGCAGTTCCTCGCCCAGCTCGCCTCGCGCTTCGAGCCCGAGACCGCGGCGGCCTATGAGGCGATCTTCACGGCCTGGGGCGGGGATGTTCGCGAGCGCTCCGTAGACCTGACGACGGGCGAAGTTCGGCCGCGTGAGATCACGCTGGACCCGACCCAAGAGGGCGCCCTCGAGGCTGAGGGACGGATTGACCCCACCATCTACGCGCGGGTGGACTACTTCGACGAGACGGCCCAGATCAGCGAGGCCGACAAGGCCTCCTGCAAGGCCATCCTCCGCAACCTGCCGGTGATCTTCACTTTCGCGCCGATGAACCTGATCCACTACAGCGTGACGTTCCCTGCCGCAGCGACCTCCGAACTCACCGTCCGCTACTCTCAGTACGCGTACCGCGACACGCGCGATCCCGCCAGCTATCAGCTCGCGTACGTTGTGCATCCGGCCTCGATGTGGGATGAGTTCGGGCCCATCAACCTGGAGGTCGTGGTTCCTGAGGGCGTGGCCTGCCGGGTTTCGACCCCCTGCGGCAAGATCGGGACCGAGGAGCGCAAGTGGCCGGGCGACCGGTTCAGTGGGGGCGAAGAGGCGAAGCGACCCTACGACGTCTACCGTGCGGTCCTCCGGGAGAAGACCGGCGAGTTGTTCGTCGCCGTCGGCGCCGATACGTGGCACGAGCGCGTGCCGGACACGCAGCAGACCGCTCAGGGGCGCCAGACCCAAGGGGGCCAGTGAACACCGACCGTCGGGGCTTCCTCCGCACGGCAGCGCTGGGCAGCGCAGGCGCGCTGCTGGGCGCCCACTCGCGGGCGACAGACCGCAAGCTCCTGATCGTGCTCTTCGGCGGCGGCACGCGCTCCAGCGAGGCCATCGACGACCCCGAACGCCGCTACATCCCCCGCCTGCGGGACGAGATGGTCCCCCGGGGCACGCTCTTCTCGAACATGCGGGTCGAGGGGAAGGTGGTGCATCCCAACTCCGCGGGGTCCATCGTGACCGGTCACTGGGAGTGGGATGACCTCGACTGGTCGCGCCCGGTCGCGCACCCGACGGTCTTCGAGGTCTACCGTCGGGCGCGCGGCACGCCGGACACGTCCGCGTGGGCGTTCGTCTATGCCTCGATCCTGGCGAAGGCGGGAGAGAGCCTCGCGCCGGGCTATGGCGCGCAGTATTCCGCGAACGTCGTGGAGCCGCCGACCATCCCGCGGGCGACGGCGGAGGAGATGGACCGTCTGCTGCGCCACGCCGCGTCGCTGGGCTCGCCCGAGGCCGAACTGGAGGCCTCCAGTGAGGCCGCGCGCCTCGCGCGCTCGACCAGCCGTATTGCGACCGGCGGCCTGCGTTCGGAGGCTGCCCGCGCGTTTTTCGATGCCGAGTACGAGGCCTGGCGCAATGGCGAGGGCACCACAAGCCACGACGCCTTCCTGACCGACCGCGCGATCGCGTGCATGAAGGCCTTCGCGCCCAGTGTGATGCTCGTGGCCTTCGGCGAGATCGACTGCGCGCACTATGGCTCGTGGTCGCGCTACGTCGAGGCCATCCGGCGCACGGACGAACTTACGTGGAGGCTGTGGCGCGCTACCGAGGAACTGCCCGAGTACCGCGACCGCACGCTGATGCTCATCCTGCCCGACCACGGGCGCGAGCTGGAGCGCCCGGGCGGGATGGGCTTCATCCACCACAGCGACTTCTACACCGGCGAGGGCGCCGACGAGGGCTGCCGTCGCGTGTGGATGCTTGCCCTCGGGCCCGGAGTTGCCTCCGCCCGCCGCCTCGACCAACCCATCCCCATCACGGCCACCGCCGCCACCGGCCTGGAGTACCTCGGCCTGCAGGCCTCTGCCGGGGCAGAGGCATCGGTGCTGTCGCTTACAGTGTAGTCAGCGAGATGCCCCTGCCGACACAGGCACACCGCCCGGGGAGGTGTTCCCGCCGCCCGGGGCGGAAGCAGCAACGCCGGTCCACCCAGTGCCGGCCGGCTGAGAGGAGAGGATGGCCATGCGCCTCTTCCGACGCTATACGTACCGACTGAGCAGACAGGACACCGCGGCGGCGCTGTTCGAGAGGGCGACAGAGGTTGTCCGTGAGGTGCGCGGCACGGAGCAGCCGGTCCGGTTCTACTTCCGCGACCAGTTGGGCGCCGGCATGCGGGGCACCGTCTCGGCACTGTCCCGCGTGTACAAGCGCTTCCCGGAGCTGCAGAGGTTCTCGTTCACCGCGGTCGAGAAGGTCCAGCACCCCCTGTTTGGGCCCGACACGCTATCGAGCAACTTGCCCCAGCCCTGGCAGGAGGCCAATGTGAACGGTATGTGCGACCTCGTGCCTACTGAGGTGCTCCTGCAGATCCTGCAAGGCGTGCCCCGGGCGTTTCCCTTCGCCCATGTGACCGTCATCTGCGATGAGATTGACTGGCTGGGCGACGGCTTGGGCTACCGCCCGCCGGCGGGCGATCGCCTGAGTGCCTTCATCCCGCTTGAGTACCTTCGCTCGTCGCTTTCCATCCAAAGCAACTGGTGGACCTCCCGGCGGGAGGTCAACCTGTCCGCAGTGGTGGAGGTTGAGCCGCCAGCGCTCGACGCCCCCACGCTGCCGGAGCTACCAGAGCGAGCGTGCAAGGCGCTAGACCGCCTCGGCAAGAGGCATTGGTCGTTCCCGAAGGCGGCGGCCTCCCCCGAGGAGCAAGCGGTCCTGGACACTGCGCGGCAGAGCGTGCAGCCCTTCCTGGAGGGGATCACAGCGAACGTACAGGGGCCGCTCGAGGGCATCCCCCTACCCCACGCACTGCCCCCCGAGCCCTACTTCGCGGCGTTGCGGGAGTCCGTATCCGTGAAGGTACCGGTTCTTGCCACATTCAAGCCACGCGGCTATCGGCACCTCGCCAAACAGAGCGCCCAGGGCACCTGTAGAGTGGCGAAGCGGACGCCGAACCACAATCTCCTCCAGTTGAGCTTCGACGCCGGCACGTGGGCCCAAGCGCCCAGCGCGGTCTTCGCGTACCGAGGGCCGCTCTGGTTCCACTCTGTCTGGTTTGCCTTCCGACCGGGCCAGCGGAACCCTCAATACCCTACGCCGACCCAGGAGTTGATGGACCAGGTCATCGCCAATGCTGGCGGTGTGGTGGATTACCTGGAGAGGACAGTGGTCCCGGTCCTCGACGAAGCCTACGGGCCAGCGCCGGCGTGGTTTGAATACGAGGGGTGAGGAGTGCCTTCGGGGGCCAGGCCCGCCGCCGGCGGACCTATCTTCCGGCGTTGAGGGCGCAGCAGAGGGCGGCGAGGTCGCCGACGCGCTCGCCGAGCTTCGCGGGCACGATGCGGACCGCCTTCAGTGCCCGCGGCCAGGCGTGCCGACGGGCGGAGTCGCGCGTGGGGCGCAGGAGCAGGTCGCGGGCGTGCACGGCGATCGTGCCGATGACGATCACCTGCGGGTTGAGCACCTGGATCAGGTTCGCGATCCCGATGCCGAGGAAGTAGCCGGTCTCCCGCCACACCTCCCGCGCCGCACCGTCCCGCTGCCTCGCGGCTTGCAGCGCGTGGACGGCGGTGATCTCGCCCCCTCGGGCGAGGCGGTGCATGAGGCTCTGCGGGTTCTCGCCCGCGAGGCGCTGGGCGCGCTTGCCGATGGCCGGGCCCGCCACCAAGGCCTCCAGGCAGCCGCGCTTCCCGCAGAGGCACTCGGGACCATCGGGCAGGATGGTGGTGTGGCCGATCTCGCCCGCATCGTCCGTCGTGCCGCGATAGAGCCGCCCCTCGGCGATGATCCCGCCGCCGATGCCCGTCCCGAGCGTCAGGTAGACCAGGTTGCGCGTGCCGCGACCCGCGCCGAAGCGATGCTCGGCCAGCGCCCCCGCGTTCGCGTCGTTCTCCACGAAGGTCGGCAGCCCGAACCGCTCCTCCAGGAACGCCTTCACCGGCACTGCGTCCCAACCCGGGAGATTCGGGGGCGAGTAGATCACCCCCGCCCGGCTATCCAGCGGCCCACCACATGCCACGCCGATCGACACCGGCGCGGGCAGCGTGCCCTTGATCTGCCGCAGGACGCGCCGCAGGTCCCTGGCGATGCGCTCCAGGCACGCCTCCGGCCCGCGCGCAAGCGGCGTCGGGTGCTCGCGCCGCGCGAGGATCTCGCCGGAGGACGTCCCGGCAGCACACGCGGTCTTCGTGCCGCCGATATCGACGGTGAGGTGGTAGGCTCGCAAGTTCGCAAGTTCGCGAGTTCGCATGTTGACGGCGCTCAGGGCGACTTGATCCTCGCGTCGAGGTCGGTGAAGGGTAGCGTGATGCGTTCGCCGCCGCGGCGGTGGGATTCGCGGAGGGCGAGGGCGATCTCGAGGGCGGCGCGGCCGTCGCGCATGGTGCAGCGGGTCTGGCGGCCCTCTTCGAGCGCGTCGCAGATGTCATCGACGGCGTGCAGGGCGGGCGCTTTGAAGCGCGGCGGGCGCGGGAAGGGCTGCCGGTTCAGGCCCAGGCCGACGAGGTTGGGGCCGGCGGTCCACAGCTCGGCCTCAACACCGTTGGCGTAGACCCGCACACGGCCCGCCTCGCCGAGGACGTCGATCTCGAAGCTCGTGACCGCCGGGTCGATCATGTTCACATAGGCGTGCGCGCCGCCCTTGAAGTGCATCAGGGCCAGGCCGGGGACATCGTCTTCGGTCTGGGCGCGCTCCTCGGCGTCGATGTGGCCGGTCAGCCACTCGATGTCATCCCCCACGAGGTGCCGCATCGTGTCGATGAGGTGGGAGCCGTTGTGCGAGATGCCCGCGACGCCATAGACCACGACGGTGCGCACGCGGCCGATCTCGCCGCGCGCGATGAGCTCCGAGGCGCGGTGCCAGATTGGGTGCCAGCGGCGGCTCGTGTTGACCGCGGTGATCGCGCCGACCGCCTCGCAGGCGGCGATCATCTCGTCCGCCTCGCGCAGGCACTCCGCCATCGGCTTCTCGATGAAGACGACCTTCGGCTTGCCGGCCGCGACCTCGAGGGTGGCCTGGTGCCGGAACGCGGTCGGCGTGCAGACGGCGACGATGTCGGGCTGCTGCTCGGACATCAACTGCGGGATGCTCGTGTAGAGCGCGTCGATCCCGTAGCGCTCGCCCCAGGCGCGCAGCTTGGCCTCGTCGGTATCGCAGCCTGCGACGAGTTCGGTGCGCGGGCTCTCCACGAACGCCAGCGCGTGGGAGTACGGCAACATTGAGCTGGCCGACCAGCTGACCTCATCGTCGATGAAGCCCCCCATCCGTCCACAGCCAACGATTGCAGCGCGATAGGTTGCCATGGCAGCCCTCACGGCAGGAGTCAGGAGTCAGGAGACGGGAGTCAGAAGAACGACGACGACATGCGCAAGCGGGTGATTGGCGAGGAACGGCGAAAGGTCCTTCAACGGAAGAGGCCCTCCAAACGTCCCATAGATGGGTGAGGGGAATGGGTCACGCACGGCCGCGCCTGCTGTACCTGCGAGCGGCGGACGAGGAACTGCCGGACGGGCAGCTCGCCTGCGCCGCGGCGGCCGGCGACATGTGGGCGCTGGAGGAGCTGTTCCGGCGTTACGAACCGCGCGTGGTGCGGTACCTGCAGCGACTCGTGCGCGATGAGGAGGGGGCCGATGACCTCTTTCAGGACGCCTCCTTGCGGGCGTATGTGAACCTCAGCAGCTTCCACCCCGACCGCTCCTTCCGTGCGTGGCTCTACCGCATCGCGACGAACGCCGGGCTGGACTGGATCCGGCGCCGGCGGCGCGCATTGCCCGCCGCTCAGGCGGAGGGTGTCGGCCCGCCGCCGGAGGTATTGGTGATCGAGCGTGACTTGGTGCGGCGGGCCGAGCAGGCCATGGCGGAGCTGTCTGACGATCATCGGACGGTCTTCCTGTTGCGGCACTTCGGGCAACTGAGCTACGCCGAGATCGCACAGATCGTGGGGAGTCCCGAAGGCACTGTGCGTTCGCGCATGCACTATGCCGTGCGAGCGCTGCGCGAGAAGCTGCGCTATCTCAGGGAGGAGGAAGGCCATGACGACCTGTGAGAGCGTCAGAGAGGGCCTGCCGGACTACCGCTACGAACTGCTCCCCGACTGGCAGATGGAACAGATCGCGACTCACCTGGGTGCCTGCCCGTACTGCGCGGAGGACTACCGGGCCCTCGGCCAGGAGCTGTCGCTCATCGAGGCCTGGCAACCCCGCGGACCGGCTGGTGACGGATGGCCCAGATTCGCGCAGCGCGATCGCAGCGAACTGGGCACGGCCCTGGTGCGGACGGAGCCCGACCTGATCGTCGCCGATGGTCGATGGGGCGGCCCGCCGATGCGCTGGCTGGGAGCCATCGCACGCTGGCGGAGCCTGGGGAGGTCGGCCCAACTCGCCGTGGCCTCCGTTAGCCTACTGACGGTGCTTGGCTTGGCGGCGCTGCTGCTGGCGGGG
>VGFC01000102.1 GCA_016869045.1 Armatimonadota bacterium
GTCCAGGTTCTTGGCGAAGTCGGCCATGTCGAAGTCTTCGCCATCCTGGTAGAAGTTCATGTGGATGTTGTAGCCGCGCCGCTGCAGCTCCTCAGCCGCCCGCATCACCGTCGCCTCACGCGGCTCGTCGCCCTCCCCCTTCCATCCGGGTCCCCAGTAGTCCATGAAGTGGTCCGTGATCCCCCACTCCGAGGCAATCCTCAGCGACCGCAGGTTGTCCGCATACGAGGGCGAGTCGTAGTACCCATACAACGGCGTGTTCCACACGCCCCCCACCCATCCCCCGAACTCCTTCTGGTAGTCCCACGTATACCAGTAGAAATACGTGTCCGCGATCCACGGGCGGTCGAGGCCCTGGGCGAACGCTGACGGCACCACGGCTGAGAGAAGCAGCACGAGGGCGAGCGTGCGGAACATGAGGCCATCCCCCTTGGCGCACGGAGCGCCGTCGGGTAGTTCCCAGGAGGCAGGCGGGTTCCCTTCGGGGCTCAGGACAAGGAGCGGCGGCGCAGAGAGGCGAAGGATAGGGCGCGAGGCATCAATGGCGGAGGACGGCTGATGATCACTCGTATCGAGGCGAAGGGGTACAAGTGCCTGCGTGACGTGGACGTGCAGTTGGGGCCCTTCAACGTTCTGGTAGGTCCGAACGCGAGCGGCAAGAGTACGTTGCTGGATGTGCTCGGATTCCTGCGGGACGCTCTCGGACTGGACGGCGACCTGGGTCGGGCCATCAGCTTGCGGGCTCGTTCGGTGGCTGAGCTGACCTGGAAGGAGGGTGGGGGCACACTTCTGCTGGTCGTTAGTGCATCCGGTCCGTCTGTCGAACGGGACGCTGCTGCCAGGCAGACCCTCCGGTACGTCTGCGAAGTCGGAAGCGGTCCAGGCCTGGAGGTCGAGGAGGAGTGGCTCCTCTTGCTGGAGGACGGCCTCGCGGCACTTCCGGTAGAGCAGGTGATCGCGAGCATCGACGGTGGGCTGGCTCTTCGCCACATGGCTGGCCGTACGATGGTGCCTTCCGGGAAGCCAGTGATCCTGCTGTTGGGTGGCGGAGCGGAGGGGGGGAAGTACGTCCCGCGTGAGGGCCTGCCGTGGTCCTACCGTACCCCGCCGAGCCGGTGCGCCCTGTCACTAGTGCCGGAAGACCCCGAGCAGTTCGCCGAGGCTGTGTGGCTCCGCAACTTCCTGCGCGACCATATCCACACGGTCGAGTTGAGCCCTTCAGCCATGCGCGCCACGTGTCCGCCGTACGCGCCTCGTGAGTACCAAGGGGACGGGTCCAACCTCCCTCTCCTCGTCCAGCAGATTGAGGGCACCGAACGCTTCGACTGGTGGATCGAGCACCTGGCGCTTGTCATGCACGGGCTCAAGACTGTCGAGGTGGTGGAGCAGGAGCACGACCGCCACCTCTACCTGGTGGCGGTCTACGAGGACGGTCTTCGGGTGCCCGCGTGGCGGCTGTCGGATGGGACGCTGCGGTTCATGGCGCTGAACCTGATCGCGTACCTGCCCCCCGAGGACCGCGTCTACATCATCGAGGAGCCTGAGAACGGTATCCATCCGAGGGCGCTCGACTACCTGATACAGTCGCTCACCTCGGTCTACGAGGGGCAGGTATTCCTGGCGACGCATTCGCCGATCATCGTAGGCCTCACTGACCCCGAGAATCTGCTCTGCTTCCAGCAGGATGAGGAAGGAGCTACGCAGATCATCCGCGGTAGCGAGCACCCGGAGTTGCAGGCGTGGAAAGAGGCGATGCCACTCGGCGACCTCTTTGCGGCGGGGATTCTCGGATGATGCCCGCCCAGCCGAAGGAACTCGTCGTGTTGGTGGCAGACGCGGACGCGGAGACTGTGCTCTCTGCCCTCCTGCAGTCGCGCCAAGCCTCCCTCGGCGTCCGTATCGCCTGTCACGACGTGGTCAAACCCCCGAAGTCGAACGACGCTTGGGTCTTCCGCCGTGCCCACGAGTACCTGCGGGAGGTGCGCCGCACCTACCAGCGCGCCATTGTCGTGCTGGACTGGCACGGGTCGGGTGGCGAGTCGAAGGCTGCCGAGGAGTTGGAGGGCGAGGTGGAGAGCCGGGCGAGAGCGTCGGGATGGCCCGAGGGCGCGGTGGCCGTCGTAGTCATTGACCCGGAACTCGAGGCATGGGCATGGGGCCGCAGCGACCGCGCAGCACAGATCCTCGGGCTACCCGAACAGCAGCTTCTTGATGTCCTGGCGGGTTTTGGGCTGTCGGGGGACGGCAAGGTCGGTCGCCCCAAGGAAGCGCTGGAGGCGGTGGTCGCGCGCTGTCTCCATCAGCGCCCCAAGTCGTCCCGTGTCCATGCTCGAATGGCGCGTGAGATGGGCCGCCTGGACGACTGCCAGGACCGTGCCTTCCGCAAGCTCGTCCGCGTGCTTCGTGAGTGGTTCCCCGCTGAGGAGTCGTAGCCCCGCTGCCTACTCGTCGGCGGTCACTGGTCGCGTCATGTAGCGAATGCGGCTGTAGCGGTAGTCGTAGGGGTCGCCGCCGTTCTGGCAGGCGTAGAAGAGGATGATGCGGTCGTCCAGGACGAGGGCTTCGGGGACGTGGTTGGCGGGGGAGTCAGAGTCGGGCTTGAGGAAGCCGAGTTCGCGCCAGGAGAGGCCGTCGTCGGAGACGGCTTCGGCGATCTGGCGACCGGTCCACGGGTGGCTACCGTAGACGTAGGGGTCGGCGTAGGAGTAGTACCTGTCCCCCACCTTCACCACGTCCGGGTTCACCCAGTTGGCGAACGCGGGGTTGTCGCCGGCGCAGACCACGTGCCAGTCGGCCGGGCTGAGGAAGTCGCCCTCGTTCTCGGCGAGTCCCATGCACACGCCGTGCTCGGTGTCCTGCCAGTAGTCGAACCAGAGGCGCCACTTGCCGCCGTCGCGCATCAGGGAGGGCCGGTGGACCATGCCGCCGAGCACGGCGTCGTCCTGTTGGGGCCGGTAGCCGGGCTTGCCGATCTCGAGTTCGTGGATGAGGATCGGGCGCTGGGACTTCGTCCAGTGGAGGCCGTCCTGTGAGGCGGCGCCCATGATGCAGCAGAGGTCGCCATCGGTGTCGCCCGGCTGGCCGTACATGATCCCATCGAGGTCGAAGCCGGTCGAGGAGTAGGCCAGGTAGTACGTGCCCTGATACAGCACGACGGAGGGGTCGCCGTTGTGCCATTGGTCCCACGGCTTGTCCTGCGCCGAGACCACGGGCACCCAAGTCTCGGGGCGCAGGGCAGCGTCCCAGCCACGGTCGCCGGCATAGACCTCCCACTCGTCGAGGCTCTTCCCGCGCGCGGTATAGATGGCGTCACAGCCGGAGTAGCCGGGGTTGCAGTCCTCGCTCGCCCAGCCGAAGAACCACATCCGAAAGGGGTACGTGGCTCCCGGCTCATGCACGACATGCGGGTTGTACATGTTCCGGAAGCCCCACAGCACGTTCTGCTCCGACCGCTGCCAGAGGGCCGAACGGTCGGTGAAGCGTGTCGGCTCGCCGGCGGCGAGGCCGGCGAGTAGCGCCATCGCCAGCGTGGGGCTGTTCATTCGCTGCCGTTCCCTCTCACCTGTCCCTCGGTGAGTGCGGCATCGATCAGGGAGTGGTGGGGCGGGCATTCCTGCCCGCCATGGCCCCGGCGGGCAGGAATGCCCGCCCCACCCCTGGTGTGCTTGCGGAAGGGTGAGTCCGTTCGATCACCCGCGGTCGGCCGCGCACCGTTCAGTGCTCGACCTTGGGCGGCTCCGCCCGCTCGCCCTTGCTCAAGCGTTCGAGCAGCACCTCGACGGCCTTGCGGATCTGCGGGTCGCGGCCGTCGCGGTAGGCTTCGTAAGGGTAGGGCACCTCGAAGTCGGGCTTGACGCCCATGTTCTCCAGGTCCACGCCCTTCATGGTGAACCAGCCGGAGGTCGGCACGCGGAAGCGGCTCCCGTTCACGAGGGTCACGTCGTAGGTGCCGATGACCGCGCCGTTGGTGGTCATCCCGATCACGGGGCCGAGGCCCTTCTCCCGGAAGCCGTTCGGGAAGATCTCCGCATCCGAGGCCGAGTACTCGTTGATGAGGACGGCCTTCGGGCCGTCGAACTGCAGGTACGGTGACGTGCGCAGCGGCGCCCCGCGACGGGCGGTCCAGCCGTGCACGGTCTTGGTGAGCATCTCAAGCAGCGCATCGTGCGTATGACCTCCCCCGTTGTTGCGCACGTCGATGAGGAGAGCCCCATACCGCTGCGCCTCGCCGAAGACCTCGCGCTTGAAGCGGTTCAGCGACCCGTCGTCCATCCCCGCGATGTGCGCGTAGTAGACCTTCCCGTCCGACAGGCGCTTCGCCATCTCGTGGTTGTCGCGCACCCAGCGCTCATACCGCAAGCCGTCGTAGTCACCGTACGAGACGGGCTTGATCGCGACCTCACGAGCGCCCTCCGTCTTGGGCTCGGAGTTCACGGTGAGCGTCACTCTTTCGCCGATCCGGCCGTTGAGCAGCTCGGTGAACCGCTCGTTGTTGCTGACTGCCTCGCCGTCGAGGCTCAGGATGTACTCGCCGACCGCGAGCTTCGAGTTCGGCTTGTCCGCGGGGCTGTCGGGCATGACGTCGGCGATCCGGAGGCCCGGGCCGCGATGCTTCGGGTCGGGCGTGATACCCAGGCAGGCCGTCGGCGGGCTGGAGCCGCCCGGCTCACCGCCGGAGATGCCCAGGTGCGAGGCATCCAGCTCACCAATCATGCGACCGATGAGGTGATGCAGGTCCTCCCGGTCAAGCGTGCCGTCGCAGAAGGGCGCATACCACTGGTAGACCGCCTTCCAGTCCCGGTCGTGCATGGGCTGGTGGTAGAACTGCTCGTCCAGCAGCGCCCAGGCCTGTCGGAAGGCCTCCTTCTGCACGAGGCGTGAGTCGCGCTTGATCTCGGCCTTCCAGTCGATGTCGCTCGGGTTGCCGCCGTCGGCCGACACCTTCTTGAGCTTGCCGTCGTCGACGAAGAAGATCGCCTTCCCGTCGCCCTGCAGGCGCACATTGCCGAGCCGGAAGCTGCCGTTCACGTGGCGTCGCTGGTTGCTGCCGTCGGCGTCCATCGCCCAGATCTCGTTGTTCTTCGTGTAGACGACCGTCTTGCCGTCCCTCACGAACAGGATGTTCCCCTCAGCTTCGCCGCTGTTCGTCAGACGCTTGGCGCGGGTCTCGATGCGGCTGAAGTCGATCTCGAAGGGGTCGATCGTCGGCGGCTTGAAGGGCTCTTCCTTGGGCTTCTCCCCCTCCGCCAGCTTCTTCTCTTCGTCGGGCTTCTTCTCGGCCTCGGGCTTGGCTTCGTCGGGCTTCTTCTCGGCCTCGGCCTTCGGGGGCTCGGCAGGGGCCTTGGGCGCCTCGGGCTTCTTGGTCTGCTCCTTCTCGTCCTTCTCCTTCTGCTGCTCGGCGTAGTCCTCGAACTTGTCGGGCTGACGCTGCAGGTCGATGGAGTAGACCTCGGCGTTCCCGTCACGGCGGGAGACGAAGTAGATCTTCTTCCCGTCCGGGGACCAGTGGCAGCCCCAGTTGCCGTCCGGGTGTTGCGTCACGTTGATCCACTTGCCGCCCTCCAGCGGCTTGATGTACAGGTCGGTGCCGGACCGCGCGTCCTCAATCTGCGCCAGCAGCCAGCGGCCGTCCGGCGAGATCGCGACGTCCTCGGTACTGGGATCGGGCAGGAACTGGGATACTTCGCCGGTCTGCGGGTTCGCGGCGAAGATGCCGTCGCCGCCCACATCGTGCCGGAAGAGGATCTTGCCCCCATCCCGCGTGTACCCGATCATGTCGAGGTAGTACTTGGGGTCATCGACCAGGCAGCGCTTCTCACGGGTCTGCCCGTCCACGACCCAGATGCCCGACTTGCCCTTCATCTGGGAGATGTACGCGAGCTGCTTCCCATCGGGCGACCAGAAGTAGTCGCCGTCAGGCCCCGGCCAGTCGGTGATGCGAATGGAGTCGTTCTTGAACTCGGGCTTGACGAAGAAGATGTCATCCTTCAGGCGGATCGCGACGAGGCTGCCGTCCCGGTTGACCTCCATCTCCTCGATGCCCGACTTCAGCGTCTCGACCGTCTCGAAGGTCTGTCGGTAGTCGAGCGGGGCGCGGAGGGTGATCTTGCGCGGCTCGCCCCCGCTCGCCCGAAGCATCCACACATCGAAGTTCCATTCGAAGACGAGCCACTCACGGTTGCCCGATACCGTCAGGAACGTCACCGCATCGCGCTCGAAGTCCGTCAGGGCCTTGACGTCGGAGCCGTCGGCCTTCATCGAGAAGACGTTCGGCCGACCCTGGCGCTCGCTGACGAAGCAGAGGCGCGAGCCGTCGCCCACGAACACCGGCCAGTTGTCCATCCCCTCGTAGTCGGTGACGATCTGCATCGCGTCTGACTGGGTGTCGTACACCAACACTTGCGGGTTGGCGGAGCCCTTGTAGTCCTTGCGCCACCAGGAGGTGCCGCGCCGAATGCCGGTGACGTAGCGGCCATCAGGGCTGTAGCCCGTGATCGAGATCGAGCAGCAGTCGAGCACAACCGGTCGGATGAACCCGCCCTCGACCTCGATCTCGTACGGCGCGGCGAACTGGTGCCCGCGCCCGGAGACGGTCAGGAGCAGCTTCTTCCCGTCGGGGGACCAGTCGGCCAGGACGTCGGAGGCAGTGTGGTACGTCACCCGCTGGATCGTGCCTCCGGCTGCGGGCATGATGAAGACATCCGGGTTCCCGTACCGATCCGAGACGAACGCAATCGACTTCCCATCCGGCGAGAAGCGGGGCCGGGACTCGTACGCGTCGCTGACCGTCAGTCGCCGCCCGATCCCATCCTCCACGTTCGCCACCCAGATGTCGCCCTGGTACTCGAAGGCAATCTGGGTCGCGTCCGGGTTGAGATCGGGGTAATGCACGTCACGGATGACCGGGAGTTCCTCTGCACGGGTGAAGGCGCAAACAAGGAGGAGGGGGAATAGCATTACGCCTCGACGCAAGTGGGTCACCTGCCCTCAGCGGGGCCAGTCGCAGTTGGACGTCCGGGAATCACGAGACGGCGTATTCGCGTTCGCTGCGCGGCTCACCTGTCGGCGGAAGCAAGGAGACGACCGATGGAGTACACGAAGTTCGGACGGACGGGAGTAGACGTATCACGGATCATCCTGGGGGCTTGGCAGTTTGGGAAGCAGGCGTGGGGTGAGATCAAGGATGACGAGTCGGTGCAGACGATGTTCGCAGCCATTGATGCGGGCATCAACATGATCGACACGGCGGTGGGCTATGGCTCCGGGCACTCGGAAGAGACCGTCGCTCGGACCGTGAAGGAGGCGCCGAAGGACTGCCTGATCGCGAGCAAGGTCATGGGGCCGCCGGACGGGATCACGCAGGGGATCGATGCGGCCCTGGCGCGGATGGAAGTGGACTGCATCGATCTGTACCAACTCCACTACCCGCAGCCGCGCTGCCCGATCGCGGACCAGGTCGGCGCGATGAAGGAGATTCAGGACGCCGGGAAGATCCGCTGGATCGGCGTCTCGAACTTCGACTCCGCCCAAATGCAGGAGGCCGTCGCCACGGCGCGGATCGAGAGCTGCCAGCCGCCATACAACCTGTTCTGGCGGCAGTTCGAAGACGACGTGCTCCCCTTCTGCGGCGAGCACGAGATCGCGGTGATCCCCTACAGCCCGCTGGCGCAGGGGCTGCTCGCGGGGCGGTTCCGCAAGCCGGAGGACGTGCCGGCCGACATCCGCGCCAACAACAAGCTGATGACGCCGGAGATGCTCGCCCGGTGCGTACCGGTGATCGACCGCCTCGAGGCCATCGGCCAGGCTCACGGCAAGAGCTTGGTGCAGGCCGCCATCGCCTGGACGATCCAGGCGCCGAACATCACCGCGCCCATCATCGGTGCCCGCCGCGCGGCGCAGCTTCACGAGAACCTCGGCGGAGTGGGCTGGCAGCTCACCGACGAGGAATGGAACGAGATCTCCGAGGCCGGCAAGGCCATCAGCGCGGACCTCGACTTCTCCAGCAACATGTGGGGCTGGGCTCCGCGGTAGGAGAACTGAGCGACAGCGCCCCCGCCGCGACTAGGGACGGGTAGTCATCACGTCGAACCTGCATCCGAAGATGGCTGATAATGGCGCGGGCGGGGCGCCCGTGCGGAATGGGGGGTGCCTACGGTGAGCGACCGCAAGGGAGAGCGCTTTGCCCGTGCGCTCGCCCTATGGCGCAGGCGGCGTCGGCAAGCGGTGTCTGACGATGAGATAGGGCGCAACCTTCGCGCAGACGGGTGGAGTGAGGGGGACTTGGAGGACCTGCGGGCGGCAGTGTATCTAGCCGACGGTCGGCCGGCTGATGCGGCGTCTGGGTCTGGCGTGCGCGACACCCGACCAGCTTCGGCGAGGACGAGTTCACCAGCCGCAGGCACGCCGCTGGACCAGCTCTTTGCGCGAGAGTATGCCAACGGCGGAAGGTGTGACCGGTGCGCAGCGGCGTTCACACCCGCCCCAGCCTCCACCGAAGCGACGGTTGAGGAGGCGAGAGATCGGGCGGCGGACATCCTGGCCGCCGGTCTTCAGCTGAAGCCTAGCCGAGAGGCGGGGAAGGCGCCTCGCTACTGCGAACGGTGCGGGGAGGTCCTCTGCTGGGAGTGTGCGTGGCATTCGCTTGCGCGGGTGCGGACCAAGACGGGCATGAAAGCGGATGACCCGTCTGTCTACAACTGCCTATACGACTGCGATGGCTGTTACCCTACGAGGGCGACGAGGAGGCCGATTCGGGCCCTCGCTGCTGGGGAAGTCCCTGGGGGAGGGTCTGTGCCAAGGGCTAGGGGGGGCTGGTGGCTGCGCAAGTGGCAAGTGGGAGGTTCGGAGCCGCTATCCGCGCCCGGGAGGCAGCCTCAGCCGCCAAGCGTCGCCAGGCGCATCGGCGCCCAGGCCTGCGGCGTGTGTGACTTGTGCTTGTCGCCGCTCACACCAGGAGCGACGCAATACAAGGCGCGGCGCTTCCGCCGGGCTGTGAGGCGCGGCTTGCGGCCCGAAAGGCCTCAGCATGAGGTGCTCCCGAGCGTGCTGGGCATGGAGGATGCCTCATGGCGCGTCTTTGGTGAGCTCTGGCGACGACGGGCCCTGGCAGACCCAGGCCCCTGGGCGCTCTGCGCGATGTGCGCGAGGCGGGTGAGGGTCGGCAGGTCAATGCCCGGCAGCACGTGGGCCTGGTCAGTTCTAGGCTTCGGGCTGCTGTCGCTGCTGGTGATGCTCGTGTTCCGTGCCGACGTACCCAAGGCGCTGTGGAGCGTTGCGCTTGGCCTTACTGCTGTGGGGCTGGTGGCATTGACGACATGCGGCATCGCCGAAGCATGCCCGTTGCGTGGCATAGGGAGCATCGCGATCGCTCTCTCGTTGGCCGTGAGCGCGGGAGGCGGGGTCCTCCTCCTTGCGTTCGTCGCCGTTGATCTCTGGGCCTCGGTGGCACGTGCGGGCTACATCCTTGCCGCCTCGATGATCGCGGCTGGGCTCGTTGGTGCCTGGGTGGTGGCCGAGTGTGCTCCGGTAGGCCCAATCAGGACATCGAGACGGAGGCGATAGCCGCGGCGGTTCGTGATGGGCTCTGACACTGCCTGCCGCTAGCGGAAAGGGCGGCGCGCTCAAGTGCTCAAGCGGCTTCTCGTCTCACCTCTCCAGCCGAGGCATTGGTCACCGTTGGTGAACGCGGTCATACCCCCAGAGCGTTCGCCGCCTTCTCCAGGTCGGCGGGGGCGACGGCGATGACGGCGCCGAACTTGCCGGCAACGGCGACGGCGTAGGAGGCCTGGACACCGACGCCGGCGGCGGCGAGCTTCTCAGTAACGCCGCAGAGCGCGCCGCGTTCGTCGTCGCCCTCTACGAGGAAGACGTCCTGCTCGCCGATGGCCCACGGCGCGCCGGCGGTCGCCGGGCGGGCCTTGTGGAGGTTCGTAGGCACGGCGAGGATGACGCCCTCCGTGCCGCATACGTAGCCCGCCACGCTCTGCAGGTCAATCCCCGCGTTGCGCGCGGCCGCGAGCACCTCGGCCAGAGCACCGACTCGGTCACCCAGCGTGACCCTGAACGCCGTCACCCGACGGATTGTCGCCGACATGGGGGTCAGCCTCCTTCAGCGCATGTCCTGCACGGGAGCTTCCCGGTCGATCACGTCCACGCCGAAGCGCGCCTCGCCGATCTGGACGATGAACGGGAAGATGAGCGAGTAGCTGCTCAGGTATACGGCCAGCTTGCCCTCCATGAGCTGCCCCGGGGCGAGCTTCACCTTCCGCACCCCATCGTAGTCCCGCAGCCACACTACTTCCGCGTCCACCGGCTGCCCCGTGGAGGTCTCGATGACCCGCAGGCCGCCCAGGAGCTTGCCCAGGTTGACGGGCTTCGAGGACTTGTTCTCCACGGAGAGCTGGAGGCGCAGGAAACGCCAGTCCGGACCCGCAGACCGGCGGTCGGAGCCCCGGGTGTCCAGCGACGCGACCGTTTCGGTCACGTCGGCTGAGGTCAGCGTGATGGCGCAGCCGGCGGCTGTGCCGGTCTCTCCCACCTTCAGTACGCCGGGTGGAAAGACGCGCTGTTCCTTCTCGAGGATCTTGCGGGAGTGCGCCGTCGCCGCGATGCCCGCCGCAAGGGCCACAATGCACACGACGACTGCCAGTATCGTCTTGGCAGTGTTCACAGGCCCAACCTCCAACAACGAGCAGCGGTCCTCACCCTGCGTGGGCGGCGATCTCGCGGATCGCGCGTGCCGCTTGCTCGATCTCCTCTTCGGTAGTCAACGGCGAGACGCTCAGCCTCACCGCGCCGCGGTCCAGCGTGCCCTGGCTCTCGTGGGCCCACGGCGCGCAGTGGAACCCGCAGCGCGTAATGATACCATATTCCCGCTCCAAACGCAGCCCCACCTCGGCCGGATCGACGTCACCGACGTTCAGTGAGACAAGCCCCACGCGCTCCTCGGCAGCACGCGGACCGTAGATTGAGACGTTCGGGACCGCGCCAAGTTCGCTCAGGAGGCGGTCAATCAGCCGCGTCTCGTGCGCCCGGATGTCGGTCACGCCGCGCTGGGCAACGAACCGCACCCCGACCCCGAGGCCCGCGATGCCGGGCACGTTGGGGGTGCCGCTCTCGAAGCGGTCGGGTCGGTCGGTGGGCTGCTCGTCGGAGAAGCTCCGGCTGCCCGTTCCCCCGCGACACAGCGGCTGGACGTCGAGGCTCGGATCGATGAACAGCCCGCCCGTGCCCGGCGGGCCAAGCAGCCCCTTGTGCCCGGTGAAGGCCAGGAGGTGAGGCCCGCCATCCGCAAGGCTGATCGGCACGCCGCCCGCCGTCTGGCTCGCGTCAACCAAGAGCGGCACGTCCGCTTCCCGCGCAATGGCGGAGATCTCGGTCAACGGCAGCAGCGCGCCGGAGACATTCGACGCATGGACGACGGCAATCAGCCGCGTGGTCGACCGCAAGGCCTCCCGAAACGCCCCGGGCTCCGGGCTGAGGCCGCCGGGACAGGCCACTCGGGTGATCTGGATGCCCTGCGCGCGAAGATGGGTCAACGGTCGCGACACAGCATTGTGTTCCAGGCCGGTCGTCACCACATGGTCGCCCGGGCGCAGCAGGCCTTGTAAGGCCAGGTTCAGTGAGTACGTGGCGCCGGAAGTCAGGACGATGTCCGTCGGGTCAGGCCACCCGAAGAGGTCCGCAAGCGCTTGCCGCGTCTCGAAGACGATTCGCGCCGGTCCTTCGCCGAATGCGCCGAAGGACCGGCCGGGCCCGCCCGCCGCGTGCTCGATGCAGTCGGCCATCGCCTGCGCGACGCCCGGCGCCTTCGGGTAGGCGGTCGCCGCGTTGTCGAGGTAGATCATCGGGGCACTATAGCACAGGAGGGCGGCAGAGGACAAACGAGCCCGGCATCGCCGGCCGGGCTCGTTCCCAGGGGAATGGCGTCCATCGTAGCGTCAGTTCTTCGTCTGTCTTCGCTTCGCGAGCATGCGGCCAATCAGCGTTGCAGCGCCCACACCCATGAGCGCCATGGTTCCCGGCTCCGGCACGGGGTTGGGCGGGGGGTTGGGCGGGGGCTTGGGCGGCCACGGCCAACACGCCTGGCTGTCGGTTGGGGCAGTGCCCGAGCCCTTGACGAGGACGTCGATCGGCCTCGCCGCCGGCAACCCAGACAAGGAGTCGCCGCCGTTCGTCTGGCTCAGAGCCGCGGCCGGGATGAGGGTGGCGTACGTCGCCAGCAGAGCGCATACGGCGAGGATGGCCCGGATACTCCTCATTCGCGTCGCTCCTCCTTCGTGGAAATGCAGAGGCACCTTGGCGCGGATGTAGGATACTGGGTCTCGGGCAAGAGCCTGTATGGGGGGGTGAACTCTCCGCAACAACCGCATGGCTCCGCTCAGAGCGGAATCACGCGTCCGGCCGCCATCAGCGTCTCAACGATCTCTGCCATGTTCGATATCCGGCCCGCCTGGAGTTTCCCCATGAGGCCGAAGAAGTCGAGGCACGTACCGCACGCGAGAACCTCGACCCCCTTGGCCTGAAGTGCCTCCAGCTGGTCGAGCACCGCCGAGCCCTCGCAGGCCAGCCGGACTCCGGCCTGCATCAGTACGATCGCGTCGGGGGGCTGAGACAGGTCGGCAATCGTGTTCACGAAGGCCTTCATCAGGAGGGCGCCCAGCTCCGGGTTCGACCTCCCGAGGCCTTGATCGGTGACAAGGACGACCGTCTTGCCCCGCACCGGAGCCGAGGGCTCACGCACAGGGGAGGTGCTCCCCTTCGTGACCGTGAGCGTCCAGGCGTTCTCGCCCTCCTCGGCCAGTACGTGGTGGCCCGCCTCCACCATGGCGCGGGCGACGTTCTCCTTCGCCGCCAGGTTGTCCACCAGTACGGCCAACGTGCCCGCGGGCAGCGCCTCGATGGCGCGCTTTGTCTCCAGTACGGGCTGCGGGCACAGCATTCCTCGGCAGTCGAGGAGACGTCCGTCAGGGGCCATGGTCTCTCTCCGTCGGCGCCCGCGAGACAACGGTGCGCGTCGGCGCGCGCAGGCGGTCGGCTTGCGTCGGATAGTCGTCCTGGCAATAGGCCCGGTTCACGACCGGCGCATTCCTCATCCGGGGAGGATAGGGCGAGTCGGCAAAGGGCTGAACGCCGGGCGTGCGGGGCGGATAGGGCGAATCACGGAACACGGGCGCATTCGGGTCCGGGTCGGGCAGGGCCCCAATCTCCTCCTCCCCCAGGTAGGGACACAACAGGTCGATCCATGTGATGAGCTTGAGCCGGCTGAGGTCGTCCACTCGCACCCCGTAGTGCGCGCCGGTCGTGGCGAGTTCGACCAGTCGGCTCTTACGCGAGAGCGTGGTCATCGGCGGGATGGTGAGGTCCTCCTCAGGCGGGTTGGGATATGCCATGGGGAGGATCGTGCCGGCCACGCCGCCCTCGCAGTCCACCGGGAAGTCCCCGGCGTGGCCCCGCCGCTTGCCCAGCGTCAGCGTCACGTACGGCTCCGGGAAGGAGCCGAAGTCCGCGCTCGGGCGCAACGTCAGATCGAGCGAATCGCGCGCGGCGCCCGGCTGCTGGTGACATGCGCCGCAGTGTCGGTCGAGGATGGGCTGGATGTCGCGCTCGTAGCCCATCGAGTACTCGGCGCCCCAGGGCGGGGGCGTCGGGCGCACGGGGACCTTCCGCACGGCCAGCCCGGCGTACTCAGCCGGGGCGCGACTGTGCGACTCGTGGCAGCCCAGGCAGCCTCGGCTCTCGCCCGGCATGACGTTGGTGAAGGAGCGCATGGTCTGCAGAGTGCGGAACTGGTCGTCAAGGAGCTGGAAGTGAAGCTGCTTGCACGGGGGCAGCTCGAGGTACACCGAGCCGTCGGCCTCGATTGGCACGGTACCGAGCACGCGCTTGAACCCATCGTTGCCGGTGACCGATAGCGGCGGACCGGCGTGCATGTGCGGCGAACCCGGGGCGCCCCACCGGGTCGGGGCCTGCCGCTTCAGGCCGAAGGTGAAGGTCGTGTAGTCCTGGTTGATGACTCGCACGTAGCGCGCCTCCGCCCGGACCTCCTCCGGCAGACCCTCGAACACGTTGCCGCTGTACACGGTCCCCGGTGTGACCGGCCGCCCCTCGCGCTCGCTGCCCGGCCATTCGACCCGGTCGGGGATGACCGGCGGGCGCGGGCGAGGCCGCACGGGCTGGGCATATAACACGTCGTAGGCCCCCTCGTACACCAGCTCCTTGTTCCCCCAGACATCTATCAGATAGAGCGCGAACCGGCCGTTCTCCGGCCTCGCGGAGACGAGGAAGAACTCCTCGCTGAGGGGGTAAGGACTGCGGTACCCCTCGAACCGACCCGCCGGGTGGTACGTCTCCTTCTCGATCCGTTCGGCGGGCCCGTCTCCCACCTCGGTCCACGGCAGCTCCGCCGTGACCTTCGTCAGACCCGCGGGGTAGTTGAGGGTGAGGCACTGGCGCAGATCGAGCAGCCCGATGCACCCGTGCACGATGTCGTGGTGCCCCTGAGCGCAGAACAGCACGCGTGGGCTGTTGGGGATTGGCCGCGCCTCCAGGAGCATGTCCGGGCGGTAGCTCTGGTTGCCGTAGAAGGTGCGCACATCGGTCCCGTCGGGATTGCACGTCCAGAGGCTCTGGATGCGCATGAGCTCCTTGTCCGTGTACTCCCAGCGCGTGTATAGCACCCTTCCGTCGGGCAAGAGCGCCGGCGTGTACTCCGGCTCGTTGCTCGCGCTCAGGAGGTACAGGTTCCGCCCGTCGCGGTCGCACCGGGCCAGCACGTAGCTTGGGTGCCCGACCGCACAGCGGGCGTAGCTGTTCCCGCGGTTGGAGAGGAAGAGAATGTGCCCGTCGGGGGCGTAGATTGGGTCGAGGTCATCGTAGCCGCCCTGCGTCACCTGCCGCAGACCCGACCCGTCGAGGTTGATCTCGTAGAGGTGGAAGGTCCGGTCACCCACGGGCCGGTAGCAGAAGAGGACCTTGCGGCCATCGAACGACAGGTCGGGTCGCCAGAACATGCCGGGCTTGGGCGCGGCGAGCTTCCGCACGGCGCCGCCCGGGTGCAGCCCGTCCAGCACCAGCAACCGCCCGCAGTTCTCCTGCGCCTGCGGCCAGACCCGATGCATCGACTGGTGGTTCAGCGCGTCGTAGCACGGGACATCGACGAAGAGGACTTGCCGGAAGTCGATGGCCGGATCGCGGAACATCAGGCTACGCTTCACCTGACGCACGGCGAGGTACGCCTCACCGCAGGTGCCCTCCTGCCCGGCCGCCCCAAGCTGCGTGCGCCCTTGCTCGTAGAGCCCCTCCAGCTCGGACGCCCCCAGCGCCCGGTCGAAGACGCACACCTCGTCGAGTAGGCCTCGGTAGCTCCATGACCGCTGGTCGGGCGCGCGGCTGCCCAGGCACAGCGGCGCGCTCCCGATGGCCAACTCGCCCTGCAGCGGCGCCGAGAGGTCGAGCTTGCCGTCCACGTACAGCTTGATGCTCTGCCGATCCACCACCTGCGCGATGTGGTGCCAGCGACCGTCGTTCACGGGTGCGGTTCCGTCGTGGACGTTCCCACCCGCGGCGGTCCAGTGGTGCACCCGCACGGGCCCCTGGTTCACCACCATCAGGAAGCACCCGGGCCCGGTTCCCGTCCCCAGCACGTCCGCGACACCGATGGTGGTGTTCACCCAGGCCGATACCGTGTACTCGCTCCGCAGGGCGGCAGTGACACTCGGGTCGGCCACCACGACCGAGGAGCCCAGGAGTCCCAGGCCCGCACCGTTCACGCCGGGGCATGGTTGGCCGCCCGCGACCAGGCCCCCTGGCCCCGGGTCGTCGAACGTCCAGCGCGCAACCAGACCCGAAGGGGATGCTGCCCCCGGCTCCGTCCGCCTCACGGCCGGCAGGCGGTTCCCGATGTCCTCCAGGTCCCGCAGCTCGCGCGACACGTCCGGGGAGTTCGGGGACGCACGCAGCCGCGCGGCCATCTCCCGCGCCCAGGCGATCTCCAGCCGCGTGCGCCACACTGTCGGAGCGCCGTCGGCCTGGAAGAGCCAGTCGCGTTCGAGGGCGGCCTGAGCTTCTTCCGGCGTGAGTGTGCGCGTCTCCGGAGTCACAAGCCCCGCGTGGGACACCGCGTGGAGCGCGACCAGCAAGGCTGGCACCGTCAGCAGTCGGCGCATCAGGCTCTCACCTCGTCCTCACGGCCTTTCGTGCTCCAGCACGCGACTCGGCTCCCGCGACGCGCCGCGCAGGGCCGTCAGGGCCGGCTCCCGCATGTCCGGGACAACGGACACCGCGATCCCGCAGTCGGCATCCACGCCCTTCGGGCGCGGGATGATGTCGTGTGGGATTGCCGCCCGCTCCAGAATCTGCGCGGCGTGCATGACAGCATGGGTCGTCGGGTAGAGGAACACGATCCGCCGGTCGGCCATGGAGCGCGGTTTCCCCTCCGTCTCTGCTTTCCCCTCGGAGCAGGAGGCCTTGTGTGGGCCGACGCCGAACGTCGGACCACAGACATCAGACCTCAGACTTCAGACCTGAGACCCCGGAGGGGACTTGCCATGAAGGTCGGAGTGAACCTGCTGCTGTGGTCGGCTCAGATGGGGCCGGAGTCGGTCGGTCTCATCCACAAGGTCGGCGAGATGGGCTTTGACGGGGTCGAGATCTTCATCGACGATCCGGCCGCGATAGACTGCGCGGCGATCCGCGAGGCGGCGGACGCCCACGGGCTCGGGATCACCTGCTGTTCGATCGTGGGACCGGACCGGCACCTCATTAGCGACGACGCCGTGATCCGCCAACAGGCGCTGGACTACCTGGAGGCCTCCTGTGAGGTCTGCGCCGAGGTCGGCTCGGACACGTTCTGCGGCCCACTCTATGCTGGCGTGGGCGTGCTGGCCGGGCGGCCCCGCAACGAAGCGGAGTGGGAGCGCGCGGTCGAGGGGCTGAGCCAGGTCGCCACTCACGCCGACGAGTGCGGGGTCACGCTCGCCCTGGAGCCGCTCAATCGCTTCGAAACCTACTTCATCAACACCGCTGCGGATTGCGCGAAGCTGTGCCGTGACATCGACCACCGGCGCGCCAAGGTGCACCTCGACACCTTCCACATGGGGATCGAGGAGAAGTGCCTCGCCGACGCCATACGCACCGCCGGCGACCTCCTCTGGCACATGCACTGTTCCGAGAACGACCGCGGCACGCCTGGCACGGGCCACACGGAATGGGGCGACGTGTTCGCAGCGCTCAGGGGTGTGGGCTACGACCGGTGGCTGGTCATCGAGAGCTTCGTCCTGGGCAACGAGGCCATCGCCAAAGCCGCCGCCATCTGGCGGGACATCGCGCCGAGCGGGGATGCGCTGGCGGGCGAGGGGCTCAAGTTCCTGAGGTCACGGGCGGGTCCGGGCTAGCGGCCGGTCCGCAAGCGTTGTTGCGGGCCCCGCACGGTGGTATACTGAGAGTGAGGGCCCAGGACCCTCGTCCGTGACGTGCAGGGAGGGAGTCGGATGGCGCACACAGCGCTGGAGCAGGGGCAGTATGCAATCGAGATGCCGGACCGGGCCGCCAAGCCGTTCGTCTACGCGAACCACGCGATGGTGGATGTTTCGCCCTACGAGGCGGTCATCAGCTTCGGGCTGATGGATGCCGCCGTCGTGCTGCAGACTCCCCCCGACAGCGGCGCTGTCGTTGAGGTCCAGACCGTTGCACGGATCGCGGTGCCGCACAAGCTGCTGGTGGCGCTGACCGAAGTCCTGCGGCAGCTCATCGAGGACAAGCCGGGAATCCGAGGCGGTACGGGGCAGAGCGAGGTCTAGCGCCATGGCGCCGACACCCGAGCAGGCCATCCTCGCAGCGACCGAGACGGCGTCGGCTCGGCGGCGGGGCCCGTCGGCCGCGCCACAAGCCGTGCCGGCTCCGTCCGGCCCGTGGGGCACCGCGTCCGCCCCTGCGTCAGCCCCTGATGACGCGAGGTCCGAAGCCCTGAGGCGCGCCAGGGAAGCCATCCGGGCTGCGATCATCGAGGAGACGGCAGAACGGGTCCTGTTCGACGAAGACGCCTTGCGCCGGGCATATGCGCTCCTGGTTGCTGCCCAGCCGGAGCTGGAGGAGAACTCCGTGTGCGGCAAGCTGTCAGTGGGCTTCCCGATCAACGGGGAGGACTACGAGGATGCTCCCAACGAGGACTGAGGAATCGTCCTCGGGCATCAATGACCTGCCGGGGAGCGTGTACCTCGACACGCAGTTCGTCCTCGCCTATCTCGTCCCCGAGGATCGCGACCACCTCAGCGCCATGTCTGCGGTCGAGTTGCTGCAGCCCTTGGCTGACCGTCATTCCATCAACGTCTTCATCTCCGTCATGGTGCTGGACGAACTGGCGTGGAAGCTCGCCGGCGTGCTCCACGACCGGGATGCCGGGGCGCGGGCCTGGCGAGCGCTGAGCGACCGGCAGAAGGGGGAGGCGCACCGGGAGCGCCGGGCGGAGGTCGCCAAGTGGCTGCGGGGGCTGCTCGCGGAGGGCTGGATCTCGGCGCTGTCCGCCGACGGGCGCGTCTGCCATACGCTTCCCGACATCATCGAGCGGCATGGCCTGCGCCCGGCCGATGCGTCCCATCTGGCTTGCGCGGTGCGGCACGGAGTTGGCGCGATTCTGACGAACGACCAGCACTTCCTGGAGCTGACTGACGCCCCGGTGGAGGTCCGCACGTACCCGCTCTAGCGTGTAGGACTTCCCTCAGCCGTTCCCCTTGGTCTGCGCGGGAGCCCTGTAGAACGCCAGGTACCCGCCACAGAGGGGTTGGGTACCGAGGACGCCTTCGAGGTTGGAGAGGAGCATGACGGCGCCGGCCTGGCCCACGGCGATGCCGACGTGCTGCGAACGGCGTTCTCCGTAGGTGAAGGGCCAGACGAGGACGTCACCGGGACGCGCGATCCCGTCTTCACGCATCTTGTACCCACGTTCCGGGAGTCCAGTTGCCCACATCGCGGCATCCCCAAGACTCCATCCTAGCGCTTCGGCGAGGGTTCCGGCGCAACGGTTCGGGACATGCGAGACGCGGCGGGTGGCGAGGCGCTCGACGGCGGTGCTGATCTCGCTCTCGCGCGGGTAGGTGAGCGTCAGGCCGCTCTCGGGGAAGACGGTGGTCTTCATCCCCTCGATGAACGAGTCGTGCCATTCCCGCAGGCGCTGCAGCTTCTTCTGAGCCACCGGGTCGCTCTGGCCGAAAGCCGTGGCCCGCTCGGAGCAGTACAGCTCCGGGCGCCCGCTGAGCTGCCCGTCGGGCGGCGCCGACGTCACGGCGCGCTCAGCGGCGTGCGGCAGCGGGAAGAGCGCGGCCACATGGGTCGCCGGAGGGCTGTCCGCGTCCCGTGGCTCGTAGGTCAGTGGGTTGGGCTCGGCCTGCGCCACCGGCGAGGAGAGGGCCATCCACTCGAGGTCGTGGTACACAGGGCGGTCGCCCTTGGCCGCCTGCACGAGCAGCATTTCGACCCGTGCGCCCGGCGGCCGCGGGGCATGGGTCGGCTCGACGCGCGACACCCACCCGATGTACGCGACACCGTACGTCGGGAACTCGACCTCCACTGCCGCACCCACTCGACAGAACCCCACGTATGGCTCAGCGACCTCGGCCGTCAGCCGGGCAGCCGATGTGGGCCGTAGCTCGAGGACCGGGGCGCCCTTCTGCACGATCGACCCCTGCGGGGCCATCGCCCGCGCGACCACGCACTGCCACGGCGCGGTGGTCTCGGCCCAGCGTTGGCGGGCGAGTTCGGCCGACCCGCCTGCGGGCCACGGTAGCGGCCCCCAGTCGGCCTCGCCGGGCAGATCACCTCGCCGCGCGAGGCGGAAGGTCTCGGCAGGCGGTGGCGGCAAGGCCGCCGAAGGGCCGGCAACCGGTGACGGGAAATCGTCTACGCGACGGGGCGCGGGCGCCGGAGGGGGCGGCTGTATGCGCGAGGGCGGGGGCGGGGGCGGCGCCAATCG
>VGFC01000103.1 GCA_016869045.1 Armatimonadota bacterium
CATCAGCACGAGGACAAGCTGACCGTGGACGTCTGGGGCTACGGCCAGGAGATGATCCTCGACCCCGGCCGCTACACCTATGCCGCCACCAAATGGCGCTCCTACTTCTTCAGCACGCTCAGCCATCCCACGATGCTCGTCGATGGCGGCGGCCAGAACCGCCGCGCCACACCTCGCGACACGTGGGTGCCCCGCGAGCCTCGCGAGAACCGCTGGGTCTCGACCCCGGACCTCGACTTCGTCTGCGGCAGCTACGAGGATGGCTACCCCGGGGCCGATGACGTGATCCACGTCCGCAAGGTCCTCTTCGTCAAGCCCAGCTACTTCATCGTCAGCGACTTAGGAATCCGAGGACATGACCCAATTCAGTCGCATCCGGGAATCCGGGGACATGACCCAATTCGGTCGCATCGAATTGGGATCGTGTCCCCGGATTCCCCCCAGGGCTCCCCGACTGGGATCGTGCCCCCGGATTCCCCAGAACTCCCAGAGCACGAAGCGACCGTCCAGTGGCAGCTCGCCCGCGCCGGCGCGCAGTTGGACCAGGCGACCCTCGCCGTCCGTTCCGTCGGCCCGCAGGCCAACGTCCTCGTCCAGGGAATTCGGGGACATGACCCAATTCAGTCGCATCGAATTGGGATCGTGTCCCCAGAATTCCCCACCCTCCACGAGGGCGAGGAGGACCCGCCCGCCGGTTGGGTCGGCTGGAGCCTCCACCAGGCCCTCAAGGAGCCTGCCACCCTCGTCCGCTACTCACTGAAGGGCGCCCCGCCGCTGCAGTTCGACACAGTCATCTTCCCCTACAAGGGGGAGCAGCCGCCCGCCCTGCAGGTGAAGCGCCTCCCCACCGATGGCCTCGCGACCGCGCTTGAGATCACTGGCCCCGGCTTCCACGATGTCTGCCGAATCGGCCATTCCCCCGGCGACGAGGTCTCGGTCACCCGCCTCGGCGACGGCACCCAGCCCGCCAGGACGCTGACCCTCGAACCCGCCATGCCTTCGGCCGACGTCCCCGCCGTTGACCTCACCGAGAACCGGATCGAGGTCACTTCCGCCCAACCGGCGCAGTTCCGCCTCCGCTACGGCTACGCATCCGGCGGCGGCTACCTGTTCGAGAGCCCCTGGACCGATCCCGCCACCACTGCCACCCTCCGCGTCCAGGACGCCCGCCTGGAGCTGCCCTACGCGTACGAGGTCCAGGCCCGCTCAGGTGACACCATCCGCGCCATCCAACGCGGCACCCTCACCATCCCGCAACCGATGGCCTTCGACTTCGAGGACGGCACACTCCAGGGCTGGGAAGGCGAGTCCGCTCGCCTCGTGCAGGGGTTCGACGGCTCCAAGGGCGCGCTTCGGATCGAGGCCCCCGCGACGCAGGAGGTGCGCTATATCACGGCCCAGCGCCCGCAGCGCCTGCTGACTTCGGACCAGTTCTCCGCCGCCTTCGCCTGGCGCGCACCCATGGCGGCGGGCGGCGACTGGTTCTACGCCAAACTCACGCTCCACGACGAAGCCGGCCTCGACTGGTCCTCCTACTTCGCGAAGTCGCCTCAGCCCGACTGGCAGTCGGTCACCCTCTCCCTCGCCGACTTCCGCGGCGACACCTACAACCGCCCCGACCAGCAGGGCAAGCCCCTGCCCACCGGCCTCCGCATCACCCGCGTCCTCTTCACCTTGCGCAAGGACGCTACCACCCAACCCATCCAACCCGCCCTCGAACTCGACAACATCCGCTTGACGCCGTAGCGCCGTCGCCGTATCCTCCGTCGTGGTCCGCCGTTGCCTTACCCATTCGTGTATCTCGTGTGTTTCGGGGTTTATCCACCCACCCGAAGGAGTCCCACCGTGATCGACTTGCGCTTCCGCCAGGTTCACCTTGACTTCCATACGTCCGAGCAGATCGTCGGGATCGGCTCGCAGTTCGACGCCGCGCAGTTCGCGCAGACGCTGAAGGCTGCCCACGTGAACTCCGTGACTTGCTTCTCGCGCTGCCATCACGGGATGATCTACCATGACACGCGCTTCCCGAATCGCCATCCGCACCTGCAGGTGAACCTCCTCGCCGAGCAGATCGAGGCCTGCCACGCGCTCGGCATCCGCGTGCCGATCTACATCACGGTCGGCTGGGACGAGGCGATGTACCGCGAGCACCCCGAGTGCTGCGAGCTCTCGCCCGACGGGCGCCTGCCCGCGGGCCCGCTCGACGCCCGCTGGCACAAGATGTGCCTCAACCTCCGCTCGCCCTACATTCAGTACGTGGAAGCGCAGACCCGCGAGGTCCTGGGGATGTTCGACGTGGATGGCTTCTTCTTCGACATCATCTTCCAGGGCCAGTGCCTCTGCCGCTTCTGCCTGGAGGGGATGCACGAGGCCGGTCTTGATCCCGCGTCCGAGGCGGATCGCGCGCGTCACTCGAAGCTCGTCCTCGATGCCTTCAAGCGCCACTTCACCCAGGTCGTGCGCTCGCTCAATGACACCTGCACGATCTTCTACAACGCGGGCCACATCTACCCCGACTGGCGGCCCATCCTCGACACGTACACGCACCTTGAGCTCGAGTCCCTGCCGAGCGGCGGCTGGGGCTACGCGCACTTCCCCATCACGATGCGCTATGCGCGCCGCCTCGGACTCGACTGCCTCGGCATGACCGGCAAGTTCCACACCACCTGGGGCGACTTCTCCAGCTTCAAGCACCCCGAGGCCCTCGAGTACGAGATCTTCACCCAGATCGCGAGCGGGGCCAAGTGCTCCATCGGCGATCAGCTCCATCCCACGGGCGAGATCTGCCCCGAGACCTATCGCCTCATCGGCAGCGTCTACAGCCGCGTCGAGGCCTTGGAGCCCTGGCTGCAGGGCGCCGAAGCCCTGGCTGAGATTGCCGTCCTGAACCCCGAGGCGGTCGGCAAGGAAGACGCCCGCGTCGACAGCGCGGCGTCGGGCGCGTATCACATGCTGACCGAGACCCACCACCAGTTCGACTTCGTGGATTGCGAGAGCGACCTCTCGCGCTACTCGGTCCTGATCCTGCCTGACAAGATCACGCTGGAGGGCGACTTCCTCGCGAAGGTCGAGAGCTTCCTCGACGCCGGCGGCTCAGTCCTCGCCTCTCACCGCTCCGGCCTTCGTCCCGATGCGCCCGAGTTCGCCCTCCCGCATCTCGGCATCTCCTTCGTCCGCGAAGCCGCGTTCAGCCCCGACTTCGTCCTCGCCCTGGAGCCGATCAACCAGGGCACGCCCTCGGTGCCGCACGTGATGTACGAGCGCGGCCTGGAGGTCGCGCCGCTGGAGAAGTCGCGCATCCTCGCCGAGACCTATGACCCGTACTTCAACCGCACCTACGAGCACTTCTGCTCGCACCAGCACACGCCGCTCAAGGGCAAGGCCGCGCGGCCCGCCGTGGTCGCCGGCGTCCGCAGCGTGTACCTCGCGCATCCCGTCTTCGGCATGTACCACCGGCGCGGCGCGCGCTTCTGGAAGCAGCTCGCGATGAACTCCCTTTCGCTCCTGCTGCCCAACCCACTGGTGAAGACCAACGCACCCACAACCGCCCAGATCACCGTCACCCGCCAGCCCGCCCAGCACCGCACGATGCTCCATATCCTCCACTACATCCCGGAGCGCCGCGCCGAGACCCTCGACACCATCCAGGACCGCCTCCCGCTCCACAACATCACTGTCGCCTTGCGCTGCGAGCACGCGCCCTCCCGCGCCTACCTCGCGCCCGATGGCGCCGCCCTCGATCTGACCTATGCCGCCGGCTACGCCTCGGTCACCGTACCCGTCGTGGATGGCTACGCCGTCATCGTCCTGAAGGACTGAGCCGTTCGGGACTGTCCCGTTTGCTGCCCGTCAAGGGCAGGAAACGAGGACTGTCCCCTGTTGGCGTTCAAACCCCGAAGACTACGTCTACCCGCCCCTACGGTACCCCCAGGGAACGGAGTCCAACCCCATGCCCACCAAACCCGCCTCACCCAAACCCATCCGCGTCCGCGTGAAGAGGATCGCGATGGACCCTCAACAACGCTGCCTCGTGATCCTCGGCACGCCCAAACGCGACGTCCCGATCTGGATCGGCGCCGCGGAGGGCCAGGCGATCACGCTGACGCTCCAGCGCAAGACGATGCCTCGCCCGATGACCCACGACCTGTTCGTGAACGCGCTCTCGGCGACCGGCTGGCAGATCGAGAAGCTGGTCATCTCGGACCTGCGGGAGACCACCTTCTACGGGGAACTACACTTGCGCTCCGGCAGCAGGCGCACGGTCCTCGATTGCCGCCCGAGCGACGGCATCGCCCTCGCCCTCCACACCAAAGCCCCCCTCTACATCGCACCACACATCTTCGACCTGGTGAGCGCTCCTGCACCGACCGACAACAAGGGGACGGAGTAGAGGGAGTACCCATGTGTCACAACGGCGTACGACGTTCTGACTTTTACCATGCCGAGCCAATCCCCTATATACTACGTAGTAGTATATAGGGGATTGGCTCGGCATGGTAACGCTCCCCCCTTTCACCCCGGAGCACCCCCCATTCCCTAGACTCCGCACCCCTGAGTGCCGGGCAAGCAGGACCGCCCCTTGGGCGAGTAATCAAACGTCCGTTCGACGACCACACAGAATGCCCCGTGCTTGCGTCTACGTGCATTCTGGCGGGCTCCGAGGGCCGAAGTGGGACCAAGGGTGCCGGAAGAGGAAAACGGGCGCTCAGAATCGGTCTACGGGGCGAGGACGGCGGGAGTCAGGAGGTAGAATTCAGGAGTCAGAATAGAGCGATGGCCAAGGAACGGGACAGTCACTCCATCGGCCAGGCGGGGATCGCCTCATCGATTTCGGCCATGAGACGGCGGGTCTCGCGGAGGGCGACAACCACCTTGCCGTAATGGCGTACGTCTTCGAAGGTCAGCGTTCGACCCTTGCGGTCCTTGAGCCACTTGTTGAGGACCTCGTACCCGCCGACCTGGAAGGCGTACACCTCGGGCTCGACCGGCGCGAAGTACTGCTGCTTGTTGATGTGCACGCGGTGCGCCTTGTCGTCGTATGCCACCGCCTCGACCTCGTTCGTGCCGGCGGGCTCGAGCTTCGCCGGGGACTCGTCCAGCATCGGGTGCTCCATGAGGTGCAGGGCGACCAGCTCACGGCCCGCTGCACAGAGCCGGCGGAAGAGCCCGAGGTCGCTCGTGAGGGGGATGCGGGGGAAGTCGATCTTCAGGAACTCCGCGTAGCGCTCGCGGTAGGTCGGCGAGTGAAGGACCGCGTAGATGTAGTCGAAGACGTCCTCAGGGCCGAAGGTGCCCTCCATGGTGGCACGCGCGGCCCGCGCGTGATCCTCGGTGGCATGCGCGGCTCGCGCATGAGATGCTGTGGAGGCATTGTCCTCCACCTCACCCACGTGCGAGCCGCACGTGCCACGACTGGCGGGCGTGCCACCATTCACACCACACCAGGGCCACTCCTCGAGGCCCGCCTTCGCGGGGTTGCGCAGCACGTAGTCGATGGCGTGCTCGAACTCCCCCTCGTCACGGATGAGGTGGTCGTAGTACTCGGTCTGCCAGAAGCTACCGGTTCGGCCCAGCAGTCGGTTCGCGGCATGGGCAGTGTAGGACTTGCGCGACTGCATGATCTCGTCGAGTTCGTGGCCTGGCAACGGCCGGAGGACAAGGTGTACGTGGTTGGGCATGAGGCACCACGCGATCAACTCGTAGCGCTCACCGGCGAAGTGGAGGAGGGCCCGCTGCACCATCTCGGCGACTCGGGGATCGCGTAGATAGCAGGCGCCGTGCCCTGCATCCAGGTAGGCCTCGATGCGCTCGGACTGCAGCTCTGCCAGGCGCTGCTCCAGGGCGGGACTCAGCGCCCGGTCGCTCCCGGCGGCCTGGCGGATGATCTCGTCGCGTTCGGCCCTCCACTCATCCAGTACGTGTTGAGGCAGCGAATCATGGAGGCGGAAGCTCACCGCATACGTGCCGCCGTCGCGCGTCCAGTGGGGCAGGTAGGCCCCCTGGCGGACGCGGACCGGTGCGCGCCAGTCCGGCCATTCGGTGGCACGCCCGGCTCGGGCGTGATCCTCGGTGGCATGGGCGGCCCGCCCATGAGCTGCTGCGAAGGCGTTGTCTTCCACCGCACTCACGCGCGAGCCGCGCGTGCCACCATTCACCCCACCCCCCAACCCCAAGTCTCCGCGCCCCTCCGGAACGAAGCGCAAGCCGAGGCGCGCCTCAAGGTCTGCGATGAACTTGGGGTCGAGGTTGGGACGGCGGAGTTCGTGGCCTGCTGGGAGAGTATCGCTGGACGTGTAGACGTACAGGGGGAAGACCTTGGCCTCGCCGGTTGAGCCCGCGAGGAGGCGCTTGTCGGGCAGAACCCGCGAGCAGAGGCATGGGCCTGTCTGCGTGAGCAGAGTTCCTCGTGAGGCGAGCAGGCAGAGGTTATCCCTTCCCGCCATGTGGTCCCGGAGTTCTGCGCGCTGCCGGTGTACGAGGCGCGGATCGTAGATGATCTGTCTGTTGTCGAACGGGCGGTAGGCGTAGGGCAGGATAGGGATGCCGTCGACGCCAGACGCCGAAAGCTGCGCACGAGCATCGCGCAAGGACCAATGGCGTACCGGCTCAAGCTCAAGCCCGGCCTCGATCGCATGGTCGGAGACTGACCGATCCGTGAGCCGGGCAAGCAAACCTCGGGCTTGGTCCACCGTGTCGGCGACGGTGAGCGGGTCGCGGTTCGTCTGGACGGCCGTGGTGGTGAGCGGGAACAGACTCTTCAGAAGGGCACAGCTTTGGTACTCGGGCTCCAACGCGAAGTCCTTGGGTACGAGGAAGAACCACGGCTCCCGGGGAGCCAGAGCGTCCGTCGGCGCGCTGGCGGCGTCATGCTGGTGAAGCCAGGCGTACTTCGCTTCACGCTCCCCAAGGAGGTCGGCGTATGCGACTTCCCGGGAGGTGCGACGGCTCTTGGTGAACAGGGCTACGGCCACGCCCTGTTGTATGTCGAAGACGTTCCGATCCGGCCTGCCGTCGGCGGTCGTTTCCCCTCTGCGAACATCGCCGTGCAGATTGCATAGGCGGAGCGCGCCGAAGGTGGACAACAGGGTCTCCCGCATCCGACGATGCGTGAGCCCATCAAGGTATGAGTTGTTGGTGATGTACCCCAGCACGCCGTACCCGGTGCGCTCGATTCTCCACTGCGCAAACCGGATGAACTTGATGTAGTCATCGTCGAGGTTGAGTTTCTTCTCGTGCAGTCCCCGCTTGTAGTCCTCCAGAAGGCCCATGATCCACGGGCCTTTGTTAAGCCGGCCGAAGTTGGAGTACGGCGGATTCCCGATCACGACCATGATCGGCTCATCGCGCTTGATGCGCGAGGCGGCGTTGGCTTCGTCGGCGATGTACTGGGCGAAGAGGACGTCGGAGCGCTGGGCGGCTTCTTCGAGGGTGTTGGTGAGGTAGATGCCGAGGCGTTGGTCGTCGGGGAAGTCATAGCCGAGTTCCCGGAGTTGCATCGCGAGCTTCATGTGGGCGATGGTGTAGGGGGCCATGAGCAGCTCGAACCCGAAGAGGCGCCTGAGGAGCTTGTCGCGGACGTAGCCCGGCCAGGCGCCCTTCCCATACTTGGCGACCACGAACTCATGGATGTGCCGGATGACGAAGAAGAGGAACGTGCCGGTCCCGCAGGCAGGATCGAGGATGAAGACCCGCTCATCCGCGAGGCCGTCGGGCAAGTCGAACTCGGTCTTCAGGATGTGATCGACGGAGCGGACGATGTACGAGACGACCGGCTCCGGCGTGTAGTAGACGCCGCGGACCTCGCGGAGCTTCGGGTCGTACTCGCGCAGGAAGGTCTCGTAGAAGTGGACGACCGGGTCCTCCCGGCCCGTCCGAGAGGTGAAGTCCTGCATGACGCTGTCCATCGATGCGACGGCGAGTAGACGCGCAAGGTCATCCACGATCCACGCGATGCGAGCATCCAGGCTTGGGCCGGCGATCTCGTTGAACAGCTTCTGCAGGAAGGGATTCGTCTTGGGCAGGTCCCAGGCTGCGGCCTGACGGGTGAAGGCCTCCGGGCCCCGATGGTTGCAGCGCGCCGCGAACAGACCGTAGGCAATCGTCTGCGCGTACATGTCAGCGAAGTCGTCTTCCGAGAGGCCTGGAACGAGGACCTCGCGGAAGGCCTGGAGCTGAGCGTGCAGGGGGCCAGCGGGTGCCAAGGTGGCATGCGCGGCTCGCGCATGATCCTCGGTGGCACGCCCGGCTCGGGCGTGAGCTGCTGTGGCGCTGTTGTCTTCCACCTCACTCACGCCCGAGCCGGGCGTGCCACTATCCACAGCACTCACGGGCGGGCCGCCCGTGCCACCATTCACACCAACTTCTGCAGTCAGCACCTCGAGCGTGGCGTGGCGGATCATGCGGGCGAGGCCCGCCATGCGTTCGGCCAGTTCCCTGGCGGTGCCGATCTCGGGGGTCTCGTGCTGAAGGAACTCGCGGAGGAGCCCGAGGACGCTCTCCATCCCCTCGTGGGTTGTCCTGAGGGTGCGCTCGTCGGCGAGGTGACCAAGGCGCGCGTCTGCGCGAAGCTTACCCTCGACGTACCAACGGAACTGCAGGTAGTCGGTGAGGATGAGGTTGGGGAGGGCTTCGCGGTAGCGCCTGAGCTGCTCGGACTTCTCGGCCTTGCGGAGGTCCGCGTCGATGTCCTTGCACTCGGCGTAGCCGATGGCGACGCCGGTCCTGGTCACGGCGATGTCGGGTGCGCCGCAGGCGACGCGCGAGGGTTCGTTGACCGGCGTGACGTCCGGACGGAGGCGCTTGAGGAGTGTCTGCAGCGCGTCGCGGTGAGCGTGCTCCTGAGCGACGCCCGTTGCCAGACGCGCCCGAACCGCCGCCACGTACTCATTCGTCGGTTCCATGCGTGTCAGGTTCGGCGGGGAACGGGGAGAGTCCTGCCCGGAACGGATGCGAGACAGGGATCTCCCACGTACGATGGGGGCGAGCGCGACAGGTCAGTGGGCGCCTTCGTCGCGGACGATCTTGGCTTTGACGGCCATGACGGCGGCTTGGGTGCGGTCGGAGGCGCCGAGCTTGAGCATCACGTTCTGGACGTGGCTCTTGATGGTGCTGGGGGCGACGCCGAGGACCTCGGCGATCTGCTGATTCGTCAGGCCCTCGGCGACGAGGGCGAGGACCTCGCGCTCGCGGGCGGTCAGTTGGTTCACATCCCCGACGATCGGGTTGGTGGGCTCCACGGTCTCGGCGCCGAGCTGGCGCACCACCGATGAGAGGTGCGACGGGTCGAGCAGCCCATCCCCACCCGCTACCGCGCGGATGGCGGCGACGAGGTCGTCGCGCGCCATCGTCTTCAGCAGATACCCCGCCGCGCCGTAGCCGATGGCCTGCACCAGCCACGCCGGCTCATCGTAGGCGGTGAGCATCACCACGGGCGTCTGGGGCTTCAGGCGCTTGATCTCCCGCAGGGCCGCGAGGCCGTCCATGTCGGGCATGCGGATGTCGAGCAGCACGAGGTCGGGGTCCAGGCGCGTGACGAGGCCCACGGCCTGCGAGCCCGTGCTCGCCTCCCCCACGATGAGCAGCTCGGTGCCGGTCAGCAGGCGACGCAGGCCCTCGCGGATCAGCGAGTGATCGTCCGCGATGACCAACCGAATCTTGCCGGGTTCGGTGCGTTTCACGGGCGGTGTACCGAAAGGCGGTGTCGGGATTGGTATCCCGACCTACGGGATACGTTGGTTGTCCCGACCTACGAGATACGTTGGTTCCCACACGTACAGCAATCGGGACCGGGTTAGGGTTCCGGGTTTCCGTTCGACGCTCGGGCGGCCAGGCCCTTCCGGGGGAAATTAGGGACAGGCACCAATTTTCGACGTCCAAAATTGGTGCCTGTCCCTAATTTCCCAGGAGGCGCCAGGCTTTGGCGCGGACTTGCAGGAGGGCGTCGGGGTCGGGCAGGATCTCGGTAGACCGGTAGCCGCCGGCATTCGGGATCGACGCGAGGGCGCGTGCTTCAGCGAGGACGGGGTCGATGCGGGCGCGCAACTCGGGGCGCTGCTCGGCGAGGCGCTTGAGGGCGATGAGGGTCTCGTAGTCCTCGATGCCCTCGCGGACCTGCTCAAGGCGGATGGAGGAGAGCGGGCCGTCTAGACCGAGGAGCTCGCCGGGGTAGGCGAGGTGACCGCTGCCGTTGGGGTAGCGATCATAGGAGTGCTCTTCGGCGGAGAAGCTGTGGTACAGGAAGCTGTACCAGCCGAAGCGGAAGGGGTCGTACGTGTACCACGCGAGGGCCCAGAACTCGTAGCCGCTGGCGTCGTGGGCGAAGCAGTAGTAGGGCAGCAGGCGCTCGCAGGCGTTGTAGGGCGTGTCCAGCTCGAACTGGCCGTCGGTGGTGAACCAGACCTTGTCCCCCGCCTCCTGGCGCTGCTTCAGCGCATCGAGCGGGAAGCAGCCGTACTGCCCGATGCCCCAGTGGTTCAGCAGGCCATCCCACGCCGGGACGTGACGCCAGGTGCTGGAGTAGACCGGGACTGCGGGATCGACCTCGCGCGTGAGGCGGATGGCGTGGGCGAGGTTCTCGATGACCTCGGGGCGCTGGTCGTGGGGCTCGTCGGAGACGTAGAGCGAGAAGCGATCCGCCCAGCCCTTCGCCTTCACGTGCTCCCAGAAGAGCTTCACCCCTTCCCCATAGGCCTGGTCATACTCCGGTGAGGGGTACTTTAGCCCGAGGAACGGCCGGGGCGTGTGCCCCCAGCCGAACGAGTAGAAGATCCCCGGGAAGTAGGCGACCGCCATGTGGAGCTCGTTGAAGTAGCGCTCGGCGGAACGATCGAACGCGGTCGCGTCCATCATCACATGGCCGTCGGTCAGCGCGAACTTGGGCTCGGGGAGAATGTGGTTCGCGCTGATGCGATGCTCGGCACATCGCTCGCTGTGTGACCCCTCCGCAACCTCATGGGTCCTGCAGGAACCGAAACGCACTATTGACAATGTGGGGGGGGGGTGTATGCTCGTGGCCAAATCTGACCTCTCTTCCCCACTGCTTTGCGTGGCGCGTGCGCGGAGGCTGAGTAGTGACTCTCGGCGGGTAGCACGAGCAACCACCTTCGGCACTTCCCAGGAACCCAATCCCGAAAGGGGGTCCGAAGTTGCGGATCGTGAGAAGACGAGCCCGATGTGTCGCGTTACTGGCGGTTGTCGTGGGCGCTACCCTCTGGTCTTCCCCTTCGTCTCAAGCTGGGTACTTCCTCACCCTTACCCCCGCGCCGGCAAGTCAGGTGGCTGGCACCAAGCCCTACGTTGTCGAGGGGAAGGCCCGCGTCGGCGACGTGCAGGGCGCGCTTGAGGCGGCGAAACGCGAAGCAGTCCGGGTAGCCGTTGAGGAGATTCTGGGGAAGCAGAGGGCCGAACGGTACCGAGACCTGATCGAGGCCAACATCCTCCAAGAAGCCGCGACGTTCGTACTCGGGGAGCCCAAGCCCCTCGGGACTCCCCGTGTCCAGGACGGGCAGGTTATTGTCAAGGCGAGCGTGGACGTGCAGGTCGTCGCCCTGCGAGAAGCTCTGGCGAGGGTCATTAGCGACGATGGCCCGCCCTTGCCTCGCGTCCTGGTGATGGTCTACGAGGAGATCCTTCGGCGGCCGGCGCGGGACCCGGCGGCGGAGACGGCGGTAAAGAACGCCCTGCTCAACTGCGGGTTCATCGTACTGAGCCCCAAGGGGTTGGACGAACTGAGGCAGCGGGACATTGTGCGGGCGCTGAGGCAGGGGCAGTGGGACGAAGCGGAAGGCCTCCGCGAGCAGTTCAAGTGCGAGATCATCGTTGCGGGCGAGGGGTTTGCCGAAGAGGCTGCGCCGGAGCCCGGGATGTTCCCTTTCAAGTCCCGCGTCGAGGTGGAAGCGTACTACCCGGACACTGCGCAGGTGCGGTGTTCATTGGCCGCGGAAGGCAGCGGCATGGGTCCCGCGGCCCTCGTGGCCGGCAAGGGCGCGCTGCAGCAGGCGGGCGAACGCATCGGCAAGAAGCTCTGCGAGTGCCTTAGCACAGGCTTCACCACACTTCTGAACCTCAAGGTGAAAAACCTCGTGCTCTACGACTGGGCTGACCGTATTGAGGAGTATCTCAAGTCGCTTCCCGGCATCGACCGGGTGCTACGCAGGTCCGTCGACCGCCTCAACCATCTGGGCGAATGGGACCTCGTGGGGCCTGGCGCTAGGGCCGGAGACGTGGCAAGCGGCCTACGCCGGTGTCCCGAGCCCCACATTGTGATTGAGGAGGTCACCGGCCAGTCCATCACCGCCAAGGCAGACGAGTAGCACGCTCAGGAGGTCACCAGAATGGACCCCACTGCTGGCCGCACTCTCCGTTGGTCGCGGGTGGTTGCTGCACTGCTTGTCGCTTCCGTGGCGATAGCGCGCGCCCCAAGCCAGGAGCCCCCCTCGGCAGAGCAGGGCGCAGTGCTCGTGCCTATGCCCATCAAGCTGACCGTGCGTACCTCGCAGGACCTGGGAATCACCGGAGACATGCTCCCCAGTCCCCGAGACCTGGCGACGTGGGTCAGCGAGGAGCTCCGGAGGATTGGCGCGTTCAGAGTCGTTGAGCGGGGAAGCCTGGATGGCCCGTATGACGAGTACGACAAGATGGTCATCCGGGGGGACCCCGAGGGAGAGATCATGAAGCATGTGGGGAACCTGCTGACTGCCGACCTGTTCCTCCTCGGCAGTGCTGAGGCTTCCGTCTCGGGCAGTCTGCTCGGTCGCAACTGCAAGGTCGCCCTGAACGCTCACCTCGTGCACGGGCGTACGTTCGAGTGGGTCGGGGTGTACGAAGTGTCGTACTCCCCTGAGGGAGACGACGCCAAGGGCCCGGCTGACGAAGTCCTGCGAAGGGCTCTCCGGGAAGCGATCCATCTGCTGGCAATGAAGCTTGTGCCTGGGGATGGGATGATCGTGTCGATGGACCCGTGTTCTGTCGTTGTCCGAGTGTCAGGGCTAGGGTCGCGTCGAGGGCTGCGGGTCGGTCAGATCCTCAAGGCTCGGGGACCGGATGAGCTAACAGAAGGGCTAGGGCCAGTGGAGGGGAAGCCTGTGGCCTATCTCTTGATTACCAGGTTGGGCTCCGAGGGATGCGAGTGCTTTCCTTGGGGGTATGGGCACAAGCCCAAGCCTGCCTGTCCGGACCGCGGCAAGAAGGAGCGCATACTTACGGACCTGTACGACGCGCTGCAGCCGGGGCAGCTTGTGAGCGTGACGGACTTCAAAGAGGACACGATCCCCCCGGGGATCATCAAGGGGGAACGCTGCGTCGAGCGCGAGCGCAAGCAGTTTGAGTACGCTCTCGCGGAACCGCAGGGGCCGGGGTCGGGGCCGGGGGAGGTCGTGGTGGTTTCCGCCGACGTGCGCCCAGGCGGAGGCGGTGCGTCGCATGTTAGGACGCCGGTCGCCGGGATGCAGGTCGACCGGGTGGCTGCAGGGCCCGGCGAGGAGCTGTGCGCCTACGTGCGACCCGACGCGAACGTCGAATGCGAACCTGGGGACTTGCTCTACGCGCTGTCGCCGCCAGAGGACCCACACATAGCGTTCCTCCTCCTTCTTGGGCGCGTTCCAGGTGAGGGTGAGAGTGCACTCTCCCTTCTGCGCTGCGCCCCTTGGGGCCCCTGGGCCCTCGGCGAGCGTGGGCAGCCCCCCAGCGAGGAGGCGGCTCGGACGCAGTTGGCGAGACTTCGCATTGGGGTTCCGGTGCAGCGCCTTCCCGAAGCGGCGAAAGAGCCCGTGCCCCAACCATGGCCGCCGACCTGGCGACCCGATGGTCCGGGCCCCATCGTGGTCCCGCCTCCCCCGCCTCGCCCCGGGCCGGGGGAGCCGGAGCCCATCCCACTCCGTACCGCGCTCCCGGAACGGGACGGCACCGAACCGTTGGTGCCCTTGCGGGACGTGTGCGATTGGTTGGGCGTGGCTGACGGGATCAGGCACGGGTACGACGACGCCAAGCGCCTGTACAACGTGGTGTGGTTCAGCGGGACGAGGCTCAAGGTGACCGCCGGCGACTGCAACGTCGAGACGCCCGAGGGCCGCCGGGGGCTTGCCGTGCCGCCGCGGATGCAGGGCGAGCGTATGCTCGTGCCTCCGCAAGCCTTTGTCTATCTCAACTGCAAGTTCGAGGTGGATGGAGCCGCCGAGCGCGTCATCATCGTGGCGCCAGACGGACGGCGGGGGTACGTCCAGATGCCGTCTCCGTAAACGATCCGTGCCGGCGTCGAACGCTGTCGCGCCGGAACTGCTCGTACGACGGAGGTTTGTCTGGAGAGAGCGAGAGCCTCGGTTTCGACACTGCGCGCGTAGAAGAGGAGGGGAGCCGTATGACCACGTTGCGCGTGTTTGCGGCGTTGATACTCGGTGTCCTGCCCGCGTTGCTGTCGGGGTGTGGCGGGACGGAACCGCCGGTGCCGACGGCCTCGCCGCTGCTCGGCGAGGTCGTCGGGCTCGGGGGCCCACCCAAGCCGTTCGCCTCACCCCTCTTGGGCCTTTTCCCACCGGCAGACGCACCCGGCATGTCCAGAGAGATGACCGAAGGCGCGGATACGCCCCTCGGCGCCCTGTCAAGAGCGGGCAACGTCAAGGCCGACCACCTGAACCTCTTCAGTTTCGACTGCAAGACAACCAAGGACTACCATGTCGTCACGTGCTCCCGCACCTCCGCGCAGGGCGACCCCGACCTCTACCTGTATTCGCACGTGGACCCAGGCTACCCAAAGGGCTACTGGCACGGCCGCCCTTCGTACCTCCGGGGTAGCCGGCGATACGATCAGCTCTTGGATTGGGCCTACGTGGACAGGAGGGATCTCGACAACCTTAGGGTTAACGTTCTCGTGTACGGCTACGGGACCAGGGACGCGGGCTTCAGGGTACAGCAGGACCCGGTGTCGAAGGTCACGGGCGCGTGGAGCGGGCCACGGAAGCTGCCCGGCTCAACCGAGGTTGAGTGGTGGCTGTTCTTCGGGCGGTACGACGAGCGATACCGCATAGAGGTGCGTGTTACCAGCGGGGCAGGCAAGGCTGCCGTGAACGTCTACCAAGAGTCGAGCGACCAGTTCATCGCTGGAAGCACGGGCGGCCCCTCCGTCAACGTCCAGTTCACCTGTCCTTCATCCTGGGACGGCATGTTCGTAGTGGTCTCACCCCACCAAACCGCGGCTATCACGTATAAGATCCGTTACGTACCACTTGGGCCGGTGCCGTAGAGCGTTTCCCCACGTGTAGCCGCCCTGAGACTCGCTTCTGTCGGGATTGGTCGCCTCCCCTCCCTCCGACCTGCGGCTGTCCGCCGTGACGCGGGCCGAGAGGTACTCGGGTAGTAGGTAAGCCTCCGGGTTGTCGAAGTAGACGTAGAGGCGCTGGGTCTCGCCGGCGGCGGCGGTCAGGGGCACCGTGAGGGCGGCGGCACGAGGGATAGGCCCATCTTCGAGACGCTCCCCGCCCGGCCCGCGTAGGTCGAAGAGCATCTCCACGCCCCTCGCGTCACACACCCGCACGGAGCGCGCGTTCGCTCCAACGAGGGGCACCTCGTCAGCCCCCTCCCCCACCTTCACCGTGACCGGGAAGCCCGCGAGGTCGATGCCGGAGGCGTTCGTGAGGTCCAGCGGGATGCGAGCATGCCAGGTGTCGTGGCCGGGCAGGAAGAGGTCGGTGTGCCAAGGGTCGGCGGCAAGGGCGTGAGGAACGGCGAGGATGAGGGAGAGAAGGAGATGGGGCATGGAGGGCCTCCGGGGTGAGCGGCGGGGTCAGGATACTCCACCGAGAGGGCAAGGGCAAGCAGCGCGGAGGAGGCGAAGGAACATCAACGACCGCCACCGCTGCCGGCGAGACGCCGGCGGTCCCGGCGAACGTCAACGGCACGATGACGGCATGCGGACAAGATGTCCGCGCTCCGGGGCGAGGAGGCCGGAGGGGACGGGGTGCGGAAGGAGAGGCGAAAGGAGGATAGGAGATGGGCGTGTTTGCGAGTTACGGCGGGGCGATTCCTGAGGTGAAGGAGGGGTGCCTGAGCGTCCTGGCGTTTGGGGCGCATCCGGATGACTGCGATCTGCGGTGAGGTTCGTGTCGATGACGAACGGGGATACGGAGCGCTACTCGATGGGCGGCGGGCCGCTGGCGAGGAGGCGGTACGGGGGAGCGTAGGGGACGGCGGACGAAAGGGGAAGATTCGAAGATTCGAAGAACGGCGAAGACGGCACGGCAAGGGCAAGGTGACGGCACGGCAAGACCAACGCAACAGGGGACAGTCCATGCGTCTCGATCCCGCGAGCGGGATCGAGACTTGGACAGTCCCGAGGAGCGGTGCGATGGTACTTCTGCTGATGGTGATGGCGATGAGTGCGAATGCGCAAGATGAGCGCGTGATCTATGCGCCGGATGTGGTCGGCGTGGATCGGCTGTTCATGGTGGTGCTGAGGGCGCCGGTGGAGGCGACGGAGATCGCGGTGAGCGTGCCGGATAGTGTGGTGCTCCTCGACAAGACGCGGATGCCGGCGAGGAGTGAGGAGCGGCGGTACTACTTCCGGGCCGTGAAGGCGACGGAGAAGGCGGAGATCAGGTTCGCTCATCCGGACGGCGAGGTTGTGGTGCCGGTCGCGATCTGGACATTCAGTGACCTGTGCGCGTTCCGGGAGCTGAAGGGGACGCAACTGCCACGGCGGTGGCCGCTGGGCGAGAGGCTGCCGGAGCTGAAGCAGCGGCAGACGGTGACGAAGCAGGCGGACATCGATGCCGCCAAGGCTGGGGGGCCGGGGCGAGGGGAGCAGTGGGCGGGAATGTCCGATGACGACATTTGGGGGCTTCAGCCGGACATGACCATCCCGCGCTGGCACTGGGTGAACGTGAGCCACGGGTGCCCGGTGCATGGCACGGAGATCTACAAGACCCGCGCGTACTACCCGTGGATCAAGGACGCGAGCTTCCCGTACAAGTGGAAGATCGAATGCCCGGTCGGGCACGAAGTGTACCCGTCGAACGACTTCGGGAAGGGCGACTTCACGAGCGGGGACTTCCCGGACGACGGCATCGGCGGGGGCTACGTGCACGGCGACCAGCACTACGGGTTCATCGCGGAGTTGTGTCAGCTCTACTGCCACCAGATGCTGAAGGTGGCGCCGGACAGCGCGCAGGCGTATCTCGCGACGGGGGACGTGAAGTACCTGCACAAGGCCCTGGTCGCGTTCTGCCGGCTCGGGGTCGAGTATGCGTACCTGGCCACGATGACGCAGCACCGGCACCGGAACTCGCAGAGCCAAGTGAACCGCCTCGGGCAGGGGCGCTTCGACGAAGGGCCGATCCTCGCGAACTCCGCGTTCACGGTCTACACGGTCGATAACCCGGGGTACCAGTGGGTGCACGCGGAGGCGTACGACAAGATCTGGCCGGACATCGAGAAGGACGCCGAGATCATCCCCTTCCTGCAGGGGAAGGGCTTCGACGTGAAGACCCACGAGGACGTGCGGCGCTTCATCGAGGAGAACCTGTTTGCGGTGTGGGTGCAAGGCTCGATGGATGGCGCGATCAACTCGAACGAGCCCTTCACGCAGCGAGGGCTGTCGCGGACGGCGGAGGTGCTCGACTACGCGCGCAGCGGCGACTTCCTGGATTGGCTGTACGACGGCGCCGGGAAGATGCGCGTGTTCGTGCCGAACACGTTCTTCCGCGACGGCGCGCCGTATGAGTCTACCGGCGGCTACAACTCCATGCACGTGACGGCGCTGGGGCCGATCATCGAGTCGGTGGAGCACCTGCGCAAGATGCGGCCGGAGGTGGTGACCGAGGCGAAGTACCCGGCGCTCAGCAAGTCGCGACGCTACCGGAACGTGTTCGACTTCTGCATGGACACGGTGACCATCGACCGCACGTACCCGCAGATCGGGGACGGCGGCGGCCACCCCTCGTACGCGAAGCTGCCGACGGTCGCCTTCCATGACGCGAGCACGGAGGCGTTCGAGCACGCCTACGAGCTGTTCCGCGAGCCGAAGTTCGCGTGGGCGTTGGCGCATACGAAAGGCTGGCAGCCGTCGCGGGAGTTCGCGTTCACGCGTGAGGAGATCGAGGCCGAGGCCGCCAAGTGGCCGGACGACTGGAACGATGCGAGCGCGCTGCATGACGGGTACGGGATCGCGATCCTGCGCAGCGGGGAGGGCGAGCAGAAGCGGGCGCTGTGGATGCACTACGGCCATGCGCGGGGGCACGTGCAGGATGACCTGATGGACATCGGGCTGGATGCGTATCAGGGCAAGATCCTGAACCACATGGGCTATCCGCGCAACTGGGGGTACTGGGAATACGCGTGGTCGTCGCATCACCTGGCGCGGCAACTGCCGGAGCAGTCGATGGTGGCGCGGGCGGAGTTGATGGCCGACGCGGGACCGGCGCACGTGACGGAGGCAAGGGCGCAGGCGCACCCGGAGTTTGCGGACGACGGCTCGCGGGCGACGCCGGACCCGGACTACTGGCAGCGGCGGATGCTGGCGATCGTGGACGTCGCGCCGGACCGATTCTACTGCGTGGACTTCTACCGCATCTCGGGGGGCGAGAACCACTGGTGGGCGTTCCACGGGCAGGAGGGCGAGTTCGCGACGGAGGGGATTGCGCTCACCAAGCAGGAGACGGGGACGCTGGCGGGAGCCGAGGTTCCGTACGCGGATGCGAAGTGGATGGAGGCGAACGGCTGCAGCCTGAACGCGAGCTACGGTTGGCGGGGCTTCAACTTCGTGTTCGCGCACCTGTACAATGTCGAGAAGGGCTTCGCGGAACAGCCGTGGTCGGCCAGCTGGAAGCTCAAGACGGGCGAGGGCCTGGGGCTGCGGCTGAACGTGCTGCAGGCAGCGGGCGCAGATGGGTCGCCGGTGGAGGTGAACATCACCGACGGCAAGGCGGCGTCGGGCGGATCGCCCTACGAGATGAAGTGGATCATGGTGCACAACGCGGGGCAGGCGCCGGCGAAGACGCAGGTGCTGAGCCTGATCGAGCCGTACATGAACGACCCGATCATCCGACAGGCGACGCCGGTAGCGCTGTCGGGGGCGGATGAGGCGGGGTTCGCGGCGGGGGCGTGTCGGGTGGAGACGGAAGGGCGTACCGACACGCTGTTTTGCGCCAGCGATGGGTCGGTGGAGCGCACGACGGAGGATGGCTTCCGGTTCGCGGGGAGGTTTGGGCTCTGGGCCGAGGAGGACGGGCAGCCGGTCGCGATCTCCCTGGTGGGGGGCACCGTGCTGCAGAAGGGGGACCTGGGGATCAAGCTCGAGAGCGCGGAGTACCGAGGGAAGATCACGAAGGTGGATCGCGCGACGGAGACGATCACGGTGGAGCCTGCGCCGGCTGCGGCGGAGGCGCTTGTGGGCCAGTGCATCTTTATCGTGAACGGCGCGCGGCGAGTGGCGTGCAAGGTGGTGGCGGCGGAGAAGGTGGGGACGGGAGTCGAGCTGTTGCTGTACATGGACTCGTGCATCGGGACCGGGAAGGTCACGGGCACGCAGGACCACCGCGTGCTGACCGACACGCCGTTCGCGCTGCAGCGGTTTGGGTACTACGAGGGCGCCCGGGTGGCGAACGCGGACGGCACAGCAGAGTACCGGCTGGACGAGGTGCGCGGCGGCAGCGCGGCGATGATCGATGCCGAGGCAGCGCCGGAAGCGAAGGCCGCGACGCTGGCGGGCGAGTTCCCCGAGGGATCGTGGTTCAAGGTGTACGACTACGGCGTGGGCGACGAAGTGGTGTGGCCGTACGCGGTGAGCGTGATCAAGCGGGCGGATAACGTCTACGAAGTCCGGGCGCCGGTGCCGGTGA
>VGFC01000104.1 GCA_016869045.1 Armatimonadota bacterium
CGACCCGGGGCCACCCGACACAGCCCCTCGGCCAACCCGCAACCCGAGCGCGGCCCCCGCCCCTCCCCAACACCATCGGCCCGTCATCGCCCTGAGCTCAGATGACTTTGGGGACGGGCTGATCCTGCCGGCCGCTGTGGCCCGGTGGTGGGCCATTGCCTCTGGTGGCAGAGGTCCCTCCCCTGGGCCCTGAGAATGCCCTCCCCGACGGTGCGCATCCTCCGACGCGAAGTAGGTGACTCCCATGTCCAGCGACCAGTGCGAGTGCAAGTGCAGCCGTTGCATCCCTCCCTACGCCGGCGACGTGGATCGTCGGCAGTTCCTGAGGACCGTGGGCGTGGGCGCGCTCGGCGCGTCGTTGGTGGCCGGGCCGTTGGCGTTCGCCGCGGAGCTGGCGCCCCCCAGTGCGCCCCGGCTCGGGAAGCTGCGGCGCTTCGAGATGACGCCGCCTCGCGTGTACTCCGGCGAGCACCTGTCGGCGGTGGCGATGCCCATCGGCGGCATCGGCGCGGGGAGCGTGTGGCTGGACGGACGAGGGAAGCTGAGCATCTGGCAGGTCTTCAACAACCTGAATGAGACCGGCATCCCCGACAGCTTCCTTGCGGTGCGCGCGCAGCCGGATGACGCGGAGCCGGTGACGCGCGTCCTGCAGACGGTCGGCGAGAAGGGGTTCGAGCCGGTGCAGGCGCTGACGTTCGAGGGCGGCTACCCCATCGCGCGACTGGAGTTCCACGATGAGGCCTTGCCCGTCGAACTGCAACTCGCTGCGTTCAACCCGCTGATCCCCACGGATGCCGCGAACTCGGCGCTGCCGTGCGCTGTTCTCCGCGTGACTGCGCGCAATACGCAGCCGAAGCCGGTCACCGTGAGCCTCCTGGGGACGCTACAGAACGCGGTCGGCAGCCGGGGCCGGGGTGGGATCGAGGGAGTGAGGTTCGGGGACTACGGCGCCAATGAGAACCGTCTGGTCCGCGAGCGCGGGATGGCGGCCGCGTCTCTGACCCGCAGCGTCGAGCCACCGCCGCCTGGCCTGGTGCGAGTCAAGGGGAAGGACGGCTTCGTCGAGGCACCGAGGATGCTCTGGCTGTCCGAACTCGGCGGCCTCACGGAGACGGCGCAGTCCGGGCCGACGGCGACGGCGGCGGTCGGGCTGATGGCCGACATGGCGGCGAACGGCGGCGTCATCGTGATCGGCAACGCGCGGCCGGAGTTCTTCCAGGCGATCCTGGATGTACGCAAGGAGATGGCCGGCTGGGACCAACTGCACGTCTTCGAGGACTTCGAGGATGGCACGTATGACGGTTGGACGGTGAAGGGTGAGGCCTTCGGGAAGGCGCCGCACACCGGCACCTCGCCGGGGCAGCAAGAGGTCAGCGGCTTCATGGGCAAGCGCCTGGTCAACAGCTTCGTGCCCCACGACGGGCCGCAGGGCGAGTTGATCAGCGAGCCGTTCAAGATCGAGCACAAGTACATCGGCTTCCTCATCGGCGGGGGCGACCACCCGAACGAGACGTGCATGAACCTCGTGGTGGATGGGAAGACCGTCCGCACCGCGACGGGGAAGAACAACGAGCGTCTGGAGCCGGCGTCGTGGGAGGTCTCTGAGTTCATCGGCAAGACGGCGACGCTGGAGATCATCGACCACCACAGCGGCGGGTGGGGGCACATCAACATTGACCACATCATCTTCGCGGACGCGCCGCCGGATGACCTCCTCGCGCTGCGTGGACCGATCCAGATGATTGCGCAGGAGCTGCGGCTCACCTTCGATGGCGTGCGAGCTGAGAAGCTCGACCCGCCTACGTTCGGCGACTGGAAGATCGGGCCCCCGCCGACGGGCGAGTGGCGCGTGAGCGAGGTCGTGCAATTGGAAAACCCGCGAACGCCGCCCGACACGCCGTCGGCGGCGGCGATCATCCTCGACAGTGGCGGGCGCAACCTGCTCCTCGCGACGCGTCTGGGCAAGGCGACGATCCTGCTATCGCTCGCGCCCGGCATGCCATGGGAATGGGCGAAGCAGTGCTTCGTCAGCGCGCTGGGGCGCGACCTCGCCGAGGGCGAGGAGATCGTGACGACCGACCCCGGCTACGGCAGCATGGCCCTCGCAACGACGACCGACAATGCGACGTGCGATCTCGCCTGGACCGATGGCGAGGCTCTGGCGAAGGCGTTCGCTGAGAGCGGCAAGCTGAGCGGGCCTGAGCAAGCCGGGCCGACGGCGAGGGGCGAGACCGCGAACTCGGCGTTGTGCGCGACGTTCCGCCTGCAGCCGGGTCAGGAGCGCACGACGAGCTTCGTCATCGCCTGGCACTTCCCGAACGTAGACCGCTTCGGCCACTGGGGCAACCAGTACGCGCGGCGCTTCGGCGATGCGCTCGGGGTCGCGCGGTATGTCTGCGAGAACCTCGAGACGCTCTGGGAGCGCACCGAGCTGTACCACCAGACGGTGTACGAGTCGAACATACCCGAAGAGTTCCTCGATGCGATGACCTCGCAGTCGGTGATCTTCCGCGGGCCGACGGTCTGGTGGGACGAGCAGGACTACTTCGCGGGCTTCGAGGGGTCATACGGTTGCTGCCCGCTGAACTGCACGCACGTGTGGAACTACGCGCAGAGCCATGCGCGGCTGTTCCCCGAGATCGACCGCAACATGCGGCGCTCCGATCTCATCACCTTCCTGCATGAGAACGGCGAGACGTCGCACCGCCAGCACGCACCGCACAACGCCTTCATCGACGGTCACTGCGCCGCGATTGAGGCCGCCTTGCGCGCGCATCAGATGAGCGCGGACGATAGCTTCCTGGCGCTGATCTGGCCGAACCTGACGAAGGCCGTGGACTGGCTCATCGAGGCCATCGACAAACAGCACGAGGGTGTGCCGACCGGCCATCAGTGGAACACCTACGACTGCGCCGTGTCGGGCCCGAACACGTTCATCGGGTCGCAGTATCTGTCGGCGCTCGCGGCAGCGGAGGAACTGGCCCACGCGATGGGCGACAAGGAGGCGGCGCTGCGTTGGCTCACCGTGCGGATCGCAGGCACGAAGAACCAGGACGCGCGCCTGTGGAACGGCGAGTACTACATCCAGACCCCCGACCAACCGCCGGCGCAGGACTACAACACCGGCTGCCACAGCGACCAGCTTCTCGGCCAGTGGTGGGCGCACATGCTGAACGTGGGCTACCTGTACCCGGCGGAGCACGTCCGCACGGCGCTGGCGTCGATCGACACGCACAACTTCCGCGAGCGCTTCGCCGGCTTCGAGCAACGGCCGCGCCGCTACATCCCGGACGACGAGGGCGGCCTGCTGATGTGCACCTGGCCGAAGGGCGGGCGGCCCGATCCGTTCACCATCTACTCGGACGAGGTGTGGACCGGCATCGAATACTCGACCGCGGGGCTGATGATCTTCGAGGGGATGATCGAGCAGGCGCGCCGCATCGTGCGCACCGCGCGCAGCCGCTACGACGGCCGACTGCGCGACGGGCTGAACTCCGGTCCGGGCGGCAACCCATTCAACGAGCTGGAGTGCGGCAGGTTCTACGCGCGGGCGATGAGTTCGTGGGGCCTGCTGATCGCGAGCCAGGGCTTGGTGCTCGACGGGCCGGCCGGAGTCATCGGCTTCAAGCCGCGCTGGCAGCCGGAAGACCACCGCTCGTTCTTCACCGCGCCGGAGGGCTGGGGCCTCTTCACCCAGCAGCGCACCGCGACGACGCAGACCGAGGAGATTCAGGTGCGGCACGGCAGGCTGTCGGTGCAGGAGTTGGTCTTCGAGTTCGGCGGGAAGGCTCCCACGAAGGCGCGCGTCACCGTCGATGGGAAGCCAACCAAGGCCTCGATGGCCGTGGACGGCGGGGAGGTCCGGGTGAGACTGGCCGACCGCACGACGGTGCAGGAGGGCAGCTCCATCACCGTGGTTCTGACGTCCTGATGCCGACTGTGGACGCGCCTTCGGCCGGGCTGCCAGGAGGTGGCCCGGCCGTTTGGCTTGGCGCCGAGCCGCAAGCACGCCATCTGACCTTAGTTCAGTTCTACTTGACCGTTCAGTATTATCAGTATATAATACTCCTGTCTAATGATATGGTGGAGGTGATTCCCCATGACGCCCACGCGAGACGTGACCACTCCAGAGGAGATGGTAGCCATCCTTGGCGACCTGCGACGCACGAGGATCCTGCAGATCCTCACGGAGCAGCAGGCCTCGGTCAAGGAGCTGTCGGAGATGATCGGGGAGACCCCGCAGGTCACCCACTACCACACCAAACGGCTGGAGGCGGTTGGGCTGGTTCGGATCGTGGACAGGCGCGAGGTGCGCGGCACGCTGGAGAAGTTCTACCGAGCGGTCGCGGACCGGTTCGTCGTGACGAAGGCCGTGGGCGCGCACTTAGGCCGGAGCCTCGCCAGCGGCATGCAGCTCGCGACGGAGTGGCTGCAGATGGGACAGCAGCACCTCGACCCGGACAGCCCGCGAGTCGGCATGGTGGGGGTGGAGATGGTCGAGTCCACGCGCGACCGGGTCAATACCTTCCGGGAACGCATGGAGGCCCTCCAGTCCGACTTCGCGCCCTGCGAGCAGGGCGGCACGGGCGAGCGCTACGTCCTGGTGATGGCCCTCTTCCCCTTCCCCAGGCACCTGGCGCTACCTGACGACACTTCGACCTTCCTGCAAGTCGCAGGCGACTGGCAGCAAGAACCTCCCTCCTGACCGGCCGGTATAGCCATCAGTAGAGGCGCACGGCTTTGCGGAGCCCGCGATGTACTTGGACCTCAGCGATGAAGAGCTGATGGAACTTGTGGCCGAGGGCGATGAGATGGCATTCCAGGAGTTGGCGGTACGCGCGCGGCCAGGGGTCAAGGCGTTCCTGTCGCGACTGGGGTGCGGCGTGGCCGAGGGCGATGACCTCGCGCAGGAGGCGCTGATCCGGCTGTGGCTGCACCGAGGGTCGTATGTAGCGGGAAAGCCCCTGCGACCGTACCTGCTGACGATCGCGAAGAACGCCTACCTTTCGCACTGTGAGCGACGGGCGACCCGCGCGGAGACGGTGCCCCTCTCGGCAGAGCCCTCGGACCTGGACCGCCTGCTGCTGCGGGCCGGCTGGCAGGTCGAGGGGCCGGAGGCGGAGGTGATGGGGCGGTACCGCGAGTACCGTCTCGCGCGGGCGGTTGCCGATCTGCCGACGGGCGAGCGGCTGGTCTTCGTGCTGAAGCACCACGAGGGGATGCGGTACGCGGACATCGCGGCGATGCTTGGAATCGCCGAGGGCACGGTGAAGTCGCGGATGTTCCGCGCCGTTCGTCTGCTTCGCAAGGCACTGCCCGACCTGGACCCGGACGGTCATCAGGAGGAGGTCTAGCCATGGAGTGCAAGGAGTGCTACGGTCTGTTGGTCGCGTACGTGAAGGGCGAGCTTCCGGAACCAGACGCGAAGCTCGTCGAGCAGCACATCGCGGGCTGCGAGAGTTGCCAGTGGAACGAGCAGGCAGCGCGCCGGATGCTGGAGGAGATGCGCGAGGCCGAAGGGGGACCCATCAAGAGCTTCGCGCGGACCATCATCGAACGGGCCATCCAAGAGCGGGCCAGCGACATTCACATCGAGCCCGATGCCGAGCCGAAGCCCCCAACCGATAACCTGGGAGATCCGTTTCTGGACGCGGAGGCCAACACATCCGTCCGCATCCGCTTCCGGATCGATGGCGTGCTGCACGATATCTTCCGCCTGCCTCGGTACGTCTGCTCCCCGCTGGCGACCCACTTCATGGTCCTGTCGGAGATGAACCCCTTCGAGCGCCGCATCCCGCAGTCCGGCCGCATCCACATCCGGCACGCAAAGAGAGACTATGACCTGCGCGCCCAGACCGTGCCGACGACGCGGGGCATGAGGGTCGTGCTGCGTATCTTCGACAAGAGCTTCGTGTTGCTGGATCTGGGGCAGCTCGGCCTGTCTGAGACCAACCTGGCGCGTGTGCAGGAGGCGAGCGTGCGGCCGTACGGGCTCTTCCTGATCGCCGGGCCGGCGGGCGGCGGGAGAACCACCTTCGCCTACTCGATGCTGAGCGCCCTGACAAGGCCCGCGATCTCCATCCTCACGATCGAGGACCCGGTGGAGGTCCAACTGCCGGGGGTCAGCCAGACCCACGTGAACCGAAAGGCGGGCATGGACTACGCCGAGGCACTCAAGGCGATGATGCGCCAGGACCCCGACATCATCTTGTGTGCCGACGTGCCGGACACAACCGTCGCGAACCTGCTAGGGCACATCGCGGTGACCGGTCACCTCGTGCTCGCCCCGGTCATTGGGAACGATGCGGCGGATGGGCTGAAGCGGTTCCTCGACCTGACCACCGAACCGCTCACCACCGGCAAGGCCCTCATCGGGGTCGCCGGGATGAGACTCGTGCGGAAGGTCTGCGGGGACTGTGCACAGGACGCCGACCCCTCCGCCGCGGACGTGGAGTTCCTCCGCCGTGCAGGGATCGAGGAGGCCCCGGCGAAGCTGAAGCGCAACGTGGGTTGCGGTACGTGCCGCCAGACGGGCTACCGCGGGCGCATCGGCATCCACGAGGTACTGCTCATCGACGAGGAGCTGCGGGAGAAGATCCGTCAGAGCCGAGTTGAGGAGACGGACATCCGTGCGGCGATCAGCCCGTCGATGCTGCGGGACGCGGGGGAGAAGGTGATCGCCGGGATCACAACCGCCGAGGAGGCAGAGAGGGTCGCGTCCGCGGCCTCGATCGGGTGACAGATGGGGGCTAGCGTCGCTGCGCCTCGCCGGTCATTGGGACGAAGCGCACCGGCAGGACGGACTGCTGCTCGACCTTGCCCGCGCGCTTGGTGAGGATGTAGAGGTTCTGATCCCACAGCTCGCCGAAGGGAATGACCATGACGCCACCCTCTTTGAGCTGGTCGACGAGCGGCTGCGGCGGGTGAGTGGGCGCGCAGGTCACGATGACCTTGTCGAAGGGCGCGTGCTCTGCCCAGCCCTGATAGCCGTCGCCAACGCGCACGGTGACGTTGCCGTAGCCGAGGCGCTTCAGACGTTCTTCGGCGGACTTCCCGAGTGATTCGACGATCTCGATCGTGTAGACGTGCTTCACGAGCGGCGACAGCACCGCCGCCTGATAGCCGCTGCCGGTGCCGACCTCGAGGACCGAGTCGGTAGGCTTCGGCGCGAGCTTCCAGGTCATGAACGCGACGATGTAGGGGGCGGAGATCGTCTGGTCTTCGCCGATCGGCAGCGGCTCATCGTCGTACGCGAACGCACGCTGATCCGCCGGCACGAACTCGTGGCGCGGCACCCTCAGCATCACTTCAAGGACCTTCTCGTCCCCGATGCCCTCTGCGCGCAGCCGCTCGACCATCGCCTGGCGGGCCTTGGCGAAGTCGTCCGGAGGCTGCGTCTGCGCAGGCCGCGGCGGCTCGCGCCTGCATGAGGTTGGTAGGGCGGCCAGCACCAAGGCGAAGGGAACTACAGCGGCCCATAACCCGCCGAGCAGTCGCAACATCCTACTCACCTCCCCGTCAGTCCTACCTTCGCTGCGAGGTCCGAGGTCTCCTACTGGGCATCCCAACGGACGACGCGCACGTGGGGGTGTCGCTCGGTGGGGAGCAGGAGCTTCAGGAGCAGGATACCGACAATGAAACCCGCCGCGTGGGCGCCGAAGGCCACGCCGAGACTTCCGGTCGCCGGAATGGGGCCGAGCGTGTAGAGCGCGTTCACGGACTGCAGGATGAACCAGATTCCTATGAAGATGATCGCCGGAATCTCGATGAGGAAGGGGATCACGAAGACGATGAGAAGCGAGCGAATCCATGCCGTCCGGAACAGCATGAAGTAGGCTCCCAGCACCCCCGCGATTGCGCCGCTGGCCCCGAGCATCGGCACGTCCGGGAACCACGACAGGACGCTCTGCGCGAGGCCGGCCGCGATGCCGCACAGCAGGTAGAACACCAGGAAGCGCCCATGCCCCAGCCGGTCCTCCACGTTGTCCCCGAACACCCACAGGAAGAGCAGATTGGACGCCAGATGCAGGATGTCGGCGTGGAGGAACTGGGAGGTGACGAGGGAGCCGATGACGTGGATGGGGCCGAAGTGCAGCCAGGCGTGGAGGCTGACAAGGTGGCTGGGCACGAGCGCCCACTCGACGAGGCGGGTCGGTGAGGCGTACTGGAGCAGGTGGACGAGGACGCAGACGCCGATGATCGAGTAAGAGACGTAGGGCGTAGTGCGGGACGGGATGCTGTCGCGGAGGGGTATCATTGGGTCACGGACGGAATCCGGGGAATTCGGGGACACGATCCCAATTCGCCGACGACGCGAATTGGGTCATGTCCCCGAATTCCGGTCATGTCCCCGAACTGCGGAAGGCTACATCGGCGGCATGCCGCCCATTCCGCCGTGGTGTCCGCCACCCGGCGGCATGGGAGGCGGGGGCTCGGGGATCTCGGCCACGGCCGCTTCGGTGGTCAGGAGCATGCCGGCGATGCTTGCCGCGTTCTCCAGCGCCGACCGCACGACCTTGGCGGGATCGATGATCCCGGCCGCCATCATGTCCGTCACCTTGCCTGCGAGGACGTCGTAGGCGAGCTTGTCCTTCTTCTCGCCCTCGATCTGCCCGACGATGACCTCGCCCTTCAGCCCTGCGTTGTTGATGATGTGCACCATCGGTTGGGCCAGAGCCTCATTGACGATGTCGATGCCGATCTGGACATCGCCCGTGGCCTTCTGCTTGGCGACCGCCTTGCGCGCGCTGAGCAGCGCGGCGCCGCCGCCGGGCACGATGCCCTCCTCGACCGCGGCCCGCGTGGCGGAGAGCGCGTCCTCGTAGCGGTGCTTGCGCTCCTTCAGCTCGATCTCGGTCGGCGCGCCCACCTCGATCACGGCCACGCCGCCGGCGAGCTTCGCCAGGCGCTCCTCCAGCTTCTCGCGGTCGTAGTTTGAGTCGGTCTCCTCGATCTGCGCGCGCAGCTGGCTGATGCGCCCGCGGATCGCCTCGGGGCTGCCCGCGCCCTCGACGATAGTGGTCTCGTCCTTGGTGACCACGACGCGGCGGGCGCTCCCGAAATGCTCCTGGGTCACGTTCTCGAGCTTGATGCCGAGGTCCTCACTGAGGAACGTGCCGGCGGTGAGGACCGCCATGTCCTCCAGCATCGCCTTGCGACGATCGCCGAAGCCGGGGGCCTTCACCGCGACCGAGAGCAACACGCCGCGGAGCCGATTGAGCACCATGGTCGCGAGGGCCTCGCCCTCGATGTCCTCGGCGATGATGACCAGCGGACGACCCGCGCGCACCGTGACCTCGAGGACCGGAACGAGGTCGGCCACGGAGCCGATCTTCTTCTCGTAGAGCAGGATCAGCGGCTCCTCGAGGATGCTCTCCATCGTCTCGGCGTTTGTCACGAAGTACGGGGAGAGGTAGCCCTTGTCGAACTGCATCCCCTCCACGAGCTTCAGCTCCGTGACGGTGCCCTTGGACTCCTCAACCGTGATGACGCCGTCCTTGCCGACCTCCGACATCGCATCGGCCACGACCTTGCCGATGGCCCTGCTGTTGCCGGCGATGGAGGCGACGGCCGCCATCTCCTCCTCGGTCTTCACGTCCACGGCGATCTTCTTGATGTGCTTGACCGCCGCCTCGACGGCCTGGTCGATCCCCTGCTTGATCTGCATGGGGTTTGCGCCCGAGGCCACCGACTTCAGGCCGGTCCGGAAGACGGCCTGCGCCAGCACCGTGGCGGTCGTGGTGCCGTCGCCGGCCACGTCGTTCGTCTTGGAGGCGGCCTCCTTCAGGAGCTGGGCGCCCATGTTCTCGAAGTGGTTCTCCAGCTCGATCTCCTTGGCCACCGTCACGCCGTCCTTGGTGATCGTCGGCGCCCCGAACTTCTTGTCGATCAGCACGTTCCGCCCGGCCGGGCCGAGCGTCACCTTCACCGCCTCCGCCACCAGGTTCGCGCCCTTCTCCAGGGCGCCGCGAGCCTTCTCATCGTACGCGATCTTCTTGGCTGCCATCGTTTCCCTCTTCTCCTCCCGTCCAGAAAGCGGTCGCGCGGGAAGCGGCGCCGCTCCAGTCTGAACTCAGGGTCTCCTCTCCTAAGCGTTCTTGGCGTACAGATCCGAGGAGCTGAGGACCATGTACTCTTCGCCCCCGTCCTCGATCTCGGTGCCGCCGTACTTGGAGAAGATGACGCGGTCCCCCACCTGCACGGGCGGAGGCACGATCTTCCCGTCATCGAGCCGGCGTCCTTCGCCGACCGCGACGACGGTCCCGCGCTGCGGCTTCTCCTTGGCCGTGTCCGGCAGCAGAATGCCGCCCCGGCTCTCCTCCTCCGGATCGGGCTTCACGAGCACGCGATCGCCGAGCACCTTCAAGGCCATCTGGTGAACCTCCCTTCTTCGTTGGCCGGCACGCAACGCACGGCCTGCATGTGGCTGTCATACCGGCCGACCTTACGAGGTAACGTCGGCCGGGTCGATTCCGCTCCCAGGTGAACGGCCGCTCGAACGCAGCCCGTCAGGCTACAGGGCCGCTCAGAGCCTCCAGCAGATCCGCCGCTTCCCGGCGGAGCACAGGCAGATCCGTCTCCAGGATGCTCCAGACCATCTGGTCAGAGACGAACGCGTAGCCATGGATGAGGCGGTTGCGAAAGGCGACGATCTGCTTCGCATGCGAGATGCGGCCCCGCAATCCCGGATCGACCGCGAGCGCCTGGTTGAGGGCCTCGCCGATGATCTCGAACTGCCGCTCGACGGCAGAGCGCAGCATGGCATCCGCTACGTAGCTCGCGAAGTCTCGATCCTTCGCGAACTCCGCGAGCAGATCGCACGCCTCCAGGATGTCGTACAGGTAGGCCTGAACGCTACGCTGCCTCATACAGCGAGACCCGTGTGTCCTCGATTGCTTGCCTGATGTACGGGTTGCGGATGGCCGGCTGCTCGATCAAGTCAACCTGTCTGCCGAACAGCTCCTGGAGAGCATCCAGGAGCGCGAAGTAGTTCCCCGCGTACTCGCGGACCGGCATCGGGTGGAAATCCACCACCAGGTCGATGTCGCTCGCATGCGAGTCGAACTCGTCGGTGGCCGCCGAGCCGAACAAGAGCAGCCGCCGCACACGGTGGGTGCGACATATCTCCGGTAGCGCCCCGAGCTGCTCGCGAACGACAGGGTGCATGACGACCTCTTCCGCGCCTTATGTCGCAGCCTGCGCCTCGTCCACCAGCAGGCTCAGCTTGACCGATCCGTTCTCCGCATCCAAGACGATGGTGTCGCCGTCCGCGAACTCGCCACGGAGAATGGCGCTGGAGGCGGGGTTTTCGACAAGCTTCTGAATGGTCCTCCTTAGCGGACGGGCGCCGAACTCGGGGTTGTAGCCCTGCACGGCCAGGAGCTGCTTCGCGGCGTCGGTGACCTCCAGGCCGATGTGCCGAGCAGCCAGCGCAGCGCGCACGCGGCTGAGCATCAGGTCCACGATCTGCCCGATCTCGTCCTCGGTCAGCGGATGGAACACGATGATCTCGTCGATGCGGTTCAGCAGCTCGGGCCGGAAGGCCATCTGCAGCTCGCCGAAGACCGCAGCGCTCATCTCCGAGTAGTGCGCAGCCCGCTCGTCGGGCGTCGCCCCGCGCGGGGGCGGCTGGATGAGATGGCTACCGATGTTGCTGGTCATGATGAGGACGCAGTTGGCGAAGCTGACCACGCGGCCCGCGTTGTCCGTGAGCCGCCCGTCCTCCAGGATCTGCAGCAGGATGTTGAAGACATCCGGGTGAGCCTTCTCGATCTCGTCGAGCAGGACCACGCGATAGGGTCGGCGGCGGACGGCCTCGGTGAGCTGCCCGCCCTCCTCGTAGCCGATGTACCCGGGAGGCGCACCGATGAGGCGGGACACGGAGTGTTTCTCCATGTACTCGCTCATGTCGATGCGCACCATGGCCTCCTCGTCGTTGAACATGAACTCGGCGAGGGTCTTGGCCAGCTCCGTTTTGCCCACGCCCGTGGGGCCGAGGAAGATGAAGCTGCCGATGGGTCGGCGCGCATCGGAGAGCCCCGCCCGCGAGCGGCGGATGCACTCGCTCACGGCGCGGATCGCCTCGTCCTGGCCCTTGACGCGCTCGTGGAGGCGCTCCTCCATGTGGAGCAGCTTGTCGGCCTCCTCCTCGAACATCCGCATGACAGGGATGCCCGTCCATTGGCTGACGATCTGGGCGATGTCCTCGGCGGCGACGGTGTCGGCAACCTGCCCGCCGTGCTCCGCCCACTTCTGCTCCGAGACCGCGAGCTTCGCGGTCAGCTCGTCGGTCTTGCGCTTCAGCTCCTCGGCGCGCGGGTAGTTGCCCTCGGCCGCCGCGCGGAGGCCCTCCTCGTTCAGACGCTCGATCTCGTCCCGCAGTGCACTCGGTGGCTGGGGCAGCTCGTAGGCCTCGATGCGAAGCTTGCTGCCCGCCTCGTCGATCAGGTCGATGGCCTTGTCGGGCAGGTGGCGCTCAGTGATGTAGCGGTCGGCGAGTTCCGCCGCGGCTTCCAGGGCGTCGTCGCCGATCTTCACGCCGTGGTGGTCCTCGTAGCGGGAGCGGAGGCCCTTGAGAATCTCCACCGTCTCCTCGACGGTCGGCTCGTCCACGAAGACGGGCTGGAAGCGCCGCTCCAGGGCCGGGTCCTTCTCGATGTGCTTGCGGTACTCGTCGAGCGTGGTCGCGCCGATGCACTGCCACTCGCCGCGGGCCAGCGCGGGCTTCAGCATGTTGCCCGCATCCATCGCGCCCTCGGCGGCGCCGGCGCCTACCACCGTGTGCAACTCGTCGATGAAGGCGATGACCATGCCCTGCGAGGCCCGCAGTTCGTCCATCACGCCCTTGAGGCGCTCCTCAAACTCGCCGCGGTACTTCGAGCCCGCCACCATGCCCGCCAAGTCCAGCGCCACGACCTTCTTGTCCCGCAGCGTCTCGGGGACGTTGCCGGCGATGATCGCCTGCGCGAGGCCGTCCACGATCGCCGTCTTGCCGACGCCGGGCTCGCCGATCAGCGCGGGGTTGTTCTTCGTGCGGCGGCTGAGAATCTGGATCACGCGGCGAATCTCGGTCTCGCGGCCGATCACGGGGTCGAGCTTGCCCTCGGCGGCCAGCTCGGTGAGGTCCCGGGAGAAACGCTTCAGCGCCTGGTAGCGCTCGTCACCCTCCTCGTCCGTGACGCTGTGCGAGCCGCGGACCTCCTTGAGCTGCGCGAGCAGCCTCTCGAGCTCCACCCCGTTCTGCTTCAGCAACCGCGCGGAAGCGCTCGTGCCCTCGCGGAGGATGGCGAGCAGGATGTGCTCGCAGCCGGCGAAGGTGTCGCCGAAGCGCTGGGCTTCCTCCAGCGCGAGCCCCAACACGCGCTGGGCCTGCGGGGTGACGTAGATCTGGTCACCGCCTGCGCCGGGCCCGCTGACCTGAGGGCGGCCACCGAGGTCCTTTTCGACGGCCCGCGCGAGGGCCTGACAGTCCACCTTCAGACCATCGAGCACCTGCGGCACCAGGCCGCCCTCCATCTCCAGCATCGCGAGCAGCAGGTGCTCGACATCGAGCTGCGTGTGATGGTAGCGCTGCAGCAGTTGGTGTGCAGCGATGACGGCGCTACGGCCCTTGGAGGTGAACTTGGCGAAGTCCATGGCTGCTATCCGGGACAGGCAAGAACGCCTGTCCTCCCAGTCCTGTTGGATCCGTGGCAGATACCGAAGCAGTGGGGCGGGCATTCTTGCCCGCCACAGGGCCATGGCGGGCAAGAATGCCCGCCCCACTGTTTGTGTGTTACTGATAGGCCCAGTGCGTCACTTGCGGGCACCTTCGGCGCGGATTTCGACGACGTAGGCGGAGGCGCGGGAGGGCGCGGGGTTCAGCGCCTTGCGGTCCCCGGCGAGCTCGCGCTTCAGCCGCTCGATCTCCGCCTGCTGCTGTTCGGCCTTGTCCAGAAGTTCCAGGATGATCTCAACGCCCGCCAGGTTCACTCCCAGGTCCTGCGTGAGCCGCTTGATCATCCGCAGTCGCTCGATGTCCGTATCCGAGTAGAGGCGCAGGTTGCGCTTGGAGCGGAAAGGCGAGACGAGGCCCTCGCGCTCGTAGAGACGCAGCGTCTGGGGATGGCACGCGACCATCCGCGCCGCGACGCTGATCATGTAGACCGGTTCACCCGGTTCGCGTGGCATGGTTGGGTCCTTTCCCCTCCCGGTGGCACGGGCGGCCCCGCCCGTGTTCCGCTCATCGGCGAGCCGCCGATGCCACTACACCGGCAGGTCCTTGCGCGGGTCTTCGGTCCAGTCGGCGGCGACGCGCTCCAGGCATTCCTTCTGCTCGCGGGTGAGCTTGCTGGGCGTCACCAGGACGACCTTCACCAGCTCGTCGCCGCGTCCGCTCGCGCCCATCTTGTCCACACCCATGCCGCGCAGGCGAAGGACCTGCCCGTTCTTCGTGCCCGCGGGGATCTTCAGTTTGGCGGTGCCCCTTACGGAGGGCACGTCGATCTCCGCGCCCAGCGCGGCCTCGGTGAACTTCACCGGCACCTCGATGTGGATGTCAGCGCCGTGGCGCTTGAAGAACGGATGCTCGCCAACCTTCGCGCGCAGGATGAGATCGCCGCGCGGGCCGCCGTCGGCGCCGGCCGCGCCCTCGCCCCGGAGCACGATCCGCTTGCCCGTATCCACGCCAGGCGGGATCCTCACGTTGATCCGTCGGCTGCGAAGCACCTCGCCCGACCCACCGCAGTCCTTGCAGCGGCCGGTCACCTCGCGCCCGGCGCCGTGGCACCGGGGGCAGGCGGCGCTGATGTTGAACACGCCGCCGGACTGGCGGCTCATCCCGCTACCGCCGCACGCGGAGCAGGTCTTCGTCTGCCCCCCGACCCCGTCGCAGGTGGCGCAGCGATCCCTGATCGTCAGGCTGATCGCTCGCTGCGCGCCGGAGATCGCCTCCTCGAAGGGAATCTCCAGCTCGTGCTCGATGCTCTCCCCCTGTCGCGGGCCACGTGTCTGCGCCTGCTGCCGACCGGCGGCCGTCCGACCGAAGAGGTCGCCGAAGATGTCGGAGAAGCTGCCGCCGACCGTGAAGCCCGTGCCGCCCGCTCCGGCGAAGTGGCGCAGGAAGTCGTCGAAGTTGCCGGTCTGCCACTGGCCGGACTGCTGCGCGTGCTGGTAGGCGCGGCCGAACTCGTCGTACTTCCGGCGCTTCTCCGGATCGGTGAGGACGTTGTGCGCCTCGGTGATCTCCTTGAAGCGCCGCTCGGCCTCCTTGTCGCCCGGGTTCACATCGGGGTGGTACTTGCGGGCCAGGCGCTTGTACGCCTTGCGGATGTCCTTCTCCGCAGCGCTGCGTGGGACGCCCAGTACGTCGTAGAAGTCCCGTGCCTGGTCCATGGTGTACCGTCTCTGGTCTCGGGTCTCTGGGGCGCCGAGGTCGTACGAACCCGAGACCTGAGACGTGAGACCTGAGACCTTCCGTCACCCGGTGTCGATGCGGCGGCCGCCGGGCGGGGCGGCCTTGGGAATCCGCAGCGTCAAGACGCCCTGTTCGAGGGTCGCCGTGATCGCGTCGGCATTCGCGCTGCGCGGCAGAGGCACGACCCGGCGGAACGGGCCGGTGAAGCGCTCGAGGCGGCGCGGCTGGGTATCCGGCTCCTCGGCGGCGGGTGCGGGCACCGTTCCCGCGATCTGCAGCGCCCCGTCAACCACCTGAACCTCCACCTCATCGCGCGTGAGGTCGGGCAGGTCCACGCGGATGAGGAAGCTCTCCCGCGTTTCGCTGAAGTCCAGCGCGGGCATCGTAGCCGTTGGCCGCGAGGGGCGCTGCCAGCGCCGAACTACGGGATCGCCCAGCGCTCGCCCGAGCCGCGCGTGCAACTGCAGCAGGTCGCGGGTCGGGCTCCAGATCATCCGCATGGTTGCCCTCCGTCCCGTGGGCCAAACGGAAACCCGCAGTTCTCGTCCCGGCCGTCCTCGTGTAGGGGCGCGATTCATCGCGCCCGACTGCGTAGGGGCGCCATTCATGGCGCCCGAGGTTCCGCAGCGCGGATCCTGATCTAGGCGAGCGGAATCCTGCGCGGCAGGCGCTTCGGCACCGTCAGTGTCAGCACGCCCCGCGCGAGCCGGGCCGAGACGCCGGCCTCATCGACGGGAGTGCGGAAGCTGAAGGCCCGCGCGAACCGGCCCATCCGCCGCTCGCGATAGTGGTGAGTCTCACCCTCGCTCGGCCGTCGCACGCCCCAGACCGACAGGCGGCCCTCCTCGAAGCCGGCGTGTATGTCCTCGCGGGACACGCCGCAGACCTCGATAGTGACGTCAAAGGCCGTCGGCGTCTCGATGATGTCCACCGGCGGGAGCCAGTCCACTGGGCCCTCGGCGAGGGTCGGCACCCGGAGACTGGTGACCTCGACGTCCTGTTCATGCCCAGCCGACATTCCGGCGCCTCCGTCCCTCAGACCGTTGACAGGCAGGATTGTGGCCGGTGGCCTGAGCCGAACTGGCTCAACTGGTCCACGATCCACTGCGGTAGGGGATGGCACGCGTGCGGGTTGAGGATCAGCTTGGCGTCGGGTCGCCACGTCTCTCCCGTATCACTCAACTCGAACGCGGAGCCGAACATGCAGAGGGCACTCACTCGCGTGTTCAGCGCTGGCTGGAACTCCCCGACGACGATGGGTTCCCATGCCGTGCGACCTCCGGGTAGGTTGCTGTCGTGCACCATCAGTATGCCTGGGGCGTCCTGGGGCAGTTGCCCAGACTCCGTCCCGATGAACAGGGCTGCCCTCTCGTCCGCGAAGGCGAGACGCACCGCGATATGCCGCTGGCCACCGCCGCCGGTGATGGCCCTCATTACGGCCACCATTGGCCCTGCGTGTTCACCGGGGTGATCCCTGACGACCATGACACCCGGCGGGTCTCGGTTGAGCAAGAGGAAACCCAGATCGCCAATGCTCTCGCGTTGAGGGCCGCTCTGCCGGCAGAACTCCGGTAACCGTGCCCTGATCTGCCCGAGTTCCTCGGGCGTCGGTGTATGTCTCAGGTAGACCTCCAAGGCGAAGTCGTCCTCGATCTCGCGGACGAGTTCGGCGAGATCGGCCATGACGCCGTTCGCCTCCTTATTCGCCTGCGAGATGTCGGGCCGCGTGACCTCGACATACGTCCACTGAGTGCCACCCGCGGATACCCGGAAGTCGGGAACCTTGGGCCGCCCGCCGACCGCTACTTCGGGCTCAACCTCAATGGCGGTGTCGCTTCGCCCACGGGCCAGCAAGTGAATCGCTAACAGCTCGGCGTGAGCGGAAGGGTTGTGCTGGCGCAACTTCCGGACGAGGCCCTCGATGTTGGCTGCGCCCTGGAGGCTCGCCAGCATCTGCCCCATGCTCACTACGGGCAACACGGTGAGGCTGCCCATGGACCCCCCCTTGCCCGCCAACATCCACTCGCGGCCCACCAAGGCCTCCACTCGGTCGAAGGCTCCCACCACGTCCTCCGGGGGAAACGCCACCCTACTCTCCCCGAGCCACTCCGACTTGATGCGTTCCCAGGTCCACGCCACGGAACCTGTCCCCTCTCTCCCCGCTACGGCGGCAGCAAGGTCGCCGTCGCGAGCGCATACTGCTGCACCTTCTGCACGGGCTGCTACCGCAGTGTGACCGGATCGCCAATGGCGTCAAGATCGCCTGTCCTAGCACGCCTGGACCGTTGACCGCCGTTCCGAGACCTGCCTTACCGCTCGTCCTCGGCCGTGAACTCGGCGTCGATGACCTCTTCCTCGGATGGTGCGCCGGCGCCCGGGCCGGGCTCCTGGCCGTCGCCGCCAGTGCTCGGTTGGGGCTCCTGGGCGGCCTGGTAAATCCGGGCCGAGACCGCCGAGAAGGCCTCCTGCGCCGCTGTGAGCGCGCTGCGGATCGCGGCAGCGTCCTCGCCCTTGGCCGCCTCGCGGAGGGCGGCGATCTTCGCGGTGATGTCGCTCTTCTCGTTCTCCGGCACCTTGTCACCCAACTCGTTGAGCGTGCGCTCGAGCTGCGAGGCCATGCGGTCGGCCTCGTTGCGGGCCTGGGCGACTTCGCGGAAGCGCTCGTCCTCCGCGCGGTGGGACTCCGCCTCGCCGACCATGCGCTTCACGTCGTCGTCGCTGAGCTGGCCCGAGCCGGTGATCGTGATGTTCTGGCGCTTGCCCGTGCCACGGTCCTGCGCGGCGACATTGAGGATGCCGTTGGCGTCGATGTCGAAGGTGACCTCGACCTGCGGCAGGCCCGCCGGCGCGGGCGGGATGCCGTCGAGATGGAAGCGGCCGAGCGACTTGTTCTGGCTCGCATGGGCGCGCTCGCCCTGGAGCACGTGGATCTCCACGCTCGGCTGGAAGTCCGAGGCCGTCGTGTACACCCGCGAGACCTTCGTCGGGATGGCCGTATTGCGCTCAATCAGGGCGTCAAACACATCGCCCTTCGTCTCCACGCCCAGCGTCAGCGGGGTCACGTCCACCAGCACCATCTGGGCGCCGGTGCCCTCGCTGAGGATGTTCGCCTGGATCGCCGCGCCGACGGCCACGACCTCGTCCGGGTTGATTCCACGCTTGGGCTCCTTGCCTAGCGCGCCGCGCACGAGTTCCTGGACGGCGGGGATTCGCGTCGAACCGCCGACGAGGATCACTTCATCGATGTCGTCCCTCGTGAGCTTCGCGTCCTTGAGGGCCTGCTCGATGGAGACCGTGGTCTTGCGGATGAGGTCGCCGATCAGCTCCTCGAACTTGGCGCGCGTGATCGTCAGCTCCAGGTGCTTGGGGCCCTCGCCCTCCACCGAGGTGATGAAGGGGAGGCTCACCTGGGTCTGCACCGTCGTCGAAAGCTCGCACTTGGCCTTCTCCGCCGCCTCGCGGAGGCGCTGGAGGGCCTGGCGGTCGTTGCGCAGGTCGATCCCGGTGTCCTTCTTGAACTCGTCGGCGATGTAGTTGAGCAGACGCTCGTCGAAGTCGTCGCCGCCTAGCTGCGTATCGCCGGAGGTCGCCTTGACCTCGTAGAAGTCGCGCTCCTCGCTCGCCTTGTCCACCTCGACGTCCAGGATCGACACGTCGAAGGTCCCGCCGCCCAAGTCGTAGACCAGGATCGTGGCCTCCTTCTTCTCCACCTGATGACCGTACGCGAGAGCCGCGGCCGTGGGCTCGTTGATGATGCGGAGCACCTCCAGGCCGGCGATCTCGCCCGCCTGTTTGGTCGCGGTGCGCTGGGTGTCGTTGAAGTAGGCGGGCACCGTGATGACCGCCTGCTTGATCGGCTCACCCAGGTAGTTCTCGGCCTCGCGCTTCAGCTTCTCGAGGACCATCGCCGAGATCTGCTCGGGCGTGTAGTCCTTGCCGTCGATGGTGGTCTTGTGCCGGCTGCCCATCTTGCGCTTGATGCTCGCCACCGTGCGCTCGGGGTTGAGCACGGCCTGCCGCTTGGCTGGCTGCCCTACCAGGCGCTCGCCCGTCTTGCTGAACCCGACCACGGAGGGCGTAAGGCGACTGCCCTCTGCGTTCGTGATGACCGTCGGGTCGCCCGCCTGAACCACCGCGACAACGGAGTTCGTCGTTCCCAAGTCAATGCCGATTGCCTTAGCCACCGAAGTTCACCGCCTTTGGTTCTTAGAGCCTATCCCGAAACTCGGAGGACAGTAGGAGGACAGGCATTCCTGTGGTTTGCCAAACCAGCGTAACGCTTGCTCATCATTGAGGCCCGCTCCAGACGTGGAGCATCCCTAGACGCGATGGGTGCGTGAGATGCCCGTTGACATCATCAACGGCAC
>VGFC01000105.1 GCA_016869045.1 Armatimonadota bacterium
TTGTGTTGATAAAGGCATTGTCGGGATTGGTATCCCGACCTACGAGCCACGTAGAGCGCGTAGGAGAGGGTTCTTCCTTTGACGGGGCCCTTTCTCAACACAATCTTCATCGTGCCCCTGTGTAGGGGCGTGATTCATCACGCCCGATGCCATGCCCTTGATGCACCCTCTCAGCGCTTGCGGTATTGCTCGCAGAGGGTGGCGTTCGGGCGCTCCGGGTTACGGCAGGAGCGCGGGTGATCGTACTTGCACGAGTCGCAGAGGAACCCTCCGGGCGCCCAGGCGGCCCGGAGACGGGTGACAAAGCGGCGCCACCACTTCCCGAGTGACATGCGCGTGTGGCCCAGGCTACTTGTCCCGGGCGGCGTAGATGCGGTTCTCCCCGAGAGCCTTCGCCTGGCGCAGGCAGTCCAGCGCCACGTCCAGGAGTTCGTCCTTCGAGTCCCCGTCGAGTGGGTACACCGCCACGCCCGCGCCGGCGGTCGCCTGGATGCGACCGGTGCGGGCGCGGATCTCGATCTCGGAGATGGCGCGAAGGATGCGTTGCGCAGCGCCCCGCTTGCCCTTCTCGCCCGTGTGGGGCAGCATGATCACAAAGGTGCCGCCGCCGTAGCGGGCCGGCGCGTCCACCTTGCGGAAGGTGTTCTGCAGCAGGTTGCCGATCTCCACCAGCAGGCGGTCGCCCTGGGCGAAGCCGTGGGTCTCGTTGATCTGGCCGAGACCGTCGATGTCCACCGCGACGACCGTGATTTCATATCCGTTGCGGGAGGCGCGGAGGATTTCCTCCTCCAGCCGCTCGCGCAGAACGCGGACCGAGAAGAGCTTCGTCAGCGGGTCGATTCGCTCGGCGGTCGGCGCCGTGGGGGCGGGCCGTCCGGCGGCCTTGGCGCGGAGGTGCGTCTCCTTGACCTCCTCGGAGGCCAGAATCTGGCGCAGACGCGTGAGCGCGCCCCGCAGGATGTGGGAGACGTAGTTGCAGGAGATGTTGAGCTGTTCGGCGACCTCGGTCTGGCTCAGGCCCTTGTAGTACAGCGCGTAGACGACCGTGCGCTCGAGCCGCTTCAACTTCTGGAGCGCGTCGCGCAGGACGACCTTCTCCTCGACCGGGAGGTTCGCACCGCCGGCGCGGAGCGACTGGATCTTCCGGCGGTCAAGGGAGATCTCGGCGGCTTCGTCGCCTGCGTGTTCGGGCGCGTCGAGCGAGGTCACGCGGAAGATGCCCCGCGTGCGGTTCACCTCGTTGATCTCCGCCTCCGAGAACCCGGCTTCGGCCCCTAGCTCGGAGACCGTGGGCTCGCGGTTCAGCTTCTGGCGGAGCGTCTCCGCGCAGCGGGCGACCTTGCGGCTACGCTCGTGCAGCCAGCCCGGCTGGCGGATGACGGAGGTCCGGTCGCGGAGGTAGTGGCGAATCTGGCCCGTGATCTTGTGCGTGGCGTACGTGCTGAACTTCACGCCGACCGATGGGTCGAACGAGTCCACCGCCTTGACGAGGCCGATGTAGGCCTCCTGGGCGATGTCCTCGTGGGGCTCGCCGGACGTGCGGAAGTTGCGCGCGACCTTCTCCGCGAGCTTGATGTGGCTGCGGATGAGGTTCTCGCGGATGTCCTCGTCCCCGGTCTGCGCGAACTGCGCAAACAGCGCGCTCACGTCGGGCGCAACCGTCGTGGGCGGGGCGGGCGGTTTCGGACTCAAGCGAATCCCCCGACGCCGAGGCGTGAAACGACCCCGGCCGACCAAGCGGAAGTTGGTACGGTCGCTTAGAGTTTCGACGGCGGCCATGGTGTGACCTTCCCCCCAGCGGGCGCCGAGCAGACGGCGGTCTCCCGGCTCGCCTTCGTGGTCTCGGGCCGCCCCTTGCCGCGTGCCTTCGGCTGGAGCGGCCCGGGCGCGACAGCGACTAGAACTTGCCCTGGCTGGCCTGGCCGACCAGGTCGTAGATCGGTGAGATGACCGAGACGGCGACGAAGCCGACCAGCACGCCGAGCACGACGATCAGAACGGGCTCGATGATCGAGGTCAGCGCCTTGATCGTGGCCTCCACCTCGGTCTCGTAGAAGTCGGCGATCTTCAGGAGCATGTCGTCCACGTGCCCCGTCTCCTCGCCGACCGCGATCATCTGGACCACCATGTCGGGGAAGATGCCGCCGTTCCCCAGCGGCGCCGACAGCCGCTCGCCGCGCAGTACGTAGTCGCGGGCCGTCAACACCGTGCGCTCGATGACGGCGTTGCCGGAGGTCGAGGCGACGATCTCCAGACCGTGCGGCGTCTTGACCCCGCTCTTCATCAGCGTCGACAGCGTCCGCGCGAAGCGAGCGATGGAGAGCTTCCGCAGCAGCTCGCCGAACAGGGGGATCTTCAGCTTCAGACTATCGATGTTGTAGCGCCCGGCGGGCGTGCGCGCGTAGGCCTTGTAGCCGAAGACCGTGCCGAGAACGAGGATGATCGGCACGTAGAAGTACCGCACGGCGTTGCCGCTGGCGTTCAGCAGGAGCTTGGTGGTGATGGGCAGCTCGACATCAAGCTCGCTGAAGATCGAGCCGAACTTCGGCAGGATGAAGAACACCAGAATCCCCGTCATGAGCAGCGAGAAGCCCAAGACGATGGACGGGTAGACCATCGCCGACTTCACCTTCTGCCGGGTCTCCGCATCCCGCTCCAGGTACCCGGCGAGGCGATTCAGAATCTCATCAAGAACGCCGCCCTCCTCCGCCGCCCGGATCATGTTGACATACAGGGAGTTGAAGGCGCCGGGGTGCTTGCCGAGGGCTTTGCTCAGCGTTTGACCGGATTGCACGTCGTTCTTGACCTGGGTGATGATCTTGCCCAGGCGCGGGTCGCGAACCTGTCCCTGGAGGATGTCCAGGCACTTCATCAGGTTCATGCCGGCGTTGACCATGGCGGCGAGCTGGCGGCTGAAGACCATGATCTCGCGCAGCTTGACCCGCCCGGAGGAGCCGCCCTTGCGGGTGGCGGCGACGGTCAGCTCGCTGACAACCAGGCCTCGGTCGCGGAGCATCTGGTGGGCGGCCTGCGGTGACTGCGCCTCCACGGTGCCCTGTGACGAGGCCCCTTCGGTGTCGGTGGCGACGTAAGCGTAGTGTGGCATGGCGAATCTCTCCTATGGCGTCAAGCGCAGTGGCGCAGGCAGTCAGTACCGGCGCGGGTTCTCATACTGTCCCATCAGTAAGCGCTGGAAGTTCTCCGGGTCCAGCGCGCGGGCGGCGGCTTCGTCGTGGGTGATGACCCCTCGGCGAACCAGATCGGCGAGGGACCCGTCCATGGTCTGCATCCCGTAGTGCATTCCGGTCTCGATGACCGTCGGCATCTGGTGCGTCTTCGCCTCGCGGATGAGGTTGCGGATGGCGGAGGTCGCGATCATGATCTCCACCGCCGGCACTCGCCCCGCCGACGTGGCGCGGGGGATGAGCTGCTGGGTGATGACGGCCTCGATGCAGTTGGAGAGCATGACGCGGACCTGCTCCTGCTGGTGCGGAGGGAAGACGTCGATGATGCGGTCGATCGTCTGCGGCGCGCTGCGGGTATGCAGCGTGCCGAACACCAGGTGGCCGGTCTCGGCGACGCTCAGGGCCGCCTCGACCGTCTCCAGGTCGCGCATCTCCCCGATGAGGACGACATCGGGGTCCTCGCGGAGAGCGCTACGCAGGGCCGAGGCGAAGCTGAGCGAGTCCTCGCCCACTTCGCGCTGGTTCACCATTGACATCGCGTGGGCGTGGAGGTACTCGATCGGGTCTTCGACGGTGAGGATGTGACATGATCGCGTGTGGTTGATGTGGCTGACCATGGTGGCCAGGGTCGTGGACTTGCCGGAGCCCGTCTGGCCGGTGACGAGCACCAGGCCGCTGTGCCGCGAGGTGATGTCCAGGATGATCGAGGGCAGGTGCAGCTCGTCGATGTTGGGGGCCGAAGTCGGGATGGCGCGGAGCGCGGCGGCCACGGACCCGCGCTGCATGTAGACGTTGACTCGGAAACGCCCGAGCCCACGGATGCCGTAGGAGAGGTCGAGTTCGTGCTCGCGCTCGAACCGCTCGATCTGCCGGTCCGTGAGGACGTCGTACATGAGCCGTTGTGTGTCCAGGGGCCGCAGCCGCTCGAAGGGCAGCGTGTGCAGCGTCCCGTCGATGCGCACCGTGGGGGGAAGGGCCGTGGTGATGTGGAGGTCCGAGGCCCCCGCTTCGACGGCCATCGCGCAGAGCTCGTCGATACTGACGCCCTCGACGCTGGCGACCTCGTGCCCGGCGTGCCCGGCTTCAGCGATCGGCGCGGTGGGGTGTGCGGCCACGTGGACGGCCTCAGTCACGGTGGTCTCTCCTCTCCCTAGTCCTCTTGCGTCTTCGCAAGCGCCTCTTCCAGGGTCGTGATGCCCTGCAGGACCTTGGCGATGGCGTCGCCCTTCAAGGTGACCATGCCCTGCTGCTGGATGGCGTGGGCGCGGATGACGTGGCTTGGCTCGCCGCGCAGCGTCATCTCGCGCACGTGCTCATCCACGGTCAGTAACTCATAGATGCCGATCCGGCCGCGGTAGCCCTCGTCACACTGGCCGCAACCCTCGCCCGTGTAGAACTGCGCGTGCTCGACATCCTCGAGTTGGATGCCCGAGATCGCCAGCGCATCGGGTGGCGGGGTGTAGGGGACTTTGCAGTGCGGGCAGATCTTCCGCACAAGTCGCTGGGCCAGGACGCCGGACATCGCGGAGGCGACCAGGTACGGCTCGACCCCCATCTCAACGAGTCGCGGGATCGCTCCGGCGGCATCGTTCGTGTGCAGGGTGCTCAGGACGAGGTGACCGGTGAGAGCCGCCTCGGTGGCGATGACGGCGGTCTCGCGGTCGCGAATCTCGCCAACCATGATGATGTCGGGGTCCTGGCGCAGCATCTCGCGCAGGATGGCGCTGAAGGTCATGCCCGCCTGCTGGTTGACGGCACACTGCGTGAGGCCCGACATCTCGTACTCGACGGGGTCCTCGGCGGTGATCGTGTTCTTGTCGGAGGTGTTGATGCGGGCCAGCGCGGCGTAGAGTGTCGTAGACTTGCCGCTCCCCGTGGGGCCGGTGGTGAGCACGATGCCGTGGGGCCGCATGATCAGCTTCTCGAACCGCTCCTGCACCTGGGAGCTGAAGCCGAGCTTGCCGAGATCCGCGGCGACGGAACCCTTGTCCAGCACGCGCATCACGACTTTCTCGCCGTGCTGGGAGGGCAAGGTGGAGACGCGGAAATCGTAGGGCCGCCCGTTGAGTCTCATGCCGATGCGGCCGCCTTGGGGCGCCAGCTTCTGGTCGATCTTCATCCCGGCGATGACCTTGATGCGGCTCACGGTGGGGAGCTGGGCGCTCTTGGGGATGCGCATCGCATCCCGCAGCACGCCGTCGATCCGGTAGCGGACGCGGACGAACTTCTCCTCGGGCTGGACGTGGATGTCGCTGGCGCGCTGCTGAACGGCCTTGGTGATGACGACGCGCACGAGCTTCACAACCGGGGCGTCGCCGGCCGCGCTCTCGCTGCCCTGCAGCCCGTCGCCCTCCGACTCCTCCTCCGCCTCGACGACCTCCGGCTCCTCGAACTCCCCGAGCAGACCCTCCAGCTCACCCGCCACGCGGACCCGGACGTCGCCGAGTTGGTTGATTGCGTTCAGAACGTCCGTGGACAGAGCGATGCACGGGTCGATTCGGTACTGGAACTTGGTGGCGACCCGCACCGCGTCGATGGCGCGGATGTCGTTCGGGTCCGCCATCGCCACCTGCAGCGCACCGTTGTTGCGGCCGATGGCGACGCAGGCGTGCTTACGCATCACGTCTTCAGGGATCGTGTGCGCCGCCTCGCCGTCGATCTCGAATTCCGTCAGATCGACGAACGGGACGTTCCACTGCAGGCCGCGGCAGATCACCGCCTCCCGCTCGCTGATCATCCCCATGTTGACCAGGATCTGCCCGATGAACTCACCGGTCTCTTTGGCAACGCGCAGCGCGTCGCTCAACTGCTCCTCGGTGAGCGAGGTGTTGTCCACCAGGATCTGCCCGATCAGCCTTTGATCCACGGTTCCTCTCCGCACAAAGAAAGGGGCGGCGGGCCCGCTTGTGGCCCGCCGCCCCCGTTCTTGCTGAGGGCTATCGCCTGTCGAGAGGGTTACTGACCCATCGCCTCCCCCTCCGCGCTCTCAACAGGTTGTCGGTCGGGCCGTAACAGCTTGACTTCGGCGAACACGATCACTTCGGACTTGCGCTTCTGCGTCTGTCGCTTCTTGAACAGCTCCCCGAAGAACGGCAGGTCCTTCAGGAAGGGGACCCCGCTGAGGGACTGGATCTGCTCATCCCTCAGGAGTCCGCCAATGGCAATCACATCGCCATCCCTGCAGCGCAAGATGCTCTGGGCCTCGCGGGTGGCGATGATCGGGTAGCCGGCGGGCGAGTAGCCCGTGAAGGACCTCACCTTTGGGGCAACATACAGCGTGATGCCGCCCTGGGAATCGACCGTCGGCGCGAACTTGAGCCCGAGGCCGATCTCCTCCCTCTCCACGCTGCGGGTGACCGTCCCGTCGGCAGCGACGGACGTCTCGTAGGGGATGATGTCGCCGACCAGGAAGTTGGCGGTCTTCCCCTGCATCGCGATGAGCGTGGTGCGCGAGAGGATGGTGGTATCCGTGTCCTTCTGCAGCGCGTCGAAGGAGGCGCTGAACGATCCCGCACCCGTGGCATTCAAGGGGGCGCGCACGAACTTGCCGAACCGGAAGCCGTCGCCGGCGGTCGCTCGCTCCGAGATGTTCAGGCCTGGGAATTCCCATTGCAGTCCGTGAGTCTTCTCGCGATCCACACGCACATCTGTGATCGTCGTCGTTATCTCGACTTGGGGCGGCGCCGCGTCCAGGTCGGCCACCAGCCGCTCTACGTCGGGCAGCAGGGACTCGGGGCCGCGCACCATGATCCGCCCGCCCGGCCGCAGCCCACCTGCCATCTCGGTGTCCTGGGCGTCCTGCAACTGCTGCTCGCTGGTGATGACGACGGCCTGGACCTTCTCGCCGTAGACACTGGTGATCGCCTCGACGACCTGCTTCGGGTCCACGTAGGTGACCAGGAGGGTTCGGTTAGCCAGCTCACCCGGGGGAGGCTCAACGGGCGTTGGTCGCTCGACGTCGATGGTCGTGAGCAGGCCTTCAGCCTCGTCCACGTCGGTGGTCTTCCCGACGAGACCGATGACGCCGATCTGGGGCGCCTCGGGACCGGGCATGCGGATCTCAACATTGGTGATGAGGTCCTTCAGTGTTGCGGCAGCCTCGGCCGGCGTCAGGTGCTCGAGCTGGACCCATCGCGTCGTATCGGCCGGCGGCACATCGAGCTCGGACGCCAGCTGCTTAAGCCGCTCGGCGGTCTCCTGGTCTGGTACATCCATGAATACCACACTCTTTGTGTCCTCAACTATCTTAGTTGTAACGCCGGCCTTCTCCGTGACCTCCTGCATCTCTCGAACGATGCGCTCGGGCGTGGTCGCCGTGGGCTTGTAGGTGACGGTCAGCGTCAGCTTGGCCGGCTCGGCGGGCTTGAAGCGCGCGACTTCCTCCGCGGTGCCCACGATGTAGTTCTTCTCGCCCAACAGGGCGTAGTCCAGCTCGTTGAGCTTGGTGATGACGTCCAGAGCCTGCGTGAGCGTGACATCGGCCAGGTGCACGGACATCGTGCCGCTCACGGCGGTGGTCGTCACGATGTTGCGGTTGGCGTACTTGGCCAGCGCCGTGAGAATCTCGACCACCGGGGCTTCCTGAAAGTCCAGGTTGACGGTGGGCTCGCCTGCGGGCGCGGGAGCCGGGACGGTCGCACCCGCTTCGGGCGCCTGGGCGACGAGCGACGTGCCGGGCGCCAGTTCGCACACGAGGGTATTCGGCGAGGCTCCCACACGCACCACGCATTCCTGGCCGTCCGCGGCAGGGATCGTGATGAGGGCGCCTTCGGGGGTCTCCTGCGCGCTGACCCACGCCTCCTGAACGGGATGCAGGGCAATGGAGCGTTCGCACTTGGCGTCGAGGCGGGCTCCGGAGAGCAGCAGGACATACGCCGACCCCGAGGCCAGGCGGTCGATCTGGTAGGGAGCGGCGGGGGCGCAGTCGATCGCCACCTTCAGCGGCTCCATCTCCACGACCCGGATGCGCCGCACCAGCGGCCGCTCGTCGGCCGCGGCATCGTCGCGCGGCTTGGGGCGTGCGGCCAGCGTCTCGGTGGGGAGGCCGATGAGGGCGCTGACGAGGCGGACGGGCGCGTCGGCTGCGCGCGGCTCCGGACTGCCCAGGACGCTCGGCCGCCCGAGACCGGTGAGTGCCGCAACCGTGCGCAAGACGCTCTGCACGGGGTCGACTCCCCTGACCGGTGAACTCGCGGGCGTGAGGGCGATCGGGGCTGTGCGGACCCCGGAGACGCCCGCCACCCGGACCTCACGTTCGGTGGCCGGGGCGGGCCCGACGGAGCCGACAGCCGGGGGAACCGGAGGCGGGGCCTGGGCGCCGACGGAGAGACGGACAATCAGGCCGCAACCGTCCGCGAAACGCTCTGCAACGGGCGGGTCGGCGCCGGTGGAGACGGCCTCCATCCGAACCGTCGGCGGGGTAGACGCCGACTGGCGGAGCGAGACGACGTCCCGAAGCACGGGGGTCTGGTCCAGAGCGCGCGTCGCCTGCGGACCCATGACCGCACCCGCGAACTCGACGATCAGCCGCCCTCCGGGCTGCCGATCGATCCGCACCGGCATCGGTTCGCTGGTGGCGATGTGAAGCACCGCACAACCTGTATGCCGTGCGATGCCCACAGACTCAATGGCCACGGTCGCCGGGCCCGAGGAAGCGGCAAGCGCCCGCACCCCCAACGGGACCGCGACGACCAGGGCCGCTAGCAGCCATGAGCGGTGCCGGACTTGCATCGTTGATTCCTCCCGGAGTGCATGTAGTGCTGCATCGATGGGTGCGTAGACTGCTGCTTCGAGTGCTGCTTCGTGTCCGTCGTCATCGCTGCGCGCGATCGAGTTACGGACAGGCAGGAATGCCCGTCCTCCGAGTCTGGGTTCTCAGTCAGGCTTGCCGCCGACGTCGGGCGCTTCCTCCGCCTGTGGCGCCGCGGCTTCCACCTCGGGCTTCGCCGGCGGCGCCGCGGGACGGGGGCGAAGCAAGAGCTCTCGCGCCCCTCCCCGTCCGCCGAGCTTCACCTTGCCGGCTTCGATGGACTCAACACGGCTGCCGACCCCGGAGACGGTCTGGCCCGGGGCCACATACTGGCCGCGCGCCGTCTCGCCGGGATGCACCACGGCGATCGAGCCCCGGCTCCCGGAGATCGTGCCCATCAGCGTCACACTGGGCGATCCGGCCTCCGCACGCGTCCCGCGACGGGCCATCGGGTAGGTCGCGCCCAGCGCAGGGGGCAGAGGTCGAGGCTGGAACGTAACCGGGGCGACCAACGGCATGGCGCCAGGCGGGACGGGACCCGGGAGGCCCGTTGTAGGGTTTGGGAACGTGCCTGTACCAGCGGCTGTTGCCGTGGGCTCCGGGATGGGCGGAGGCGGCTTGGTGGTACCGGATGGCGCCGGGCCGGGTCCGGGCGGCTTGGGCGGCGTGGGCTGGGCGCCCAGTTCCGCCAGCGGATCGCGCGACGGCGCCCGGAGAGTGCTCAGGTCGATAGGAGCTCGCGCCCGGGGAGCAGCGCCCGGGGCGCGTGCTGGCGTTGGGGTCGTCGGAGCCGGGGTGGCCGTGGGTTGGGTAGCGGCGCCGCCCGGGGCGCCTCCGGCGGGCTGCTTCGCCGCCTGCACGGGCTTGGCGTGCGGCGGCCGGCCGATCCAGCCCATCTGGTTGGCCGTGCTCCACACGACGTACAGCAACAGCGGGATGCCCACCAGAACCAGCGGGATCTGCGCCTTCTTCGGGATGAGGGACTTCGGCTTCTTCTCGGTCGTCTCCATGGCGGCGTTTCCCCCCGTCGGACTCAGGGCCCCTGTTGGGCGCCCGCCGAATCGCCTGTGTACCCAGTCGTCGCTCTAGAGCACGCGAACGGTTATCTCGCCCGGGAAGCCCGAACGCGGCTCCAGGATGTAGGCCTTGCAGTCGAACTTGATCCCCGCGGTGGTCTGGCCATCGGGCCGCTTCTCGGTACCGACCGCGCGTTCGACCTCGATTCCTTCGACGGCGATGATCTTACCTATGCTTCCCAGGTGGCGCATGAACTCAAACGCCCCGATGTAGCTGCCGTTCAGCCGGACCTCAATGCCCATTTCGCTGTAGCCCGGGCCGGTCGCCTCCGGAGTGGGCGCCCCACCAGCGGCCGCGCCGCCCGCGGCGGCTCCCCCGCCGGCGTTCGCTCCGCCGGCGGCAGCTTCCCCGGCCTTGCTCTCGGCACCTGGCTGTCCCCCGGCCGGCGCCTGACCGGCGGCGCTGGCGCCCGCCGTGAGCCCCTTCACCACTTCGCCCTGGACCAACTCGCGCAGATCGTTGTGGGTCAGTGCGGCGCCGCTCTCGATCTGCTTCATCAGGGTGGGCACGTACTCGCGCTCCGGGAGCGACCGCTCGATGTCGCTGAGTTCATCGGCAAGGGCCTGGTTCTCCGCCTCCAGCTTGGCGCTGTCGATACCCTCCACGGCCTGCTTGAGTTCTCCCAACTGCTGGTCGGCGGCGACTCGTGCCACGCGTAGCTCGTAGTACTGTTTGAGGTGGACAATCACCGAGCCCACCAGGAACAGTAGACACAGAGCCGCAGCCCCACCGAACACGAGGAAGCGCCTATTGCGCAGTGCAGCCATCATGTCGCCGGTCTCTCCTTCCCCAAGATCGCCTGAACGCTGAACTCGAAAAACTGCTTGCCCCCGGCGCCCTTGCGCTCGCGCACGGACTCCATGAACACCTGGCCAAAGGAGTCCGTGTTCTGCAGGTTCGTCATGAAGGTGCCGACGAGGTCGGTTCGCTCCGCCTCGCCGGTGATGATGAACCCCTCGTAGTGCACTGGCTTGCCGGGCGCCGCGCTCGGGTCCTTCACCTTGGGTTGAAGGGTGTCGGAGGAGCGCAGGGAGATCAGGGCGATGCCCTGGGGCCTCGCGTCGTCGATGTGCGTGAGCGCGTTGCACCACCGGGCTTCACTGTCGCGCGCGTTGCGCAACAGGTCCACGAGCGGGCGCTTGCCATCGATCTGCGCCTGCAGGCGGTCGATCTCACCCTTGCGCGCCTGCAACTGGTCGATCTGGGCCTGGACAGCGCCCGTATTGCTCCTCAAACCCCGGATGCGGGTCTGCTGGAGCGTGATGGCCGCCATCGTCAGAATGAACACCGCGACGGCCACGAAGAAGGCGATCCGTCCCGCCGTCTCCCCGACCCGCCGCAGGCGGTCCTGTTCGCTGATCAGGTTGACATTGATCAAGGCGGTCCTCCTTGTGACGACCTACACGGTCCCGCTCCCGCGGGATCAGGCCGGCGTTACCGGCAACGGGCGGCTCTCCGGCACGCCCGCCAGGGCGTAGGCGCCGCTCTGCATGGGCTCACGCAGCGCCAGCCCGGCGACGACGGACAGATACGGCGACATGTCGGCCAGGAAGCTCGGGTCGTAGTCCGGCGCCTCCAGCCGGGTGTCACGGAAGACGTCGGACACCCTCACCGACGTGGACAGTCGCGCCTCCAGGTACTCCCGCAGCCGAGGGAGCCGGGACACCCCGCCACTGACGATCACCTCGTCAGCGCCCGCCTCGCCGCCTGCCATCTCGAAGGAGGAAGCCAGGAAGTTCAGCGAGGTCTGCGTGTCGCGCACGATCTCCTCGAGGACCGGGCTGATCGCCTGGCTGGCCTGCTGTTGCTCCTCGGGAAGCGCGTACAACTCCTCGGGACCGCAGGCAGCCGCACGGCTCTCCTTGATCCGGCGGGCCTCCTCCGCATCGACGCTGAAGGCGGCGGCGATGGCCTGGTCCATGCTGGCCCCGGCAATCGGCACGATTCTCGGGAAGGCGAAACAGCCGCGCCAGACGACCGCCATCTCGGTAAACGAGGCGCCGATGTGCAGGAGCAGCACCGTGCGATCGAACGAGCGCGCGTCGGGGTTGGCGTACACCTGGGAACGCAGGAGGGCGAACTGGACGGCATCCATCACGGTGGGCATGAGCCCCGCCACCTCCAGCGCCTGCAGGCGGCCCTCGATCGCCTCGTTGCGTGCGGCGACCAGCAGGACTTCCATCTGCGTAGGGTCCCCGGCGGAGTCCAGGACCTGCCAGGCCAACTGGCCCTCCTCCGCGCCGAAGGGGATGTGCGACCGCGCCTCGAAGGGCATCGCCTTCTCGAGGGACTCGGTGTCCCGCCTTGGAATCTGGATGCGCGTCGCGACCAGCGAGGGGTCGGTAACGGCGGTAACCGCCAGGCGGGCGTTGCTGCCGGTCGAGCGTAGCAGGTCGCGCAGCACCTCCCCCACGATGAGCGCGTCCACCACGGCGCCGTTGAGCAGGGCGCCCGGCGGGGTCGGGGCCATCCCCATGCGCGTCACCAGCAGGCGGTCGCCGTCGGGCCGGCACTCCATCAGCTTGATGAAGGTGCTGCCGATATCGACCGCCACAGCAGTCGGCTCGCCGAAGATTCTGTCCAAGATGTTGGGTGCCACGGAGCACGCTCCTCGTAGCCGGCTGGGCAGTTCGCGAACTGCCCGACCCTCGTCAGACGGCCTGCAGGATCGCCACTCGTTCCAGCAGCATGCACACGAGTTCGGTCACGCTCTCCCGGTCATCGCAGTCCACAACCGGGACGACGGTATCGGGCGGAAGCGCCAGGACCTCGCGAATCAGGTCATCGCTCCCGGCGGCCGTGCCCGCCACCACGCCTGGGGTCGTATCGCCCAGCAACTGCAGCAGCCCGTGGGCCAACGACAGGTCCGCGGGGCTATCACCCAGCAGCAGGCAGTAGCCTTCCACCTCGGCGGCCAGCGCGCGGCACACGTACTCGCGCCGCCAGCCGCCGTCCACCACGAACACGGCCAAGTCCAGCCCGGGCCGCACGCTCAGGCGGCTGAACGCAACGGGCGCCTCGTCGGCCACGGCTCCCGGCGCGCCGCGCAGGTTCGTCCCGGGCTGCCGGATCACGAAGTCATGCCAGGTCGCCAGCAAGCGCCGACGTGCGTCGATGTTGGTCACGATCAGCAGCAGCTTGGCGCAAGTCATGGCTCATCCGCTCCCCTCGGCGGGACACCGAACCGCCCTGCGCAGGTACTGGGCGACCTCCAGCAGCTCTTCCGCCTGGGGCGGACGGGAGCCGCCATACTGCAGGCCGGGTTCCGCAGCCGGCTCGGAGTCGGGTCCCTCCGCCGCTGTGGACAGGGGGCTTTGCTCCTCGTCGGCGGTCACCACGGTCACGAGACCTTGCTCGACCAGCGCCGCGAGGGCGGCGTAGGCCTGCGGCACCTCCGCGTCGCTTGCTGCGACGACTTCTCCTACGCTCCGCCTGCCGTCCACAAGGCGGAGCAAGTCAGCCGCCAGGCCGTCGTCCCCGACCCCCCCACCGGGCGCCCCCGTTCGGCGGAGGCGCGCCGAAGGCCTGCCGAGGAGCGGGCGGGCACGCACGAGGTCATCCATGCGCTGCGCGGCGGCCAGCAGGATGGCCGGCACGCTGCGGGTGATCGTCTGCTCGTCCGGAACCTCCTCGGCCGAGAACGCGAAGGCTCCCGTATGAGAGGCCAGCAGGGCGAACACCGCCTCCTCACCGCGTCGCGAGTCATCGTACGCATCGACGATCTGGCCGGCCTTCAGGACCAGCTTCGTGGCGCGCCCACGATCGAGCACGGTCAGGACCCCCGTCCTGCCGCCGAGGGCCAGGACCTGGAGCAGATCCTCAGGTTCGGTTTCGGCGAAGGAGCCGCGCAACGCCACGAGTCGTTTCTCCGTTCGGATCAGGATCCGGCGAACAGCTTGCGGTCGCCGACATCCGGCAGGTCCGCCGGCCCGGAGCGGCTCTGGATGCGCTGAACCACGGGCATCAGGCTCTCGGCCGCCTCGCCCGCATACAGCCGCACGAGGCCGAGGGTCGTTCGATCGTCGAACGCCGTCAGCATCAGCGCGCTCTCGCCCACGACCGAGAGGTGGATGTTGCGCTCCTCGCCCTGATGGAAGAGCACGCTGAACGAGTTTTCACCGATGAGCTTGGCCACCTGTTCGGTAGCCGCGAACGCCGCCGCAGCGAGAGCCGCCAACTCATCCGCCTCCCGCTTGCGCGCGTAGCCCCGTTCGGCGATGATCTGGCCGCTGCGGTCGATCAGAATCACGAGGCTCGAGCGGGACGCCTTGAGGAACGCGTCCAGCCGTTGGGCCAGGTCGCGGGCGTCCTCCTCGTAGATCACTACCGGTTGCAGGTGCAGGTACGTCACCTCCTCCGGCGCCATGTGCGCGCTAAGCGGCGCGCAGCTTGGCCAGCACCAGCCGGCAGACGGCGTTCAGGCAGTCGAACACCGCCACCCCGTTTGGCGCGACCGTCTCGAACACGGGCACCCGCCGGTTGCGGCGGTTCAGCGTGAAGTCCAGGTAATGCGGCGGCGCGACCGACGGCAGATCGCGCTTGTTGTACTGCAGCACGTACGGGATGCTGTCCAGGCTGTACCCGTACTGCGAGAGGTTGTCGATCATGTTCTGGAAGCTCTCGACGTTCTCTTTGGCCTGGGACCACTGCGAGTCCGCCACGAAGACGAGTCCGTCCACGCCGCGCAGGACGAGCCGGCGGGTGGCGTTGTAGACCACCTGGCCGGGCACGGTGTAGAGCTGGAACTTGGCGGTGAACCCACCGACGTCTTGCACCTCCAGCGGGAGGAAGTCGAAAAACAGGGTCCGGTCGCCTTGGGTGGAGAGCGATACCAGGCCGCCCTTCTCCGTCGCCGGTACGTGGTCGTGGATGTACTCCAGATTGGTCGTCTTGCCCGACAACGCACACCCGTAGTACACGATCTTGCAGGTGATCTCGCGCTGTGCGTAGTTGATCGAGGCCATTGGCCCTGGCCCTCCGGCGGCTGGTCAACGTCTGTGCGACAGAGCGCGCCACGACTCAGGCGGTCACGGCGCCTCCCGCCACGGCGCTGGGCATGATCCGTACGCTCAGGAGGCGCCGAAGCGCCTCCGACGCTCGCTCGACTTCCACCCTGAGCATCCCAGTGCTCCCCGTCGGGTCGCTGAGGACCACCAGGTAGCCCCGGCCCACGTCGGCGAGCATGAGAGAACCCATCGACGATTCGAACAGGCCGACCCGCACTTCCCCGGCCCGCCAGGACTCCACCGTGCGCGCCGCCAGACGACCCATCTCGGCCGCCCAGGCGCACAGGCTCTCCTGGTTCACAACGCCGACGGGGCTCCGGGCCTCAATCGGGATGCCCTCGTAGTCGCAGAGCGCGGCGGCCCGCACTCCCGCCACACGCGTCACCCCGTCGATGATCTGCAACATCGTCATGGCGCGGCCTTCCTCTCCGCGTCCGGCGGGGGCGAATGGAGCGCCTCCGCTCGGGTGACGAGCACAGGAAGGATGACCTCGGCGATCTCCCGGGAGCCGGGTTGCGGCCCCACCAGACACGCGACCAGTCTCGTCCCTCCGGCCGCGAGCAGCTCGTAGCCGCCGAACGCCGCGTGCAGCATCGTAGCCGCCGACCGCGAGGGGTCGCCGAGCCGTTCGAGATCGCTCATCAGCTTCGGCAGCGCCTCGGCGATCCGCGAAGCCTGAAGACCGGCGACCTCCACGGCGGCCACGACCTCCCCCTGCCGAGTCGCCAGCAAGCCCCCCTCGCACTTGGCGGCCTGCGTGGCAAAGCGAATCAGCGACTCCGGGTTGTCGGCGCGGAGCCGGTTGATGGCTGCCGCATAAACCTCCAACACCGGGGCGCGCCCGGCCTCCGCCACCGGCGGGCGCTCCTCACGCGGCGGCTCGGCGGGCCGAGGCGCCGGAGGCGCGGGGGCCGGCTTGGCGGCCACGGCGGGCCGCTCGCTCCCGTAGGCCACCGCCGAGATGCCGATCGCATAGCCGGCCTGCAGTACGCCGATGGGCAGCGAGATTCCCGCGGCCCACTGCAGCAGGCTGCCCGCGTCGAACGGTGCGCCGACGAGGGTGGCCCGGAAGAAGCCCACCAGGAGGCCCAGGCCCCCGTGTCCGCCTACCATCGTCACCCACCAGATCAGCAGCAGTCTCGGCTCTCCTCCCAGAGCCCCGCGCCAGGCCGCCGCCGCATACAGCACCGCGGCCGCCGCGGCCAGCACCAGGCTCCCGAGGGGTGTCAACTGGTCGCTCTCCTTGAGCACCAGCGCGAGCTCGATCCCCAACAACAGGATGGCGACGGTCAGACAGGCCACGAGCGCAAGCACCAGTCCTCCCCCTCCGCGATGGCCGGTCATGCGCTCAGTACCCTCCCTGTGCGGCAACCCGATCGCAGGCCGCTACGAGCTTGGCCAGCCCGGTACCGGCAAGGCCGGGGTTCACCCCCGGGTCGAACCCCGCCACAACCAACGCGGAAGCCTCTGCCGACATGGCCACCCCCAGCGTGCGCCGGCGGGTCACCAGCAGGACCCGCTCCACGCCGCCTTGGGCGGCATTGGCCGCCCGCCAGAGGTTTGCCGCGGCCGAGGCAACTGAAGCCGACACCCCTCCGTCGAGCGCGAACGTGACCACTCCCGTGCCGGTCGCGGTCTGGAAGCCTCCGGCAGCCGCGGCGTCGGCCGCCACCGCGAGCGCCGATAGCAGAGGCTCCTCCGCCGCAGGGGCACAAGGTGGTTCGGCGTACGGCGCGGGGGCCGGGATGCGCGGCAAGATCGAGAGGGCCTTGCGGGCAGCCACACTCACCTGGCCGGCGCTGGCCGTCTGGCTTGCGACGGCCAGATAGACCCTCGGTGCGCCCTCGGCGCCCCCGACGAAAGCAGCACCCCGCGGGCCGGTCATCAGAGCGAAGCTCAGTTCCGAGCCGCTCGCCAGGGCGAGACCCAACGCGGTTCTCACCAGCTCCAGAGCAAGTTCGGGCCGGCCCTGGCCGTCAGCCGCCACAACCGCTAGCCCCTCCTGAGCCGCCAACTCAACGCGGAACACCCCCGCCCCCTTCAGGGCGGCCAAAAACGCGCGCTCGGCGTCCGCGTCGAGAGCCAGCGCCTCACCGGTTGCCGCAGCAGGACCGGCGAGGACTGGTTCGGGCTCAGGCTCGGGTTCCGGCTCCGGCGCTGGTTCAGGTTCCGGCTCAAACTGAGGTTCAGGCTCAGGCTCGGGTTCCGGTTCCGGCTCGGGTTCAGGTTCGGGCTCAGGCGCAGGTTCCGGTTCCGGTTCCAGCTCTGGTTCCAGCTCTGGTTCCGGCTCAGGTTCCGGTTCGGGTTCAGGTTCCGGCTCCGGCTCTGTTCCGGGAAGGAGGGCTTCGGTCGGCTCGGGCTCGTCCGCAGGTGTCTCCTCTGCGACCGGCTCAGGAGGGGCGGGCCGCTGCAAGGCGGCGACGGCCGCGGCGAGGGCGCGCTCTCGCCTCAGCTCCTCGTCTCCCTCGTCGGCAACAGCTTCGACCGGAGCGGGGGACCCCTCTTCGGGTTCGGGGTACGGGACCTCGTCCGCGACGGCCGCCGGGGCTTCCTCCACCACAGGCTCAGGCTCCGGTTCGGGCTCCCACGCGGGCGGGGCAGCCGGAGCGGCGAGGGATGCCAACGGCCGGATGGCGGGCGGCGGCGATACGGCCGCGGCGACGGGCGGCGCGCCCGCTTCCTGGAAGATCGGCGGCCCGGCGGGCAGTTCCGCGCCCGGATCCTGATCCGGTGGCGGCGCGAACACGTGCGCCGGGGCGCGCATCACAACCTCCTCCAGGGGCAACAGCACACCCTCCGGGAGTTGGTCGGCCAGGCGAGTCGGCGGGCCCGCCAGGACGGTCGGGGGCAACTGGCTGAGAAGCTCCAGCGCGCCCACCCGTACCTCTCCGAGGCTCAACTGAGGCTCAATCTCCTTCCACGAGACACGAAGCTCGCCGGCCTCGAGGTCCAGAGCGGCGGAGTCCGAAGACCGGTTGACCATCGCGGCCGGGAGCAGACGAACGACGGCCTCGGCGGGCAGGCTGAGAGTGTCGATCTCCTCGAGCGCCGCTGGCGCGGCTGCCGCCGGCTCAGCAAGCGCCTCGACCTCCGGCGCCGGAGGCGGCGTGGGAGCCTCACGCACTGGCTCGGGAACGGTCACCCTCGGCGGCCAGATGCGCGGCTCGGCAACCGCCACTGCGGGCGAGGGCTCGGCAACGGCCACTTCCGCTTCGTGAGACACGAGTATGGGTCCGGCCAGCTCGCCGAGCAACTCATCCCGCGAAAGCCCGGCAGGATCGAGCAGGGCGGGGACGGCCTCCTGGTGGGCCGCCCGAGCCCGCTGGATACGCTGCACACTGAGGTACCGGAACCAGTACACCGCCGCCGCCACGCAGACGATCTCACCCAGCGCGGCCAGCCAGTGTCCGGCCCAGTAGACCTTCACTCCGTCGAGGAACGTCGTGTCCCCGCCCTTCACGCGGATCGCAGCACAGACCAACACCACCACCAGGCGCATCGCGAACCCGACCCCGATGCGGGCGACACCGTGGACCAGGGTCAGACGGCCCACAGGCGGGATGAACAGGGTGAGAGCATACAGCGCGAGCTCGGTACCGAGGACGGGCAGCCACCACTGGCTCCAGCGAGGCGTGACCCAGGTCTGCTCGCCCAGGAGGTAGCCGATGCCGATGGCGACGGCGGCCAGGATGATGGCCCACCAGGCCGGGCTGAGCCCGCGCTCGTGGCCTTCACCGTGGGGTGTCACGTCGGTACCCCGCATGGTTCCCCTCCGCTTGGCGCGACGCGTCCGCCCGCGCAGCGGCCTACGCGTTGACCAACAGGTTCCGGGCCGTCTCCACCCGTCGGTTGATGAGCCCGAGCTTCGCCGACGGCTCGGCGGCAACCGCCAGCAGTCCTGGGTTACAGGGCGCCAGGACCAAGACGCGCTCGGATGCGAAGATGCTTGAGACCCGCAGCATCCCTAAGCGCATTCTTACCACGTAGTTCTGTGCTGCATTCCATGTTTCGTGTAAGGTGGCGGACGCGACATCCGCGTCGATGCCGGCGGCGCCGCGCTGATCGATCAGCAAGCCGGACCGGTCCACCAGCAAGACTCCGGTCACCCCGTGTGTCTCGGCGACCAGGTCAAGCGCCTGCTCCAGCGGCGAACCGGCCTCCGCAGCCGCCGGCGCGGCACCTGCGCGAGCCGGCTTGGCCGGAACGGACACGGCCTGGGCGCGTGCCCGGGCCAGCAGGTCTCGGGCCCCCGCATCTCCGGGGCTCAGAAACAGGGCGTGCTCGAGGTGTTGCATCGCCTCGGCCAAGGCGCCCCGGCTGAGCAGCAGCCGGCCCAGGCCCACTCGACAGACTCGATTGTGCGGCTCGGCGCGAAGTACCATTCTGAGTTCGGCCTCGGCGCGTTCGAGATCGCCCTCGCCCTCGGCGATCTGGGCCATGGTCAGGCGCACTCGCACGTAGTCCGGGTAGCGGGCCAGGGCCTGCTCGCACAGCGAGCGGGCCTCCACCAGACGGCCCTGGCTATGCAGCAACTCGGCCAGCCGGGCGAACGTGAACGGGTCTTCGGCCTGTCGCAGCC
>VGFC01000106.1 GCA_016869045.1 Armatimonadota bacterium
GCCTGAGGCACCAGGCGGGCGCATGGCCTACCGTCCCGTCAGGAGGTAGATGACATACACGCCCACTTCACGCAGCGTGTACTTCACGCGCCCGCCGGGCCGCTGCTCGATCAGGCTATACGGCGTGGCGGCGCCCTGCGGGTCGAGGCCCAGGTCCCGACACATCCGCACCGCGCGCGAGAGGTGGAACCCGTCGCTCACGACAATACAGCGCCGCCAGCCGTTGGCGCGCATCACGTCCCGGGCGAGGGCGAGGTTCTCATAGGTGGTGGTGCTGCGATTCTCAAGCTCAACGGCGTCCTCGGACACTCCGATGGCGAGCAGGTACTCGCGGGCAGCCTCCGCCGCCGGCGACTGCTCGGTCACGATGATGTGGGGCGCCATGCCCCGTTGCCAGAGGTCACGCGCATACACCAGCCGGTTGCGGTAAACGGGTCTGGGCCGCGGACCCGGTTGCTCGCACCCGGCTCCGAGCACGATGATGGCGTCCGCCTGCCGCGTAGGCTGAGCGCGAGCGCCTCGCCGGACTACCGCGTAGAGCGCGAGGCCACAGCCAAGGGCGCCCAGCAGCACGCCCGTGGCGACACACCCGCGTGTCGTCTTGGGCAGCAGGCGCACGAGCAGCGGATCGCGCGTTCGTTCCGCCGGCGTTGCGGTCTCGGTGTCCATGTCGATGTGAGGCATCATACTGCACGAGTGCCGTAGGCCGTCAAGGTCCGACTACACGGGAGGCGTTAACCCATGCTGACATGCCTGGCCCTGCTGGCGACCCTTCCGGCCCGTGCCCAGGACGCTCGCGACCTCGATGCCCAACAGAACCTCGCGCTGGGCAAGCCCGTGACGTACCTTCCAGCGCCGAACTACGGCCTCACTGCGCAGGGCGGCACCGACTCGGCGGACCTCACCGATGGGAAGCTCACCCAGCGCCCAGACCAGTGCATGTGGTTCGAGTCGCTCGCCGTGGGTTGGTCGTACGCCGGGCGCGTGAACCTGGCGGTGGACCTCGGGGAGGTGCAGCCGATCGACGAAGTGGCGATCCGTTTCCTCGGCGGCTCGCCGCAGGCAGGGATCGCGGTCCCGGGTTGGGTCGAGGTGATGGTGGCCGACTCGCTCGACGGCCCGTACTACCGGGTCGCCGAGTACTCGAAGTGGCGGCCGGGGGAGACGCAGCGCTTCGGCGTCCCCCGTTCCGAGGGCAAGGCGTGGGTGCACCGACTGCGGTTCGCCGATCTCAAGACGAGGGCGCGCTGCGTGGGACTGCGCTTCTATGGGACAGGCCTGACGTGCGCCGACGAGATGTACGTGTTCAAGGGTGACGAGGCTGCCGCGAAGCCTGACGAGTCCGCCCTCACGCACTTCACTGTCACCCAGGCCGCGATCTACTTCCACAAGCCCATGGCGCACATCACGAGCAACATCGTCACACCCATGCCCATCGGCTGGGTCGCCGCACCGCGTGAGTCGGAGCAGCCGATGACGGTCTCCCTCACAGTGCCCCGAGGCGTGGAGATCCTTGGCGGAAGCCTCGGCGGCGTGCCGCTGGACCAGGCGCAGGTCGCCGACAGCACGTACACGTGGACCCTCAACACGAAGGGCGCGTCCGACAAGGTCTTCGCGCGCCTCTACGTGACCGGCAAGCCCGAGGCTGGCGCGAAGCCCGAACTCGAATACCAACTGACCTGGGGCGCCTACCAGTCGCCGCGCATTTGCCTGCCCATCGATTTCATCGAGGTCCCGCTGCAACCGGTCATCCCCCAGCGCCTGACGACCAGCCTCTGCTGGTGGGACCTCGCCTCGACGAAGAACTGGCCGCGCTGGGAGGAGGCCTTCCGGCGCATCGGCTTCAACACCGTGCCTGCGATGGCAACCTGGTTCGACCCGAAGGACCAGGACACGATCGGCTTCGCGACGCAGGTGCGAGACAAGGGCTTCCGCATTCAGGCTATCGACTCCACGTGGCATCGGATGCTCGAACGCCACCGAACCGACCCCGAGCTGTACTGCCAGTTCGCGGATGGCTCGCACGGCTCGCGCCTCTGCCCCTCGTACCGCGGGCCGTGGTACGAGGAGGAGTTGCAGCGCACCGCCACGGCCGTGAAGCTGCTACAGCCGAGCTACCTGCACGGCGACATCGAACTCTGGAACTGGCAGGGCCCGATCGACGCCGAGAAGTGCACGCGCTGCCAGGCCGACAAGGAGAAGAGCGGCATCGCGACTTGGGAAGAGTGGAAGCTGAGCAAGGGTGAGCAGATGTGGCTCGACCTGCGCATGGCCGTCCAGCAGGCTGTGCAGGAGTCCGGCGGGCCGCCCTGCGAGCTGGGCGTCTACGACTTCAGACCCGGGCGCAACTACCAGTTCTTCTGGCCCTTCGACCGCCTCTACCCCGACGCCATGCAGAGCGGCCAGGTCAGCACCTACACGCCGCTTGAGCCCTCCGACCTCGAACTGGTCGGCAACGAGGTGCGCGAGGACCGCGCGCAGCTCCCCCGCAGCGACCAGCTCCCCTGGATCACGCCCGGCGACGCCGGCACGTTCTCCGGCGAGGCGTTCTACTACGCCCTGCTGGAGGTTCTCTGCAACGGCTCGCGCGGGGTGAACTTCTGGAGCAGCCGCGTGTGGGACGCGGACCTCCTCGCCGCCTACGCGCGCGCCATCCGCGCCGTCGCGCCGGTCGAGGACACCCTCATCGACGGCGAGCCCTTCATCCCGGAGGTTGACGGCCCCGGCCGCGTCAGCGGCATGAAGCGCGGCGACGACATCGTCCTCCTCGTCGCGGACTACCACGGCGATACCGACGGCACGGTGAAGGTGAAGCTCGACCTACCCAAGCGCGTCACGATCACTGATCTCGACCGCCACGCGGACATCGGCAATGTCGAGGCCGGGCCACAAGTGCTGTCCGTGAAGCTCGACAGCGCCGCGGCCAAGGTGCTGTTGCTGAAGCCCTGACCTACTTCGCCGAATATCTCACAACGAGGCTCGTGCCCTTGCCCGGCATGCGGAGTTCCCAGCCTTCGGTCAGCTCGCGGCCGGTCATCTTGCGCTCGGCGACTTTCCGCGCGTCGTCGATGAAGCCGAGGCGATAGGTCTTCGACGGGTCCAGGCCCTTCAGGCGGACCTCCATTCCCGTGTAGGGGCTCTCCGAGCGGCGGAAGGCGAGGATGAGGCCCTCGTTCAGGTCGGCCCGGTGGAACTGGTAGGCCATCCAGTCGCCGGGGGTCACCGAGCAGGGCGTCAGCGGGTAGAAGTCGCCGTACCAGTACTTCTGGTTCGCCTTCGCTTCGGCGAGCGTGGCCTTCGCGAGGTTCATCGGGAAGTCGGGGTTCAGGTAGTCCCACTGAGCGATCGCGCCGCCCGTCGCGGAGCTGCGGAAGTCATACGGCTCGGGCGTCCAGCCGCACGCGGTGTGCAGCGGAAGGTAGCGGCAGAGGCCGGCGCTCTGCGACTGGTTCCAGTCTGGGTGGCCGGGCGAGCAGCTCGTGTCGCTGCGCCAGAGGGGCAGCGAGCGCGAGATCGTCTCCAGGTCGATTCGCCGTCCGCCACTGGCGCAGTTGTCGATCAGCAACCCCGCGTGTTTCGCGCGTAGCTCATCCCACATCTCGTAGTGGCCCTCGACGTAGCGGATCTCCGTCATGCCCTGCCGGTCGGGCTCATCGTTCGCGCGCCAGAAGCCCAGGGGGTCGATGTTGAAGTCGTTCCGGTAGATGTCGATGCCATACTCCTCGATTCGCTGCGAGAGCAGGTCGGTGAGCCAGCGGCGCGCGGCGGGATCGTTGAGCTTGAACAACCCGCCCTTCTCGCCTCCGAAGACGAACTCCGGGTGCTCGCGCGCAATCAGGGAGCCCGGCGCGACGCGCTCGGGCTCGAACCAGAGGACGAACTTCAGGCCCAGCTTGTGGCACTCATCGCCGACGGGCCTCAGCCCGTTCGGGAACTCCTTGGGCTTCGGGTACCAGTTGCCGACGCCGTTCGGGAAGCCGCCCTCGAACCACGCAGCATCGAACCAGTGCGCATCGAAGCCCGCCTCCTTCGCGAACCTCACCGCCGCGATCTGCCCAGCCTCCGTCGGCCACTCGGGACGCGTCCAGCTATACCGGTCGAAGCACTGGGAGACCACCGGCAGCCGCGCGGGTCGCCCGTCGATGCGCGGCACGTAGTGGAAGAGCAGCAGGCGGCGGAACCGGTTGTGCGCGACATCCGGGTCGCCCTGCCAGCCCATGAGCAGGACTCGCGGGCTGCGGATTCGTTCGCCCGGACGCAGCTTCAGGTGGGTCAGCTCCATGCCCGCGCGCAGGCGCGTCGGCCCGGCCCCCGAGCGGTCGAACGAAGCCGCCCACTGCCCCGACCAGCCGAGGCCCACCAGCAGGCCCGTGTCTCGATACTGCAGGTTCCAGAAGGGGAAGGCCCCGTTCGACGGCCGCCCTCCGCCGGGCGCGAGCCGGAAGCTCTGATTGACCTCCAGCGGGTGGTCGAAGGGCACGAACGACTGCTCGCCGCACACATCGCCCGTCAGCCCGTGCAGCACCGCCGCCCGCTTCGAGTTCCCCGTCCGCATCTGCACATCCAGCGCCTGCACATCCTCGAGGATCGGCGTGTCCGCCGCGCCGGCGTTCTCGAAGTACAGCACCCAATCGGCCGCCGGATGGCGTTTGAACAGCCGCGCGACCGCCGTCAGCTTCAGGCCTGTTGCAGCGTCCGTCCAGGTGACCCGATGCTCCGTGCAATCCGGCCGATCGTCGGTCTCGTCACTGCGCGTCCATCCCGAGAGCAGCTCAGTCGATGCCTTCTCGCCATAGCGGAACGAGAAGGGAGGCCCGCCGGCGGCGAGCAGCGGATCGGGTTGGTTCTCATCCAGATACCGCACGGTTCCGTCTGCCATCACGAGCCGCCCCTCGGCCCAGTCCGACTGGTCCCAGCCCGCGCCATCGGGCGTCGCGTCCACCTCCAGGACCAGCTCCTTCGCTCCCGGCGGGATGTCCGCCGTCACCTCGACGGGTTCCTGGCCGCCCTTCAGGACCTCGGTGCGGAACGCTTCCTCCCCATCCACCTCCGCCGAGAACTGCACTGTCCCGCGCGTGCCCTGGGTATCGTAGTTGTTGTCGATACCCACCCAGGCCGTGAACGTCTTCGCACCCGCCGGGAGCGTCACCGCGATCTCGCTGTTCGCGTGGGTGCCGAGGCCGTGCTTGAACTCGCGCTGCCCGATCTTGATCGGCGTCTCCATGCACGATTCCCCGAAGCGCAGCACGTTGTGGTCCTGGCGGCGCACGTCCAGTGGAATTCGGGGACATGACCCAATTCGCGCCGTCTGCGAATTGGGATCGTGTCCCCGAATTCCGAGGAACGCCTCCAGCACCCACGCGTGGAACGCTGCAATCTCGGCCTCCGACGCCATCACGGCATCCATTGGTTCCGCGGGGGGAATCTCACGGTCTTCCATCGGCAAGCCCTCCCTGGCCAGGCCAAGCATCAGCAGACAGAGAATCACTATCGCGTGGCGCATCGCTCAAACCGCCTTCCCACAGCTGGGTGACTCCGGCTGTTTCGGCCCTCCCGAGTTGCCCTCCTCTGCGGTGCAGGCCGCCGAGGACACGCGTCGCGCTGCGGCGAAGCCTACACCACGCCGCATGACTGCAGGGCGGGTGCACTCCACATGAGCGACATTCAGGTCCTTTGCGTTGGCATCGCCGTCGCCGATGTCATGGCGAAGGCAATTGACGACCTCCTGGACTGGGACCGCCTGGGCACCTTCGACCACATCGAACACCACATCGGCGGCTGCGCCGTCAACACGGCCGTGGACCTCGTGCGGCTCGGGGTGCCGGCGGGAGTCAGCGCGTGCATCGGCCGGGACGGCGCGGGCGCCTTCGTTCGGCACAGCCTCGTCGAGGCGGGGGTCGATGCGCAGGGCTTGGTGGAGACCGACTCGGCGGCGACTTCGTACACATTCGTGATGATTGGCTCGGATGGCCGGCGCCGCTACCTGCACCACGTGGGAGCGAACGCGCACTTCGTGGAGGGCCACGTCTCGCTGGACCTGGTCGGCCGTGCCCGCATCCTGCACCTGGGCGGATCGCTCCTCATGCCTGCGCTGGACGGCGAACCGACGGCCCGCCTCCTTGCCCGCGCACGCGAAATGGGCGTCACCACCTCGATGGACACGGCCTACAACCCCAACGTGGACAGCCGCGCGCTCATCGAGCCGTGCCTCCCCCACCTCGACATCTTCATGCCGAGCATCGAGGAGGCGCGCGCCATCACCGGAGAGTCTGACCCCGATGCCATCCTCGACGCCCTCTCAGGGCACCCGATCCGCCTCTTGGGCGTGAAGCTCGGCGACGAGGGCTGCGCCCTCCGCGTGGAGGGGAAGGCCATGCGCTTCCCGGCCTATGCGGTGGATGTCGTGGATGGTTCCGGCGCCGGTGACTCGTTCATGGCCGGCTTGCTGTACGGTGTCCTGCAGGGCTGGAACATCAACCAGTCGGCATGCTTCGCGAATGCCACGGCGGCGCACTGCGTCCAGGCCATTGGCTGCAGCGCGGGCGTGCCCTCGGCGGACGTGATTGCACGCTTCCTGGAGAGCGATCCGCCCCTACGTCACTGAGGAGAGCCTCACTAGATGCCTCCATCGACGGACGTCATGCTGCGGATGCACCGGCAGATGCTGCGCATCCGCCAGTTCGAGGAGACGGTCAACCGGCTGTTCCTCGAGGGCCGGATGCCGGGCACGCTGCACCTGTACATCGGGCAGGAGGCGTGCGCCGTGGGCGTCTGCGAGGCCCTCCGGGCGGGGGACTGGACCGCGAGCACTCATCGACCTCACGGCCATGCCATCGCGAAGGGCGTCTCACTGAACGCGATGATGGCGGAGCTGTTCGGTAAGGCCACAGGCTGCGCGGGCGGCTATGGCGGCTCGATGCACACGGGCGACCCGGAGGTCGGCGCGCTGACCGCCATCGCCATCGTCGGCGGCAACGTGCCCGTGGCGACCGGTATGGCGCTGGGCTTCAAGATGCAGCGGACGGGCCAGGTGATTGCCTGCTTCATGGGCGATGGGGCGACCAATGAGGGCGCGTTCCACGAGGGCGTCAACATGGCCGCCATCTGGGACCTGCCCGTCGTCTTCGTGTGCGAGAACAACCTGTACGGCGCCTCGACGCCCATCGAGCAGGTCGTCAAACTGGAGCGGCTTGCCGACCGCGCGAGGGGCTACGGGATCCCAGGCGTCACCGTCGATGGGATGAACGTGCTGGCAGTCTACGAGGCGGCGCAGGAGGCCATCGAACGCGCGCGCGCGGGCGGCGGCCCGACCTTCCTGGAGTGCGAGACCTACCGGTTCATTGGCCACTCGCGCAGTGACACACGGGGGTACCGGTCGCGGGAGGAGGAGGAGGCCTGGAAGCAGCGCGACCCCATTCCGCGTCTCGCTGCTGATCTGCGCGAGAGCGGATACGCCACGGACGCCGACCTGCAGGCCATGGCCGAGGAGGTGGCGCAGGAGCTTGAGGAGGCCGTCCGCTTCGCCGAGGAGAGCCCGGCCCCCGCGCCGGAGGACTGCCTGCGACACGTCTTCGGGGAAAAAGAGGGACACCATACCAATTCGAGACGTCCTGAATTGGTATGGTGTCCCTCTTTTTCCAGGACCCTGACCATCGCCGAAGCGCTGCGCGAGGCGATCCGCGAGGAGATGCGGCGCGATGAGCGGGTCTTCTGCCTCGGCGAGGATATCGGTATCCCCGGCGGCTTCGGTGGGGCGTTCACGGTGACGCTCGGACTGTCCGAGGAGTTCGGCCACGAGCGCATTCTCGACACCCCGATCTCCGAGGCGGGAATCGCCGGCGCAGCCGTGGGGGCGGCGCTCGCGGGAATGCGGCCCATTGCCGATGTGCAGTACGCCGACTTCCTGTTCTGCGCGATGGACCAGCTGGTGAACCAGGCGGCGAAGCTCCGCTACATGTCGGGCGGCAAGCTCGCCGTGCCCCTCGTCATGCGCGCGCCCTGCGGTGCGACCACGCGCGCCGCGCAGCACAGCCAGAGCCCGGAGTCGTTCTTCATCCACGTGCCTGGGCTGAAGGTGGCCTGCCCGTCCACCGCCTACGATGCGAAGGGCCTGCTGAAGACCGCCATCCGCTGCGATGACCCTGTGCTCTTCTTCGAGCACAAGCTGCTCTACGGCAGCAAGGGGATGCGCGCCGAGAAGGGCGCGCTCTCGCCCGTGGGCGAGGTGCCGCTGGAGGACTACACGATCCCCTTCGGCCAGGCGGCGATTCGCCGGGAGGGGACCGATGTGACGATTGTCGCCAAGCTGCTGATGGTCTACAAGGCGCTCGCCGCCGCGGAGGTGCTGGCGGAGGAGGGCATCTCGTGCGAAGTCATCGACCCGCGCACGCTCGTCCCCTTCGACACGCAGTGCGTGGTCGAGTCGGTCCGCAAGACGGAGCACCTCGTCATCGTGGACGAGTGTCCGCGCACCGGCGGTTGGGCCGGGGAGGTCGCGGCGGAGATCCAGGAACAGGCCTTCGGCTACCTCGATGCCCCCATCAGGCGCGTGACGGCCCCCGATACCCCGGTCCCCTTCTCACCCGTAATGGAGCGCTACTACGTGCCCGACGAGGACGACATCGTGCGGGCCGTGCAGGAGGTCTTGCGATGGCGCTAGTGCCCCTCTCTCGGCTGCTTGCCGACGCGGCAGCCGGGGGTTACGCCGTGGGCTACTTCGAGGCGTGGGACATGTACAGCCTCGAGGCCGTCGTCCAGGCTGCGGAAGCCGAGCGCTCGCCGGTGGTCTTGGGGTTCGGGGGGACGATGAAGAACCCGCCCTGGCTCGAACGCTTCGGCATCGAGCCCTTCGGGGCCTATGGCCGCGTCATGGCCGAGGGTGCGACCGTGCCCGCGGCCCTGATCCTCAACGAGGTCTTCGACTGGACGCAGGCCGAGCGCGGCGCGAACGCCGGCTTCAATGTCGTCATGGTGAACACGTGCCGCTTCCCCTTCGAACACAACCTCAGTATCACCCGGCAGGTGGTGGACCTCGCACACCCGCTGGGGGTCGAGGTGCAGGCGGAGCTGGGGCGCCTGCCCGACTACGGCAAGGACGAGCCCGGCGAACCGACCGACCCCGATCAGGCGCGCGAGTTCGTCGCCGCAACCGGCGTGGACTTCCTCGCGGTCTCCGTGGGCAACGTGCACCTCCAGACCGAGGGTTCCGCCGAGGTTGACTGGGATCGACTGAAGGCCATTCGCGCGGCGGTCGATGTGCCGCTGGTTATCCACGGGGGCAGCGGCCTGGATGCGGAGACCGTCACGCGGCTGATCGCGGAGGGCATCACGCTCTTCCACGTCGGTACGGTGATGAAACGCTGGTTCTGGGAGGCCACGCACAAGACGGTCACCGACTACAACGCGCCCTTCAGCTACCAGGGCGCCGTCGGCTCGCGTCGGTTGGAGGACTTCCTGCTGCCCGGGCGGATCGTGGTGGAGCATGTCGTGGGCGACCTCATGCGCCTCTACGGGTCCGCCGGGAAGGTGGCGTGAGTGGCGACACCCATCGTAGTCCCTGACGCGGGCCAGACGACCGATGAGCTGCTGCTGGCGAAGTGGCGTGTCAAGGTCGGCGATGAGGTGGAGGTCGGCGACTTCCTCTGCGACATCGAGACCGACAAGGCCGTCGCCGAGTTGGAGTCATACCTCGCGGGGCATGTCCTCAAGCTGATGGCCGAAGAGGGCGATACCGTCACCACCGGCCAGACGCTCCTCTGGATCGGCGACCCCGGAGAGCCCGTCCCCGATGCCGCGGAGCCTGCCGTTGACGTTGCCGTGGGAGCGCGGACGCCCTCGTCCGCTGGCCCGGCTGGTGGTGGCCCCACTGTGGACGCCGTTACAGCTTCCCCCGCCGCTCGCATCGCGGCGCGCGAGCGGGGCATCGACCTCTCGACCCTCGAAGGCTCCGGCCCCGATGGCTGCGTCGTGAAACGAGACGTGCTCGCCGTCGGTCGCGTCGTGCCGCTCAGCCCCATGCGGCGCGCGATTGCCGCCCGCCTGCAGGAGAGCGTGCGCGAGGCCCCTCAGTTCCACGCGGCCATCGAGGTGGACATGACGGCCGCCTTGGCCGTTCGAGAAGCGACGGAGCCTCGGGTCACGATCAACGACCTCATCGTCAAGGCCGCCGGCGACACGCTGGCTGAGTTCCCACAGCTTCGGTGCCGTCTGGAGGGCGAGACGATCCGCTACCTGGAGGAGGTCAACCTCGGGATCGCGGTCAGCGTCGAGGACGGCCTCGTGGTTCCGGTTCTCACCGGCGCAGACCAGCTGACGTTGGCCGAGGTCGGCGAGAGGTCGCGCGGCCTAATCGAGGCTGCTCGTGCGGGTAGGCTCCCGGCAGGGGCATCGAGCACGTTCACCGTCTCCAACCTTGGCATGTTCGGCGTGAAGTGGTTCAGCGCCATCCTCAACCCTCCCGAGGCGGCCATTCTGGCCGTCGGCGCGCTGGAGGACCGTCTGGTGCTGAATGGAGCGGAGGTCGCGGCGATTCCATCGCTGACGCTCGTGCTCACCTGCGACCACCGGGTCATCGACGGGCAGCTCGCCGCCCGTTTCCTGCAGGCCCTCAAGGCTCGTGTGGAGAGCCCCGATGCCTGGCACGCGCTTCCGGCTTGACATCGACTACCCCGCCGAGAAGATGGAGCAGAACCGGCGACGCATGGAGGCCGCCGCCGGCTTCGGCTACGCGGACCGCGTACCCGTGGGCTTCTGCCTCGTGCCGCGCTACTTCACGCCGGTCTTCGGCATCCCCTACAGCGCGATTTTCGCCAGCGCAGAGGAGCAGTGCTACTGGCAGCTTCAGTTCGCCAAGTACCGGATCGAGAACATCCCGGAGGACATCGTCTGCACGGGGCCGGCGGTGTCAGTCGGCCCGTACTTCGACAACGTGCTCGACTCGGCCGCGTTCGGCGCGGAGGTCGTGTGGCCCGAGAACGAGACGCTCCACAGCCGGCCCACTATCCGCACCGTGGAGGCCCTGGCGCGCCTCGAGGCCCCGGAGCCTGGCAGTGGCCTCTGGGGCCAGGCGCGGGACTGGTGGCTGCAGATGCGCGACCTGGCGCGTGAGACAACGGTCACGTTCAACGGAGCCGAGGGGCACGCGGACGTCTCCCCGCTCGGAATCAGCGGGCTCAGCCCTCACATGATCGCCGTAGACCTCGTGGGTGTCGACTTCTACTGGTGGCAGATCGAGTACCCGGACGAGTGCCATGCGTTCCTGGCGAAGATCACCGACGGCCTCATCGCCGCGCAACGGTACTTCATGGAGATTGACCCACGACCGCGCGGCGGCCTGGGACTCGCTGAGGATACCGCGCAGGCGATGTCGGCCGCGCAGTTCCGGGAGTTCTGCGTCCCCTATGCCCGCAAGCTCTTCGACACGTTCCCGGGCGTGCGGGGTGTGCACATGTGCGGCCAGAGCGCGCACCTCCACCAGAGCCTGCTGGAGGACCTCCACATCACGAGCTTCGACCTGTTCGGCTACCTCGTCGAGCCCGACGTCGCAGCCCGGAACCTCGGCGGGCGCGTGCACCTGTGGGGCAACATCGACCCCATGCTGATGCTCAAGGGCACGAAGGAGCAGGTCAGGCAGACTGCGGTCCATGCGCTGGAAGCCCTGGCGCCCTGCGGCGGATACCGACTGGGCGACGGCGCCAACGTCTGCCCGGGCACGCCGGTAGAGAACCTCGCGGCCGTGACCGAGGCGGCGGAGGAGTACGGCCTGCCGCGCGAGACCACACGTTGACCCGACCACGGGGCGCTGCTATAATCCGGCGCGGGGCAGGGGAGGGTACTCGGGGGCCTCTTCCACACGCTGACCGGCGAAGTGTGCCGGGCCACTTCATGCGCGCCAATCATCACAGCCCACTCGTCAAGCGGAACTTCGTCCTCGGCGTTGTCAATGGCGCACTTTGGCAGCTCGGCAACGCCTTCATGAACCCCTCGACGGTCGTCCCGGCGTTCATCCTCGCGCTGGGCCGCGGCGACAAGATCTGGATTGGGGTCATCAGCGCGTGCATGAACTCCGGCTGGGCCTGGCCGCACATCTTCCTCGCTCGGTACCTCAGCACCAAGGAGCGCCTGCTACCGTACTACTGGTTCTCCGCGATCGCCCGCAGCGTGGCGATCCTCGCCCTCACGGGCGTGATCGCTCTACTGCACGACGCGGGCCCGACCGTCGTCTTCGCGCTGGTGGCGGGGCTGTTCCTGGTCTACGGCTCCTGCGGTGCGGTCGGGATCATCCCGTTCATGACCATCGTGTCGGACTCCATGCCTGCCTCGCTGCGGGGGCGCTTTTTCGGCATGCGCTGGCTGCTCGGCGGGCTGATGGGCATGGCCGCTGGGATCATCGTCAAGCAAGTGTTGTCCGGCCGATCCGGCGTGGCCTACCCGAACAACTACGTGATGCTGTTCGGAATCGCCTCCATCATCTACGTGGCCTCCTTCGTGTCCTTCGGGTTCGTACGCGAGCCGGCCCGCACCGGCCCGAGCCGCGAGCTGCCGATGCGCCAGGAGCTGGCCCGCGGGCCGCGCCTCCTTCGCCGCGACCCGGACTTCCGCCGGCTGGCCACGTCTCGCGTTTCCGACGCGATCGGCGGCGGCCTGACCGTCCCGTTCATGGCGCCCTTCGCTCTCCAGTACTGGCGGGCGCCCGAGGAGGTCATCGGGGTCTTCCTTGCGTGCCAGGCGGGCGCCGGCGCAGTCTCGAACCTGCTGTGGAGCCAGATCAGCGACAAGCGCGGCAACCGCCAGGTGCTCATCTGGTCCTCAGCAGCTTCCGTCGTCACCTCCGTCATGGTCCTCGTCTCACTCGTCCTGCCGCGCGTGCCCCTCGGGACTTGGGTCGGCGTGCCATTCACGCTGCCGCTGGCCCTCTTCTCACTCGCCTTCATCCCGCAGGGCGTCGCGATGAGCGGCCTGGCGATGGGCCAGACGAACTACCTCCTCGACATCGCACCCAATCGGCGCCGGGCGACCTACGTGGCCTTCTCCTCGCTGATCGGCTTCCCCCTGGCGTGGTGGCCGGTCGCGGGCGCCCTGATCATCGGCGAGGCGCGCTTCCCCCTTGGGTTCGGAATCGCGCTCGTAGCGACCGTGGTCTCCCTGCTCAACGCGACCCGCCTCCGCGAGCCTCGTGCCCTCGACTTGGGGCTCGAAGCGGACCCAATACCCGTCGAGGAGCGGGCCTCCGCAGCCGGCGGCTGAGCCGCCCGAAACCAGGCCCATCCGGCCTGCGTAGTCCCTCAGGGCAGCCTTGTTGCGCCTGGCGGAGTCGATCCGGCCACCTGAAGCCTGTCCGGCGCGAGTTGTGGAAAACTACGTTGAGAACCCTCCCCAGAGGGCAGAAACTGTGGAAAACGGCCCGTTTGGCCCCACAGTGCGCCCGGAGGCTGGGGCTTGCGGCAGGTCACGACGGTGCAAGAGCATGTAAACGTCCCGTAAACAACGCGCGTCCCGCAGAGCGGCGACGCGAGGAGACCGAGCATGGCGAAGCAGTGGTTTGAGGACTACTTCGACGAGCACTATCTCCCAACCCACGGAGATGGCCTGGCGCGCGCCCCAGGCGAGGTCGAGTTCATCGTCACGGCCCTCGGTCTGCCGCCCGGTTCGGCGATCCTGGACCTCGCCTGTGGCCACGGACGCCACGCCGTCGAGTTGGCGGCGCGCGGGTATCAGGTCAGCGGGCTCGACCTCTCCCGGGCCCTGTTGGCCAAGGCCGAGGAGTACGCCCGCTCGCGCGACGTGCAGCTCGAACTCATCGAGGAGGACATGCGGCGCATCCCCGAGACCTGGGCCGCGCGCTTCGATGGCATCATCAATGTCTTCACCGCCTGGGGCTACTTCGAGCAGGACGCCGAGAACGAGCAGGTCATCCAGTCCGTCGCGCGCTCCCTGAAGCTCGGCGGGCGCTTCCTCCTGGATGTCATCAACCGCGAGTGGGTCATCCGGCACTTCCGCGACACTCAGTGGCGCGAGGAGGCAGACGGCATCCTCGCGCTGGAACGTGTGACCCTCAACCTCCGCCGGAGCCGCTCCGAATCGGTGCGCACCTTCGTCCTCCCCGACGGCCGCCGGCTCATCCGTCCCGTGGTCGTACGTCTGTACACTCTCGCCGAGGTGAGCGCCGTTTTCTCGCGCCACAACCTCGAGATCACCGACGTGTACGGTGGCTGGAGCGGCGAGGAGTACACGATGGACTCGCGTCGAATGATCGTGGTCGCGGAGCGGCAGAAGTAGCACGGGAGGCGTTCACCCATGTTGGCGCTCATCACGGCGTGTCTGGCGATCCCCGTTGTGGCGTTCCCGCAAGACACCGTCGCGCCGCTGGAGCCCTTCGACAGCCTCGCGGAGTGGAATGTCGAGCTGACCGGGCACGCGGCCGGCTCGGTGGATGCGTCGGACGGCCGGGCCGTCCTCGCCGTGCGCTTCGATCCCGCAACCGACCGGCCTGGCCACTCGCGCCTCACCATGACCCGCACGTTCGGGGCGCCCGAGGACCTGTCACAGTATGCGGGGCTGCGCGTGCGCGCGCGGATCGGCAAACCGCTCGACACCGCCCTGTGGCTGCACCTCCTGGAAGCCGACGGCGTACGCTACCGTGCGCAGGTCGTGCTGAGACAGGGCTTGGTGGGCGAGTGGCAGGAGTTCGCGACCCGTTTCGACACGGACTTCTCGTGGGACTTCGAGAGCGCTCCCGACGCCGACCAGAAGCTCGACCTGCAGGCCATCACCGGCCTCCGGCTGATGATGGGCCTTCTGGAGGGCGCCGACGGGCAGATCGAGATCGACGAGATCGCTCCATACGTTCAGCCACCCGAGCCAACCACGAACCTGCTGTGGACAAAGACCGAGGGCGGCGCCATCAAGCTCTTGCCTGCCGAAACGAGGCTGCCGGTCCAGGTTGTCCTCGACGTGACGGTAGGGAAGCTGGAGCAGGGGCTGCAGAAGCCGGAGCTGACGTGGGAGGCGAGAGACGCGTGGACGCGGCGCATCGGCAGCGGGAGCTTCACCGTCACCCGCAACGGAGAGAACAGCGCGCCGATGACCCTTGGCTTCCCGGCTTCGGGCTACGCCGAGGTCGATCTGCGACTCCTGGACGGCGACCGGGAGCTGCGCCGACAGACCTACTGCCTGGCTGCCTTGCCGCAGCCGAGCGAGCAGGACGCCGCGCCGCGCGAGGACTCCATCTTCGGCATCTGGCCCGGCGGGTACGGGACGTGGATCAAGCTCGGCGCGAAGTGGGCTCGCACCTACTGCCAGCCCTGGGACTTCGAGCCTCAGCCGGATGGCTCGTACAGGTACCTGCGCACCGACAAGGACGGGAAGCCTCTCCCCTTCGCCCCGAACCTCGAGGAGCCCCTCAACTACGAGTGCTTCTTCCGCGGGATGCCGAAGTGGCTCTCCACCAAGCCGGACCGCTCTGACTACCGGAAGTTCCCGCCCACCGACTGGAACGAGTACGCGCGCTTCGTGACATGGTACGTGGGCCAGATGAAGGACCGCATCCACGTCTGGGAGACGTGGAACGAGCCGGTCCCGTACGCGTACTGGATGGGCACGATGGAGGAGGTCATCAAGCTCCATGAGGTGACCTACAAGGCCGTCCACGCCGCCGACCCCGAGGCGATCGTGCTTGGCCCGTGCCCGTACAACATCCGCCTGCCCTTCACGGAGCAGTTCTTCGAGATGGGAGGCGGGGAGTGGATTGACGCCGTCGTCGTCCATGCCTACATGAAGCAGCCCGACCCGAACTTCATCGAGGACTTGACGTGGCTCCGCGATGTCCTGCAGAGGCACAGCCTGGAGAAGGACATCTGGGTGACCGAGGTCGGCTGGGACACGATGGAGCACACGGAGCTGCAGCAGGCGAACTACCTCGTGCAGACCTACGCCATCGGCCTCGCCGAGGGTGTCCACACGATCATCTGGCACATGAACTGGGACTACAACGACACGATGCTGCGCGGCGGCCACGGCCTGCTGCGCTACACCCACCAACCCAAGCCCGGCCTCGCGGCGTACGCCACGCTCATCCGGTTCCTCGAAGGCGCGCAGTTCGAGCGCTACGAGGGCGACGAGGACGCGCCCGCCCGCATCATCCAGTTCCGCAAGAACGGGAAGCGCCTCTGGGTCGCGTGGGGCCGCGAGCCCGGCGTCGTGTGGCGTCCGCCGGCCCCGAAGTGGGAAGTGCGCGACATGATGGGCGCGCCGCTCGAACCGACCAACCAGGGCTTCTTCAACCTCGGCGAGAGCCCGATCTACGGGTTCGAGACGGGCTGACCGCCCTCACGCCCACCGCCGCCCGCCCAGCCGTTCGACCTGCGCCCACGCGCGGTCGAACAGCGGGCTGCGGTCCGGCTCATACATCGCCATCAGGCTGAGGATGTGTCGCTGCCAGCCGTCCAGCGCGCGCTTCCGGTCGCCCAGGACCTCGTAGGCAACGGCGAGGCAGCGTTCCTTGACGATCTCCCAGGGGCCGAACCAGGAGACGCGCACCGACCTGAGGGCCTCCGTCGCCCGCTCGCGCATGTCGGCGCTGGGCTGAGGCGACTCCAGTAGACCTGCCTCCATCCCGGCCGCCCATAGCCGGAACACATGGTCATTGGGGTACACGATCTTCGCCGAATCGACCGGCTCCAGGTGTCGCGGGTCAACCTGCACGCCGCTGGCGGCCGCTTTGGCCCAGCCCTGCCGACTCGACTCGAGAAAGCGAAGAATGTCCTCCCGCGTCGGGGCAGGATCGAGGACCGCGGCCTCCCGCGCCGGCTCGTCGAGCATCTCCCATACCGCCGCGATGCTCTCACGCGCTGAGGACTCGATGTGAGGTGAGGCATCGTGGGTGTACATCGGCTCGATGCCTGGGACCTGGCGGATGCACACCTCGGCGCGTTCGAGTTGCCGCCGAGCCTCGTCGGAACGCCGAACAGCGGCGAGTGCCTTCGCTCGCCTGGTGCGGATATGGGCCTCGAACCAGAGCCGCGCCCCCCGCACGCCTGGGTCGGTCGTGTGCGCATCCATGGAGGCGAGGAAGGCCTCCAGGTTCTCGGTGTCACCGACCGCTTCCTCGTACAGGCCCGCAAGCAGGTCGTGGGCTGCTGCAGCCAGGTTCGGCGGGGGCCTCGAGGAGCGCAAGTATGCGAAGTACTCGGCGTTGGTCTTGAGACCGAGACTCTCGACAGGAGGACGCTCAACCGCCCCGGGGGTCTGCGCAATCAGCGGCCTGTTCGCCCTGTCGCAGTCGATAGCGAACCGCAGCCCCCCGTCAGCACGAAGGTCGTAGAGGCTGCGCGCGTACGCCGCCATCCGAGGCACGGCGACTCGCCTCCGCAGCTCCCACGCCAACCGGTTCACGCCTCTCACCTCCTCCTTGCGCCCTGCTCGGGATCGACCGCCCCTGTCCGAGCCAGGGAACTCCTTCGGCGTCAGGCAGGGATGGCCCTGCACGGCCAGACGTGGTTGACACACGTGAGACGTGGTGGTAGTCTCGCGGCAGGATGATCCCGGAGTTCAACGAGCACGGTGAGCTGCCCCCAGGGACCTGCGAGGTAAGCTTCGCCGAATCGGCCGGACGGCGACCCACGATCCTCCCGATCGAGGACGACCGGGAATACGAAGTGGCGGTCGAATGGCGCGCCAGGTTGCAGGCTTGCTTGGACAATCCCGACCACGTGGGAGTGGGCCTCGACGAGACCACCAGGGCGGACCTCCTCCGAGGCTATGAGTTGCACCTTCAGGACGTAGTGCAGAGGATCGCCGAGTACGAGACGGCCCGCCGCGAAGCGCCCAAACCCGGCCACGCAGTGACTACCCGAACCTGACTCGATCCCGGAGTCAGGGCCAGAGCTCCGCAGGCCCGTTCCTCGCCGCGGCACCGGTGAGTAGGTGCTGCGAACTCCCGCGACGAACTCAGGCGTTGGTAAGGACAGGAACGAGGTGATCGACCATGACGCGCGTGTCGCGTCTCGTGATTCCGCTACTGGTCGCAGTCGCCCTTTGTGCTCCGCTCCGCGCCGGCCTCATCGGCACCGATCAGGAGCGCAAGATCGGGCGCCAGGTCGCCGACCAACTGGAGAAGAAGTACGGCCTGGTGCGCGGCGACGCGATGGTGCAGAAGGTGCAGACCGTCGGCGGCAAGGTCGCCTTCTTCGCCAAGCAGGACCGCCCGAAGGTGGACTACCAGTTCAACGTGCTCGCCGACAAGGAGATCAACGCGGTCGCGTGCCCCGGGGGCTACATGTACGCCTTCCGGGGCCTCGTGAAGAAGATGCCGGAGGAGGAGTTGCTGGCCGCTGTGCTCGCCCACGAATGCGCGCATGTCTCGCAGCGGCACGGCATGGAGACGCTCGAACGGTCGCTCGGATTCTCGGTGCTCCTCGGCATCATCACGGGCGGCCAGTCGGACCTCGGCAACGCGGCCCTGGGCGTGCTGATGCGCGGCTACAGCCGCGACCAGGAGGCCCAGGCTGACAAGATCGGGCACATCTACCTCTATCAGGCGGGGTACGACGTCGGCGCGATGACCCGCATGTTGGAGCGCCTGTCGGAACTCGCGGAGGACGGCGGCGGCGTGCCCAACTTCCTGCGCACCCACCCTTCTGACGAGTCCCGCATTCGCGCCGCCCAGAAGCGCGAGGCGAAGATCCTCCTCGATCTGGGCAGCCGGAATCCTCCGGACAACCCACCTCGCCTTGCCGTCGTCTACCAGTCCCTCGGCAGCGAGGAGGCGGAGGTGACGACGGTCGGCGAGGGTCTCGCGACCCAACTCGCGCAGATGCTGACCGGCTGCGCGCAGTTCCGCGCCGAGTTCGCCGGCACCCGTGTGACCGGCGAACCCGAGCGCGTGGCGGCTCTTGCCCGCCTCGCCGGTGAGCAGGGCCTCGACGGCGCCGTCGGCATCTCGTTCACGGAGCCGCCCCTGAAGACCGAAGGCACCGGGCGGAACGCTGAGGTCAGGATCAAGCTCTCGACCACGATGACCGTCGTCCCCGCCGGCGGGACGCAGGCCGAACTGACCTACTCCTACGCCACCAAAGAGGACAAGCGCGACGCCGACGAGGCGAAGAAGATAGAAGAGACCGTTAAGGCGAAGACCGACGAGACCGCCCGCGCGCTGGCCATCGCGGTCTTACGCCCGCCGACGCCGTTGTAGGGGCGGACCCGTGTGTCCGCCCCTCGAACCACACCGAAGGAGCCCGCACACATGCCCCTGTTGCCGACTGTCGACTTCTGCGGACTGAACCCC
>VGFC01000107.1 GCA_016869045.1 Armatimonadota bacterium
GCGGGGCTGAGCGGGCACTGCGTCGTGGAGGACTACGCCAACCTCGCCGGGTATGCCGGCATTCACCAGTACGTGACCATCGGCACGATGGCCTTCGTCGGCGGGATGTCGCGGGTGGTTGTGGACGTCCCGCCCTACTGCATGGCCCAGGGGAATCCGGCGGAGCTCTATGGCCTCAACTTCCGGGGCCTCATCCGGCGCGGGGTGTCCGAGGAGACCCGGATGGCGCTGAAGAAGGTCTATCGCGCCCTGTACCGGTCGACCCTTACGCTCGATGAAGCGATCGAGCGGATCCGGGCGGAAGTCAAGACGACGCCCGAGGTCGAGCGCATGATCGCGTTCCAGCAAGCGGTCGCCGGGGGCTATGCCGGGCGGCAGCGCGACCCTCACGGGAAGCAGACGTGACGCCGCCCCCGGCCCACTGATCGCTGCCCTCCCGCCGCCGGCCTCCCGTTAGGAGGAACGCGTACACGATGGCCTTCCCCCGACCGCCGCAGGTGTGCCTCGTGACGGTCGATCCGTCGGGCGACGCCATCGGTGCGGCGCTGGCCGAATCCCTGAAGCGTCGCGCGGAAGTGCAGTTGATCGGCGCAGGGGGACCGCTGATGCGGGAGGCCGGGGTGGAGCTGCTGGCCGAGACAACGCACCTGACGGCGGTGGGGGCGGCGGGTTGGCTGGCCGTCTATGCTCGCGCGTGGGTTCGCTACCGGCTGCTGCTGCTGGCCTTGGCGCGTCGCCGCCCGGACCTTCTGGTCCCGATCGACTCCGGCGGCTTCAACATGCCTCTGGTGAGGAGGGCGAAGCGGCAGCCGGGGTTGAAAGTGCTCTACTACGTCCCTCCCCGGTCGTGGCATCGAGACTGGCAGGTGGCGCCCCTGGCTCCCGTGGTGGACTACGTCGCAGCCCCTTTTGCGTGGAATACGGTGGGTGACGACGGCACAGGTCGCGTGCGGTTCGTTGGGCACCCGGCCGCCGATCTCCCGACGAGGCTCCCGCCGCAGGATGAGGTACGGCAGTCGCTGGGGCTGGCCCTCGACCGGCCCACGCTGGCCCTTCTGCCCGGCAGCCGTCGGTGGGAGCTTCGGATGCACCTGCCCGTCCTCACGGAGGCTGTCCGGCTGTTGCGCGCCCAGGTGCCGGGGCTGCAGGTTGTCGTCTCCCGCGCCCGCAACGTGAAGGCGCAGGCCATCGAGGCGTGCGTCCGCGCGATGGGCGACGCGCACGCCGTGGAGGGCGCGGGCCTGGCCCTGCGGGCCGCCGACGCCGCCCTGGTCTGCATGGGTACGGCGACTCTGGAGGCCTGCGTGCTAGGCGTGCCGCTGGTCGCCTTCTACCGGTGCACCCGCCTGACGTTGCTGCAGCTCCTGGTCTGGAAACCATCGACACAGCTCTTCGCCCTGCCGAACATCATCGCCGGAGAGGCCATTGTGACGGAGCTGATTCAGGAGGCGGCCAGCGCCGAGCGGCTGGCGGAGGAGGTGCTCCCGCTCCTCGTGGATGAGGGCGCTCGGCACGCCGCCAGAGCCCGCCTGAGCGAGGTCGCGCGGCTACTGGGGGGACCGGGAGCCTCCGACCGAGCCGCGCAGGCCGTGCTCGATGCGCTCAACGGCCGTTGGCACGCGCCCGCGGAGACAACCTGCGAGGCCGAAGCGAGCGAGACGGCGAGGTGCGCCTCATGAAGGAACTGGTGCGGTTGCGCCACTTCGCCCCTCGGTTTGCCCTGCTGGCGACGATCGCCGTGGCCACCATCCTGGCGACCTCCGGTCTGCGCGGCGTCATCATCTACCAAGTCCGGTCGGTGATTCAGCCCGCCCTGGGCGAGTCAGACGACGAGGCCAAGGACGCCAGGGCGGAGCCCGCTCCCGCCAGGCCAGGCCGCACGTTTGGACCGCTCCGCAGTGCCAAGCAGGCCATCGGGTCGGCGAAGCAGCGGTGGGAGGAGCTGTTCGGGGTGGACCAGGCGAAGACCGACGAGTCCCAACGCCGGCGTCTGCTGTTTGCCTCGGCGATCCTGCTCCTTCTGCTGGGGGTGGGTTCGTGCTTCGCCGAGATGGTGAGCGTCTACGTCACCCACTACATCGCTTTCTCCATGCTCCGGGGCGTGCGTCAGCGGCTGTTCGAGCATCTCCAGCACATGCCGCTTTCGTTCTTCGAGAACCGACACTCCGGCGACCTGCTCTCGCGAATCACCAACGACACGACCGCCCTGCAGGCCGTCTTCGCCTCCCCGATTGCCACCATGCTTCAGGGCCCGCCCACGGCCGTCGTCGCCCTCGCCACCATGCTGGGGCTCAACTGGCGGCTGTCGGTGGCGACCTGCCTGCTGCTGCCATTGGTGAGCGTCGCCTCGGCCTGGATCGGCGCCAAGCTGCGGAAGCAGCATCTCAACGTCCAGGAGCGCATGGCCGACCTGATGGCGTTCTCCGAGGAGACCTTCGGCGGCATCCGGATCGTCCAGGCGTTCGGCCTCGAGTCGGTGGTGGATGAGCTCTTCGGCCGCGTCAACCGGGCCGTCTTCCGCACCTCCGTGCGCACCGCGCGTCTGCGGGCGTTGAACGTGCCGGTGGCCAGCCTCATCCTCATCGTCGGCATGACCGTGGCCCTGGTCGTGGGCGGAAACGAGATCATCGCGAAGCGGATGTCGGGCTCCGACCTGATCACCTTCATCTTCGCCATGGTGCTCCTGGGAAACAGCATCGCCAAGGTCACCAAGCTCAACCTGCTGGTCCAGCAGGCCGCCGCGCCGTGCGTGCGCATCTGGGAGATCATCGACATGGAGTCCACGCTCACGGATGCGCCCGACGCCGTCGAGTTGGACGACGTGAAGGGGCGAATCACGTTCCGGGACGTGGGGTTCTCCTATGCGCCCGACTCGGGGCCGGTGCTCACCGACATCAGCCTGGAGATTCTGCCCGGCGAAGTAGTGGCCATGGCCGGGCCGAGCGGCGCGGGGAAGAGCACGCTCGCGAACCTCGTGCCCCGGCTGTATGACGTCTCCTCTGGGGCCGTCCTCGTGGATGGGCACGACGTGCGAGGCGTCACGCGTGCTTCGCTCCGGAGGTCCTTGGGGGTCGTCCCGCAGGAGACGGTGCTGTTCGGCACGACGATCCGCGAGAACATCGCCTACGGCCGTCCCGAGGCGACCCTGGAGGAGATCACAGCCGCTGCGCAGGCCGCCCAGGCCCACGAGTTCATCAGCGCTATGCCGCAGGGCTATGACACCGACATCGGCGAGGGCGGCGTGAAGCTCTCCGGCGGCCAGCGGCAGCGCATCGCGATCGCCCGGGCGCTGCTGCGCGATCCGCGAATCCTGATTCTCGATGAGGCGACGTCCTCGCTGGACGCCGAGAGCGAGAGCGCGGTACAGGCGGCGATCGGCAAGCTGCTGGAGGGGCGCACCGCGTTGATCATCGCCCATCGCCTCTCGACGATCCGCAACGCCGACCGGATCCTGGTGCTGGATCGCGGCCGGATCGTCGAGCAGGGCACCCACGACGAACTCATGGCCGCCGGCGGGCTCTACCGCACGCTCTACGAGACGCAACTGCGGGAGGAGACGCGGGCGGACAAGACCGAGGCTCCCGAAGCATGACCGACCCGCCGCCCCTCGACTGGCGATACTACTTCCACAATGGCCTGCTGATCGCATGTGCGCCCATCATCGGTGCCGGCTTCGGGATACGCCTCGCGCTTACGCGCCGCGTGCGCGAGGACTTCATGCAGCGCATGGGGCGGTACCCCGAGAGCCTCCGGGCGCTGAGTGCGAAGGGCGAGCCGGTCATCTGGATCCACGCCGTGTCCGTTGGCGAAGTCGTGACCACCGCCTCGGTCCTCCCGGAACTCAAGAACCGTGCGCCCCTGGCTCGCATCGTGCTGACCACGACGACGTCCACGGGCCGCGAGACGGCCCTGAAGCGTGGCCTGGAGGTCGATTCGCTCGTCTACTGCCCTTACGACGCCCCGTGGGCCGTGCGGGCGGCGCTCGACGCGATCCGGCCGAGCCTGCTGGTGCTCGTCGATACGGAGTTGTGGCCCAACACCATCGCTCTCGCCCACCACTATGGGGCCAGGATCGTCGTCGCCAATGCGCGGTTCTCGGATAAGGCCGTGCGCCGGGCCCGGCCCGTCGTCTGGCACTATCGCTGGATGCTCAGCCAGGTGGATGCGGTCTTGGCCCAGTCGCAGCTCGACGCCGACCGCTACATCGCCTTCGGGGCGGACCCAAAGCGTGTCGAGGTGACCGGCAGCGTGAAGTTCGACGAGCAGTTCCCGGAGGTCTCGCCAGCCGCCGCCGCCAAGCTGCGACAGGACCTGGGGCTTGTTCTCGACGTGCCCGTGTGGGTTGTCGGCAGCAGCCGCGAGGGTGAGGAGGAGTACGTGCTGGAGGCCTTCCGGGAGCTTCGCCTCAAGCAGCACCATCTGCAACTCATCATCGCGCCGCGCCATCCGGAGCGCGGGGATGAGGTTGAGCGGATCGTGCGCGACCGGGGCTACCACCCCATCCGACGGACGGAGCTGCAGAGAGCTGCCGAGAGCGGCGCCCCGCCGCCCAGCCCCGCCGACCGCCCCGAGGACTCGGTGGTCATCCTGGACACCATCGGCGAGCTGGCCCGCGTCTATGCGATCGCGGACGTCGTCGCCGTCGGCGGCAGCCTCGTTCGCTGGGGCGGGCACAACATGCTGCAGCCCATGGCGCAGGGCAAGCCGGTGGTGGTCGGTCCGCACACGCAGAACTTCCGGGACATCGTCAACATCTCGCGGAATGCCGAGGCCCTGGTCGAGGTCGAGGGCCCTCACGAGCTCGCCACGGCGATCGAGCGCCTCCTGACGTCGGAGGCGGAGCGCGACCTGCTGTCCGCCAGGGCGCTGCGCGTGGTTCGCGAGAACCGTGGGGCCTCCGCCCGGACGGCTGAGCGGCTGGTGGAGTTGCTGAACGCGGACTAAGCCAATGCTGTCGGGCTTGGGAGCCCGACCTACGACCTCAGGGACGGAGGCGTCGGAGCAGCTTGTGGCTCTTGCGGACAGTTGGAGGGCCATTGCCCAGGGGGAGAGGCGCGGGATCGCCGCGGCGGTGATGCGTGCGGGGCTTCGCGTGCTCAGCGGGCCGATGTGGCTCGGGCTGCAGGCGAACCTGGCCGTCTACCGCTGGGGGCTGCTGCATCGAGCCTGCGCGGACCGTCCCGTGGTGGCGGTGGGAAACCTGACCCTCGGCGGAACGGGCAAGACCACCGCCACAACCTACCTGGTGCGGCGGCTGGCGGCAGTCGGGGTCGCCGCGGGGGTCATCCTGCGGGGACATGGGCGCCGGGGGGGACCGGCCTGCCTGTTGGTGAGTGATGGGAAGTGCATGACGGCCTCGGCCCCCGAGGCGGGCGACGAGGCTGTGCTGTTGGCCTCACTGCTTCCCGGGCATCCCGTGGCCGTGGGCGTGCGGCGCGAGAAGGTCGCGGACCTGCTGCTGTATGAGGCGCCCGCAGACGCGTTCGTGCTCGACGACGCCTTTCAGTACTTCCGCCTGGCCCGTGAGGCGGACATCGTGCTCGTGGACGCGTCACACCGCATCGAGGACGACCGGCTCTTCCCCGCCGGCACGCTGCGCGAGCCGCACCACCACCTCGCCCGCGCAACGCAGGTGTGGATCACCCATGCGGAGCTGGCGACCGAAGAGCGCGTCGCGGAGTTGAGGGCCTGGCTCGAACGCACGGCCCCCGGCCTGCCCATCGTGGTGACCGAGCACCGCACAGGAGAGATGCGTGCCTTGACCGGCTCGGGAGGCCCGACGCCGGGCTCGCGCGTCATCGCCCTATCGGGCCTCGGCAACCCGCAGTCCTTCGAGTGCAGCCTACGACGGCTCGGGTACGAGGTGGAGGCGCTAGTCTTCCCCGACCACCATCGCTACGAGCCGCGGGACTGGGACCGGGTCCGGAAGGCGGCGCGTGACTTCGGCGCCCAGAGTGTGATCACCACCGAGAAGGATGCCGTCAAGCTCCCGCCGGCGCCCGGCGACCTGCCCCCCGTGCACGTGCTGCGGTGCGACCTGGCGATCCGGGACGGCGCCGCGGCCGTTGACGGCCTGATTGAGACAATCCGCTCATGCCTAGACCGGTAAAGCACCCCTTCCGCCGTCGCCTGGAGCGCTTCGGCGCGCGCGCCGTAGCCGCAGCCTTCTCGACGCTCGCGCGAGCGGTGCCGCTGGGTTGGTGCCGCGCAATGGGCCGCTTGGGCGGGTACGCCCTCTATGCCGTCTCCTTGCGCCGGCAGCGACTGGCCGACGCGAACCTCGTCGCGACGTTCGGAGATCGCTACACGCCCGCCGAGCGCCGGGCGATCCGCATGGCGGTCGCGCGGAACATGGCGACCCTCTTCGTCGAGCTGTTCAAGATCAGCACCTTCACGCGGGAGCAGATCGTCGAGGTCCAGCCCTCCGAGGGCTTCCAACACATGCGCGAGGCCCTCACGCGCGGCAAGGGCGCCATACTCGCCAGCGCACACTATGGGAACTGGGAGGTGGCGGGCGCTCGGGTGGCTGCGGAGGGCTTCGACGTGGCGGTAGTCGCGCGGGATGCGTCCGATACCCAGGTGGCCTCCATCATCAACGCCTCCCGCAAGGGCGCCCAACTGCGGGTGATTGCCAAAGATGACCTCAAGGGCATGATCGCCCACCTCCGGGGCAACGGCGTGCTGGCCATCCTCCCCGACCAGCACTCGAACGAGAACCCGGTCCGCGTCAACTTCCTCGGGCGCCCGGCCTGGTGCGCGAAGGGGCCGGCGATGCTCGCCCTGCGCACGGGATGCGCGGTGGTGCCGGGCTTCGGCTTCCGCGAGCCCGACGGCTCACTGCGAGGGTACATACTGGAGGAGATACCCCTGCCGGAGACCGCCGACCGTGAGCAGGCCATCGCGGAGTTGATGCAGCGCATCAACGACGTGATCGGCGACCAGATCCTAGCCCACCCCGAGCAGTGGCTGTGGTTCCATAACCGCTGGAAGGAGTTCACCCCGCCCGCGCCCGCAGTTGACCACACGCCGCGTTGATGCTCTGCCCCCGGCTCCGCCTCAATGTCACGTTCAGTCCCGCCCGCTCTAGGCGCCCGCGGAAGGCCTCGGCCTCATGCTTCGCGGGGCGCTCGAACGGAAGTCCTTCGACCGCGTTGTACGGAATCAGGTTCAGGTGGTGGCGGCGGCCGGCGAGCAGTCGGGCCAGCTCCGCCGCGTGGCCGGGCTGGTCGTTGACGCCGCGCAGCAGCACATACGCGAAGGTCACCGGCTGGCCCCCGTGCCGGGCTGAGAACTCGTCACATGCGGCCAGCACCTCGGTCAGCAGGTCGCGCACCCCCGGCATCAGCTCCCGGCGCAGGTCGTCGGTCGGCGCGTTGAGCGAGAGCGCCAGTTCGACCGCCGGGCCCTCGGCGGCCAGGCGGCGGATGCCCCAGGCGACCCCGCTGGTGGCGACGGTGATGCGCTGCGGCGAAAGCCCCCAGCCTGCCTTGTCGGTGAGCAGCGCAATCGCCTTGAGGACCGCGTCGAGGTTGTGGAGCGGCTCGCCCATCCCCATGAACACGACGTTGCGGGCCGGGCCGACGAGGGCGCGGAGGGTGACGGCCTGGACGACAATCTCGCCCGCGGACAGGTTGCGGACCAGCCCCCCGCAGCCCGAGGCGCAGAACGTGCACCGAATCGCGCAGCCGACCTGACTCGACACGCACACGGAGGCGGTCTCCGGGCCCGTCGTCATGCGCACACACTCGACGGTCTGCCCGTCCGCCAGGGCGAGCAGCAGCTTCGTCGAGTCGGGGGCTTCCGACACGGTCACCGGCTGGAGCGGCCCGACGGAGAGCTCCTCCGCCAGCTCCTGGCGCAGCGCCGCCGGCAGGTCGGTCATCTCGTCGAAGGACCGTGCGAGGTTGGCGTGGACCCAGCGGAACACCTGATCCGCACGGAAGCGCGGCTGCCCGCGCTCCGTGAACGACGCGGACAGCTCCTCGCGGGTCATGCCATACAGGTCGCGAGTTCCCACGGCGCCTCCCGACTCAGTCCACAGAGGTGGTTGGGGGACGTCAACGGCAACAAGGGACAGTCCTGCGTCTCGATCCTTATGGGATCGAGACTTGGACAGTCCCTGCTTACCTCTGCTGCTCCCACAGCTGCTGCACGCGGTCGCGGGTGTCGATCTCCTCCACGGGCTTGTCGAGACGCAGGCGCTTGATCCGCGGGAAGCGCAGCGCGAAGCCGCTCTGGTGTCGCGAGCTTCGCTGGACGCCGTTGAAGGCGACCTCCAGCACGATCGTCGGCTTCACCAGCAGGCCGCGCCCGAGGTCCTTCACCGCGGTCTGCCTGAAGTGCTCGGTCAGGAAGGCGATCTCCCGATCCGTGACGCCCGAGTACGCCTTGCCGACCGTCGCCAGGCGCTCGCCGTCGCGGACCGCGAAGGTGTAGTCACTCAGCAGCCCGCGGGGTTTCCCGTGCCCGTACTCGGCGGCGACGACCACCACGTCCAGCGTTGCGAGTGGGCGCTTCAGCTTCAGCCAGGCCTGCCCGCGCTTGCCGGGCTGATACGTGGAGGAGGGGTCCTTGAGCACGAGGCCTTCATTGCCGCGAGCCAGAGCCTGCTCGAAGGCGCCCGTAATGTCAACGGCGGACGTGAGGGTCTGCCCCTCGGAGACGCGCACGCGGTCGAGTGGGAGGAGTTGGGCCAGGCGATCGCGCCGCGCCGACAGCGTCTCCTGCAGCAGCGGCTGCCCGTCAGCGGCCAGCAGGTCGAACGCGACGAAGAGGACAGGGATCTCGCGCATGAGCTCCTCAGAGGGCTCCTTGCGCCCAAGGCGTTTCGACAGCGCGGCGAAGCCGAGCAACTCCTGGCCCGTGTGCGCAATCAGCTCGCCATCGCAGACCGTGCCGGCGGCGCACGTCGAGAAGGCCCGCGCGATCTCGGGGAACTGGTGCGTGATCTCGTCGAGGGTGCGGGAGTACAGCCGCGCCTGCTTGCCATCGGAGTGCACCTGGCAGCGCATGCCGTCGAACTTGTCCTCGGCCAGCCACTGCGGCCCGATCTTCAGCGCGTCCTCGGGTTCGTCGATGGCGGTTGCCAGCATGAACTTCAGCGGGCGGAAGAGCGTCAGCCGCGCCTGGCCCAAGCGGTCCTCGTGCGCGAGCACAGCCATGCGCCCAACGTTGCCGAGCAGCATGTTCGCCCGGCGAACCGCCTCCAAGTCGCGCCCGAAGGCCTCCGCGATGGCCTCCTCGACGAGGCTCTCCTGCACGCCGATCCGCATCCCGCCGGTGATGATCTTCACGAGGTACTTGGCCGCCGGGGGCCGGCAGGCGGCCAGCGCCTCGCGCAAGGCCTGCGCGCGATCCGTCGGCGTGGGCGCTTCCGCGAGATCGTGGAACAGCCTCAGGGCCTGAGTCAGCGTCAGACTGCTGCGGGGCACCGGGTGTGAGGCGAGCAACGCGGCGATTGTGTCGCCGCCATCCCCCAGCGGGATGTAGGTTGCCTCGTACTCCTCCGGCGTGGCGCCGGTGACTGCCAATGCAGCCTCACGCAGCAACGCACCGCCGACGTTGACCGTCTTCTCACTGGACAGAGGGAACGGGCGGCCAGTGAGGAACACGGCGGCGATGGGCAGGGCCTCAAGCGGAAGGTCCCGCAGGTAGGCGGCCAGGATGGACCTCTTCTCCAGCTTCTTGGTGGTCGCGGCGACCTCGTCGGCCACGGATGCAAAGGCGTCCACTGACGTTACCTCCTCGGACGGCCCCGTCGAGCCTCGGTCGCTGGCCGAGGCCCTGGCGATCCTGGCGGGGCCGCGTCGCGATGCCGTTGCCTTTCTCATTTCGGCCCTGACCAGCCCGTTCCTTGTCTGCGCGGTCGCGGCCGGCGCGCTCGCCATGCACCTGGCGCCCTCATGGCGCGAGATCCTGCTGTGGGGGAGCTTCACTTCCGTGCTCGCAGGGGTCGTGCCGCTACTGATCGTGTACCTCATGTACGCACGGGGCCGGGTGGGCGACATGCACGTCGCCGAGCGCCGGCGGCGCTGGATTCCCCTCGGCGCGTGTGTCGGGAGCGGTTGCCTGGGGCTGCTCGCGCTGTGGGCGGTCGGGGCGCCGCTGCAGCTCAGCGCGCTCGTTGCGGCGTACATCGTCAACGCCGTCATCTTCATCATCGTGTCCCTATGGTGGAAGGCCAGCGTACACGCGGCGGTCTACGTCGGCGCCTTCACCTCCTGCGCGCTGGTGGTCGGGCCGTGGTGGTGGAGCGGCCTCACCGGGCTGCCGCTGGTGATCTGGGCACGCGCGACGCGCGGGCGACACACCGTGCTGCAGGGCCTCGTCGGCGCGGCGATCGCGATCGCTGCAACAGTAATCACCTACACACTGGTGATGCGGCAGTGAGGGCGGCAACTTCGGGGACAGTCGTCATGAGCCTTTGGCTCGCCCGGAACGATGAAGATCGGAATTCTGGGGACACGATCCCAATTCGATGCGACTGAATTGGGTCATGTCCCCGAATTCCTATTTTCAAGGCAGACAACGAAACCCGATACGGCCGGGTTTCGTCGTCAGTCCCCCAGGGAGGAGCGGGCAATGGGAGTGATCTGGCCTGATGCGCTGATCCGTCGGGAGAAGGGGCACCTGTTCCGCACGGGGGTAGCCGGGGCGGCGTTCTACCTCGCGCCGGTGGTGGCGGTGGCAGTCCTGAAGGGCGCCTCGCCGTGGGAGGTTCCGCACTTCCACATCGCCATCCCCATCGTGCTCATCTGCCTGCTGCCCGTGGCCTATCTCGTCATGCCGCTGGCGGATGGCGTGTTGGTGCTCGGCTCCGTGCGCCCGACCACCCCGCGGGCGGCGCTGTTCGTTCGGTGCTTCATCGCCGACGCGATCGCCGTCGTGGCGTTCTACGTGTTCGTGCACTCGGGAGAGCTGCTCTGGCCGGCGGTCTACTGGGCCCTTGGGCTGCCGGCGGCGTTCGGCGTTCTGCGACGAATCGGCGCGTACCAGACCGCGATGGAGCGGATCGCGACGGGGGAGTCGGCGAGATAGGAGGCACTGCCTACGCATGGGTGGACCGCGCAAGGTGACGGTAGCGATCGACGGGCCGGCGGGCTCGGGCAAGAGCACCGTGTCGAAGGAGGTGGCCCGACGGCTGGGCTATGCCTACGTGGACACGGGCGCGATGTACCGGTCGGTCGCCCTGCTGGGCATGAGGGCGGGCCTGGCGCCGACGGACCGTGAGGGCTTCATCGCGCGAGCGGCGGCAGCGCGGATGGAGTTCCGCGTGATTGGCGCGGGGCAGCGCTTCTTCGTGAATGGTGAGGACCTCACCGATGCCGTCCGCGACCCCGAAGTCGGCGCGCTCTCGTCACCTGTCTCGGCGATCCTGGAGGTGCGCAAGCACCTCACGGCCGCGCAGCAGAGAATGGCGGCGGGTGGCGGCGTGGTGATGGAGGGGCGGGACATCGGCACGGTCGTGTGCCCGCACGCCGAGGTGAAGGTGTTCGTGACGGCGACGCCGCCGGAGCGTGCGAGGCGGCGATACCTCGAAGTGAAGGCCAAGGGCGAAGACGTGACGCAAGAGCAGGTCCTGGCGGAAATCTCCGAACGGGACCAGCGGGATTCCAGCCGCGAGGTCGCTCCCCTTCGGCGCGCAGAGGACGCCGTCGAGCTGATCACGGACGGTCTGTCCATCGACGAGGTGGTGGCGCGCATCACCGAGATGGTTCGCGAGGCCGAAGCCCGATGACCCGCATCGTGCCGCCGCTGTATTGGCTGGGTCACTTCCTGAGCACCACGCTGTTCCGGCTGCTCGGGAAGTGGCGCGTCTACGGACGCGAGAACGTGCCCGCCACCGGGGGCGCCGTCATCGCGGCCAATCACACGAGCTACCTCGATCCGCCCGTGGTAGGCGGCGGCCTGCGCCGCCCCTGCTACTACATGGGCAAGAAGGAGCTGTTCGACGTTCCGCTCCTGGGCTGGGCGATCCGCCGGACCGGCTGCTTCCCGGTGGACCGCGACCACCCTGACACCAAGGTCATCCGGTTCGCCGTCGATCTCCTGAAGCAGGGCAACCTGCTGTGCATCTTCCCTGAGGGCGGCCGCAGCCCGGACGGGAAGCTGATGGTCGAGGAGGCGGGGATCGGCCCGGCCTTGATCGCGAACCGCGCGGGCGTCCCGATCATCCCGGCGTACATCGAGGGAACGTTCAAGTCGCATCCCACCGGAGGCAAGTTGCCGCGTCGGGCGGACATCTCCATCACCTACGGCGAGCCGATCGACACCGCGGCGGCCGGCGGCGGCAAGGCCTCCAAGGCCGAGCTGCAGGAGATCACCGGCCGGGTGATGGCCGCGATTGCGGGACTGCAGGAGTCAGGCGTCAGGAGTCAGAAGTCAGAATGACGGCAGCGGCACAACGGATGGACCGACGGAAGATGCTCGCGCTGGGTGCGGCGGCGGGCTTGGCGTGGGCGACCCGTCCGAAGCTGTCGAGCGCACAGAAAGGGAAGAGGGGTACCGTGGAAGACCGATCCGACCAGATGGAAGCCCGCTGCATCACGCCGCGCACGGAGCACCACTTCTTCGGCTACTACGACAAGTTCCCGTGGGACGCGACCGGCCGGTATCTGCTGGCTCTGGAGACGAGCTTCATCGACCGCCCGCCGACACCGGAGGATACGGCGCGGATCGGGATGATCGATCTGCAGGACGGGAACCGCTGGATTCCCCTCGACGAGACGCTCGCGTGGAACTGGCAACAGGGCACGCATCTCCAGTGGCTGGCCACGGCACCGGACCGGCTCAGCATCTACAACATGCGCGAGGGAGACCGGTACGTCTCCGTCATCCGCGATGTGCACTCGGGCGAGGTCCGCAAGCTCCCGCGCCCGATCTATGCCGTCAGCCGCGACGGGAAGCAGGCGGTCACGCTGAACTTCTCGCGCCTGCACCGGCACCGGCCCGGGTACGGCTACAACGGCGTACCCGATGCCTGGGAGAGCGATCCGCACCCGGCGGAGGACGGCATCTACCGGATGGACTTGGAGACGGGCGAGAACCGCCTCATCATCAGCGTGGACCAGATCGCGAACCTCGACCCCCAGCCGACGATGGAGAACACGAGCCACTGGTTCAACCACCTGCAGTTCAACCACGACGGCTCGCGCTTCATCTTCCTGCATCGGTGGAAGGTGCCCCCGAGTTGGCTCACGCGTCTGTTCACCGCGGCGCCGGACGGGTCCGACATCTACTGCGTGAATCCCTTTGAGATGACCTCGCACTTCGACTGGCGCTCGTCAATGGAGATCCTCGCCTGGGCGCGCCGACCGGGCATCGGCGACCGGTACTTCGTGTTCACGGACCAGAGCGACAAGGCCGAGGTCATGGGCGAAGGCCTCCTGACCACCGACGGCCACTGCAGCTACTCGCCGGACGGGCGGTGGGTGCTCACCGACACGTACCCGAACAAGGAACACAAGCGGACGCTGCTGCTCTATCGGCCGGAGGATCAGCGGCGCGTGGACATCGGGCACTTCTACGCGCCGCCGGAGTTGGGGGGCGAGATCCGCTGCGACCTGCACCCCCGCTGGAACCGCGATGGGACGCAGGTCTGCTTCGACTCGGCCCACGAGGGCGACCGGCAGATGTACGTGATCGACGTAAGCGAGATCACGGCGTAGGGTGGCAACGCGAGGGAGGGCCTGACCCCGACCGGCCCTACTACGGCTCGATCGTCTTGGCCCTTGCGCGCTTCATGGCCTTCAGGAGATCGGGAGCGCCGAGGTCCGAGAAGATCGCATACATGGTCTGCCAGTTGTACGGCTTCGGGCGCGCGGTCTCGTCGTCAGGCTGGTTGAGCAGCCCCAACTCCCCCACGAGCAGTTCGGCCATCTGTTCGCGCCGCTGCTCCCACAGCGGCTCGGGCATGGTCCGCACCTCCTCCACGAGCTTGAACATGAACTCCTGCGCCGCCGCGTAGTCCGGCGAGAGCGGGTCGATCAGCGGGCGCAGGAAATCGTCCACCACCTTCTGGGCCTCCAGGACATAACGTTCGAGCGGGTAGGTGCGGATGCGCTCGAGCTGCTGCACCGTGGCCAGGATCAGGGCCGTCTGCTCGCGCTCGCGCTGAGCCTGCTCCTCGCGCGTCTTGGCGGATTCCCGGGTCGTCCGGAGTGGGGGCGTCCAGTCGATGTAGCGGCTCTGCTGGGGCAGGAACTCCTTCTCGATGTCCCCCAGGATGTCCACCGCGGTCTCTTCCAGCCTATCGTCGGCGGCCTTCAGGGATGCCTCGAGGCTACCGAGCGCGGTCTGCGCCGCCGCGGTCAGGGGGACACCGGCAGCGAGTGCCTTGCGGGCGGCCGCGAGCGTCGGGGCGGCGTCCGCGAGCAGCTTCTGACGCTCCTCGTTCCGCGCCTGGACGGCCTGCACCAGCTTGTCACACAGCGGCGCAATCTTGTCGAGTTGGTCCGGCGATACCTGCAGCTCGTTGAGGGCGATCAGGTGGTTGCCCTTCTGGACGATCTCGCTGAGGTCGCTCGCCCAACCGGGGCCGAGCAGCGGAGCAAGAGCCGTCACGGCGATCAGAGAAGCGCGCAGAGGCCTCACTGTTCCCCCTCCTTCTCGGCGGCCTTCCGGGCGGCGAGCAGGTCCCGCAGCACCGGCGCCGTCCGCTCCGACGTGATCCATGCGATGAAGTCCTCGTACTTGATGAGGGAGGTGTCTGGTTCTTGGGGCAGGTTCAGCTCCTTGGCGATCTCCTCCGCCAGCGTGGGCCGCCGTGCCGCGTACTGCTGGGCCGACCACTGCTCCACCTCGTCCATGATCCCCAACAGCGCCCCCGCCAGGGCCCGCACACCGGCAGCGCCTTCCCCCAGGATGACCTGCGCCGTCTCGACCGCACGGTCCTCGCGCGTCCTCACGTACTCATCGGGCATCAGCTCGGCCTGCTCGTCCAGCCGACGCACGATGTACTCGAGAGGCGTCTCGGCGCCCCCCATCTGGGCCTGCTGGGCCTTACGTTGCGCCTGGCGCGAGGCTGTCTCGATCCGGCGGGCCTGCTCGGCCGTCAAGACCCGCTGAATCTGCACCGCCGCATCCGCCGCCAGCGCCGCCCGCGAGTCCTCGCGCTGCGTTCGCTCCGTCGCGGCCTGGTCCAGCAGGGCCATGTCGGCGTCCATCGGCGCCATGCCTGCCAGCAGCGCGGCGATCAGCCTGTCCGCCGCCGGCTTCACCGTCTCGTACGCCGCGGCATCGGCCTTCTCGTCGGCCGCCGCCTGGTCGGCAACCCGCTCAACCACCGGCACGATCTTCTCGATCTGCGCCGTCGTGAGCTCCAGCCGGTTGACCAGCCCCAGCACGGTCACATCGCGGTACAGCTCGCTCGGGGAAGGACCCTCGGGTGGGGTGGTCGGCGGCGCCTCGTCCTGGGCGACCGCGACGCGTCCCACGCCCGAGGCAAGGGCGGCTACCACCAGGAGGACTGGCCCAGGTCTGCGATGGTTCATGCGCACCCTCCGCTTCGCGATCCCGCCTTGGCGGGGCCACGTATCTGGGCTCGACAGAGGGGATGGTATCACACGGAACCGGGAGCGGTCAATGCGCCACAATCCCCAACCGCGCGGGGAGGACCCTCGCCCTCTCCCGACGCATTCGCCTTGGCCGTCATCCTGACTCCTGGACTCCGCCTTGGGGGCCTGCATGACCGCCAAAGAGAACCTCCTGCGCGCCATCGCCTACGAGGAGCCCGCTTACGTCCCCCGCGGGAATGAGCCGGTGATGGCCGGGGTCGCATACGCCGGCAACTTCCGGATCGACTGCTGGACCGATGCGTGGGGGACGACGTGGGAGACCACGCGCCCCGACATGGTGCCCTTCCCGAAGGGTTACCCGCTGGCGGACCTGCGCCGGATCGACGAGTACCGGACGCCCGACCCGCACGCGCTGTTTGACGCGGACGAGTCGCTTCCCGCACAGATGGCCTCGATCCCGAACCGCGAGGAGCGGCTGGTCTTCGGCCAGCAGACCTACTTCCTCTTCGAGCGCGCCTGGGCGCTGACCGGCATGGAGACGTTCATGGCGGCGTTCTACGAGTACCCGGGCGAGCTGCGTGAGCTACTGCGCCGCATCACCGACTACAACCTCGCGATCTTCGAGCGCTACATCGAGTTGGGTGTGGATGGGGTCGGCTTCTCGGAGGATCTCGGCACGCAGCGGGCCCTGTCGATCTCACCGAAGTTCTTCCGCGAGTTCCTCAAGCCCGAGTACGCGCGCGCCTTCGCGCCGGTGAAGGCGGCGGGCAAGCTCATCAACTTCCACTCCTGCGGCTGCGTGCAGGACGTCGTCGAGGACCTCATCGACGTCGGCGTGGACATCCTCAACCCCGTCCAGGCGCGCGCCAATGACCTCGCGCTCGTGAAGCGCAAGGCCCACGGGAAGCTCGCGCTGCAGGGCGGCATCGATACGCAGCACGTCCTGATGCTCGGCACGCCGGAGACGGTGGAGGCGGAGGTCAAGCGCGTGCTGTTGATCCTCGCCCCCGGCGGCGGCTACATCATCGGCCCCGATCAGGGCATGCCCTTCCCACCCGAGAACATCGAGGCTCTCTGGCGCGCCGCCGAGAGGTGGGGCGTGTACTGAGGCACGGCTGAACCACGAAGACCACGAAGAAGGCACGAAGCGGCACGAAGACGACGCGGGGCTGAGGACGTGCTTCGCGTGTCTTTGTGCCTTCTTCGCGGTCTTCGTGTTTCAGCCGTTCAGTGCGCCCGCACCAGCTCCAGCATCTCACGGTCCAGCTTGTGCCCCCGGAAGTCCTCGTACTGCACGTCTTCCCGACCGCTGTCCAGGATGCCGAAGGAACCGCGGAAGTTCCACATCGCCCAGCCCCAGCCGGCCTCCGCCCAGAGCTCAAGCTGGTCCTTCATCCAGGCGAGGACGACGTGATGGGGCGTGTGGCTGAAGGCGCCCCACTCGCCGACGTGCACGCCGACGCCCTTGGCTTCGAGGGCCTGCCAGGGCTCGATCTGCTGGATGCGGAGGCGCTCGCGGTCCCAGAGGTCGCCGTCCAGGTCGAGCGGCCATGTGGGCTCGGCCCAGCCCTCGGAGCGCACCCAGGAAGCCTTGTAGTGGCTGATCTGCATCGGCTGGTAGCCGCGCGTGCTCTGCGCGACTCCGAGGCCCACGAGGCCGTGCACCGGCTGGTTCCCCCAGAGCATCCCGTCGGCGATGATGAGGCGGTCGGGGTCCTGCTCGCGGATGGCGCCGACCAGCCGCTCGCAGACGCGCACGTACACGTCCTCGGGGAGGGCGCCGGGCTCGTTCAGCAGGTCGAAGGTGACGCGCTCGTTCGGGATGCCCTTGTAGCGCTCGGCGAAGCGCGCCCAGTGGAAGGCGCACGCGTCGAGCGCCTCCTCGCTGGTCCAGAGGTCCAGCGGCTCGGCGGGCGGGTTCACGCAGTAGCCGGGCCCGCGATGGAAGTTGATGTTGACGTGGATGCCGTACTGCCGGCCGAACTCCACGCACTGGTCGATCTCGGCCAGCACGCGCTCGTCCATCTGCAGCCACTGCGCGGGATCGGGTTTGGACCAGCACCAGTAGCTCAGCGGCAGCCGGACGAAGTCGAAGCCCCACTCCGCCAGCCACTCGAAGTCCGACTCGACGAAGGGCGCGTTCATCCGGTCGGTGAACTTCTCCAGCAGGTTGAACCCGCGCCAACGCGGCAGCTTGCTGGCATCCATAGGGGCGGCTCCTTTCCAGGCAATGCGCCATTCGCGCCGTCGCCTCTGCCTCCCTTGCCGCCCAAGCCGCCAACCCGAGACTCGAGACCCGAGACCTGAGACGCCTTTGGAGGTTCACCATGCGACTAGCCGATGCCGGTTGGGTGTGGGAAGGCCAGGGGCTTGACCCCGGCGTCGATCCGTCGATCTTCGGGGTGGGTGAGGGGTGCGAGTACTTCGGCCTCTCGCGGGCCGTGTTCATGTTCCACCCGAGCACACCCCTGGCGATGCGGAAGCTCGCGGGCTGCGATGAGGTCATCTGCGACATCGCGAAGTGGAAGTGGCGCCGCACGGACGACGGCGGCGCGGCGCACTGGATCGACGCCTCGGCGGAGTCGGTGCGCCGTGAGGCGGAGACGGTGAACGCCCTCGCCCGGGACTTCCCGAACGTCACCGGTGCGCTGCACGACGACATGCGGGGGCTTATCAAGCGCGAGGGCACGACGCCGGAGCAGTACGCGGGAGTCTACGAGGCGCTGAAGGCAGACCGGCCCGACCTGAAGCTCTGGGCGGTCGTCTACACGCACGAACTGGCGCCCGAGGAGTGGGCGGGCTTCGAGCCCTACATGGACGTGATCAACCTGTGGGTGTGGGAGGCCAAGAACCTACCGAACCTCGACGAGTACATCCCACGTTGCCGCGAGCTGTTCCCCGGCAAGCCGATCAACCTGGGCTGCTATCTCCGCGACTACCCGACGGTCGCCCCGCTGCCGATGGACCTGCTGAAGCTACAGTGGGAGACGCTGCTGAAGCATCTCGAAGCGGGCACCGTGCAGGGCTACTCGATCCTCGCCGCCGTCCTCATCGACGGGCAACAGGAGCAGGCGGAGTGGGTCCGGGGGTTCATCGAGGCGAACTCGTGAGGGTCGCCGTTCACTCATCACTTCGCACTTCTCACTTCGCGCTGCCGTCAGTCCTCTCCGACCTTCACCTCGAGCACCCTCAGCCGGGTGACGCCGCCCGGTGTCTCGATCTCGACCTCATCCCCCGCGCTCCTGCCCATGAGGCCGCTGCCGAGGGGCGATTCCACCGAGATCTTCCCGGCGCGGTAGTCCGCCTCGATTCCGGGGACGATGGTGTACTCGATCTCGTCCTCGTAGTCGAGGTCGAGCGCGCTCACGGCCGAGTACAGGCCGGCCACTTCCGCGTCGGTCTCGGCGCGCTCCACGATGACGGCGTTGGCGATCATCACCTCGACCTCGGCGATCTTGCCCTGGATGATCGCCTGGCGCTCCTTGCCGTCGGTCCAGTCCGCGTTCTCCGAGAGGTCGCCCAGCGACCGCGCGTGCTTGAGCTGCTCGGCGATCTGGGCGCGCTCAGCGCGGAACTTGCGTAGCTGGGCCTCCAGCCGCTCCTTGCCCTTCTCACTCATCGGGAATTGTCTCGGCATCTCGTCACCTGTTGTTGGCGGACAGGCAGGAATGTGGTTTGCCAAACCAGCGTAACGCTTGCTCATCATTGAGGCCCGCTCCAGACGTGGAGCATCCCTAGACGCGATGGGTGCGTGAGATGCCCGTT
>VGFC01000108.1 GCA_016869045.1 Armatimonadota bacterium
TCCGAACTCGGCCCGCTCGCTCCGCCCACCTCGGGCTATCCCGGCGGGAGCCGTGTGCGGTAGTCCCGCACGCACGGTTCGAACGGGCAGGGCGGGCTGCAAAGTCCGCCCTGACCCAATCCGGCAATGGCACGAACCGGCCCGCAGGTCCGGCCGAAGCAGTTCGGGAACCTGACCCGAACAGCATCAGTTCGGGCTCCTGCGGGAGCGCACCTCCGCGCGGAGCGACCCATGCTCATTATCGACGGCTCCTACGGCGAGGGCGGAGGGCAGGTGCTGCGGACGTCGCTGTCGCTGGCGGCGATCACGGGCACGGACCTGCGCCTGACGAGCATCCGCGCTGGCCGCAAGCAGCCCGGCCTCGCGGCCCAGCACCTCACGTGCGTGCGCGCCGCCGCGGAGGTGTGCGGCGCCAAGGTCGAGGGCGACCGGACGGGGTCGCAGGAACTCACCTTCCGGCCCAGCGCTCCGCGAGCCGGCCAGTACGTCTTCGATGTCGCGGACATCCGCCCGAGCGCGGGCTCGGTGAACCTGATCCTGCAGACCGTGCTGCCGATCCTCGCACGGTGCGACGGGCCGAGCCAAGTCATCCTACGCGGCGGGACCCACGTGCCGTGGAGCCCGACCTTCGAGTATGTGCGCGACGTGTTCCTGCCCGCCATCGCGAGGTTCGGCGTTCGGGCCGAGGTCGACCTGAGCAAGGCGGGCTTCTACCCGCGCGGGAACGGGGAGGAGGTCCTGCGGGTACAGCCCTCCCCGGAGTGGATGGCGGCGGACTTGACGCGCGCACTCGGCGAACCCCGGTGCCGGCTCCTCTCGCGAACGACGCGACTCCCACAGCACGTCGGCGAGCGGCAGATGAAGGCGATGCGGAGCGCTCTCGGCGGTGTGAACGTGGTGCAGGAGACCCTCGACGAGATGCCGGGGATCGCGCCGGGCACGACGGCCATCGCTGAGACCGAGCCCGGGATGGGCGGCTGGGCGAGCGGGTCGGCTCTCGGGGCGAAGGGGAAGCCCGCCGAAAAGGTCGGTCACGAAGCGGCCCAGGCGCTGGCGGGCTTCCTCGCCTCGGGCGGCGTCGTGGACCTGCACCTGGCCGACCAAGTGCTGCTGTATGCGGCTCTGGCGGAAGGGACGACCGCAATGGCCGTAGAAGCAGTCACCGAACACACGCGAACCAACCTGTGGGTCATCGAGCAGTTCCTGGGGCCCCGGTTCGCGGTTACCGAGGCGGACGACGAGCCGCCGATCATCACCGCGCGGCCGAGTCCATAGTCTCGGCCGCCGAGCACAGCGTTCTCGGAGGGCGTATCAGAGGCACAGCATTGGGCGTGATGAATCACGCCCCCACACCAGGGCACGATGAAGATTGTGTTGATAAAGGCATTGTCGGGATTGGTATCCCGACCTACGAGCCACGTAGAGCGCGTAGGAGAGGGTTCTTCCTTTGACGGGGCCCTTTCTCAACACAATCTGAATCGTGCCCCTACATGACGGCGCTCTGCGCTCGTTTGTGATGTAGGGGCGCGATTCATCGTGCCCGAGTGTGTAGGGGCGCCATTCATGGCGCCCGCCTTTCATTCAGGCTCCAAGGGGGTGTCACCCATGCTGCCGGAAGAGAAGGATGACGAGCTGGATGAGGAGTACGTGAAGGCCGACAAGCGCGCCTCGCGGGAGGCGGAGCCGGCAGAGGAGCCGGCGCCCGAACAGCCGCGCGCCGAACCCCAGCCGCCCGCTGAGCCGCTGGACGAGGAGGAGGGCGAGCGCCCGGACATCAACGTCTACAGCCTGCTCCGCATGTCGATCGGGATGTACATCGAGCAGGCGTGGATCCACCTGGGCCTGCGCATGGACCCGAACAAGAACAAGGTCGAGCACAACCTCCCTTACGCGAAGGTCGCCATCGATACCGTGGACTTCATGGTCCAGAAGCTGCAGCCGGACCTCGACGACAACGAGAAGCGAGAGCTGGACCTGCTGCTCGCGAACCTTCGGATGAACTACGTGCAGAGAGTCTGACGGCGGGAGTGTAGGAGTGTAGGAGCGTAGGAGTCTGGGAGAACGGCAACGGCGGAACGGAGGAAGGCGTGGCGATACTGGCGGTCGCAACAAGGTCGGGCGCGATAGAGAATGAATGGCACGGCAGCATCGCGGTCGCCGATGCGGAAGGTCGGCTGATCGGCTGGGTCGGCAACCCGGAGGCGCGCTACTACCTGCGCTCCTCGGCGAAGCCGCTGCAGGCGCTGAGCATCGTGGCGAGCGGCGCGTACAAGGCCTGGCGGATGACGCCCAAGGAGCTGGCGGTCTGCTGCGCGTCGCACTCGGGCTCCTTCGAGCACCAGGCGACCGTGCTCAGCCTTCTGAAGAAGGCGGGCCTGGGCGAAGAGCACTTACGCTGCGGAACACACTGGCCGGGCGACGGCGAGGCCAACCGGGACCTCATCGCACACGAACGCAAGCCGACGCCCGTGCACAACAACTGCTCCGGCAAGCACGCGGGGATGCTGGTGACGGCCAAGCACTTGGGCGCCTCGCTGGAGGACTACCTGAGCCTCGACCACCCCGTTCAGCAGGCCATCCTCGGGAACATCAGCGTGCTGTCGGGCCTCGCGCCGGAGGGAATCCACATCGGCGTCGATGGCTGCGGCGCCCCGGTCCACAACCTCCCCCTGCACGCGATGGCGACCGCTTTCGCCCGGGTCGCCTCCCGCAAGAACGTGCCCCAGGGCCTGCGTACTGCCGCGCTGGCGGTGCGCAAGGCCACGGGCGCGCATCCGCACATGGTCGCTTGCCATGGCAACTTCAACACGGAGTTGCTCGCCGCGTTCGCCGGTGACTGCGTGGCGAAATCGGGCGCCGAGGGGCTCTTCTGCGCGGGCTTCGCGTCGCGTGGGCTGGGCGTCGCGGTCCGGGCCGGCGACGGCAGCCACCGGCCCCAGCCGCCCATCGTCATGCGCGTCTTGCACCAGATCGGCCTCGCCGCCAAGCCCCTCGAGGCCCTCGCGCGCTTCGAACGGGAACCAGTGCATAACTGCCGAGGGGAAGCAGTGGGCTGGGTCGAGGCGACGGAGTTCGAACTCTAGGCAGAGCCCGGGTGACGGCACCAAGACCCTAACAGGATAGACAGGATAGGCAGGATGGATAAGGCAACGACCCTCACCGTGGGCCTCGTAGGCGCCGGAAGCATCTCGCGTGCGCACATGCGAGGGTTCGTAGAGAACCCGCACGTCACGGACGTGCACGTGGCGGACCCGAGCCGGGAGGCGCGCGAGAAGCTGGCGGCCGAGTTCGGCCTCGTCACGCGGACCGAGGCGGACTACGCGAAGCTGTTGAGCGACGACTCGATCGACGTCATCGACATCTGCACGCCCCACCACCTGCATCACCCGATTGCGCTGGCGGCCTTCAAGGCCGGGAAGCACGTCATCACGGAGAAGCCGATCGCGCTCAGCCTGAAGCAGGCGGATGAGATGATCGCGGGGGCGAAGCGCGCGAAGAAGGGGTTGTTCGTCGCGCTCAGCCAGCGCATGTTCCCCGCCCACCTGAAGGCGAAGCAGATCATCGACGACGGGGACATCGGCAAGCCCTTCCTGGGGATCGTGAACGTGGTCGGCAACGAGTTCGAGCACATGAACGCCCCGAACCACTGGAAGGGCGATCTCAGGCAGGCCGGCGGCGGGGCGCTGATCGACACGGGCTACCATGCGGTCTACATGCTGCAGCACTTCCTGGGTCCCGCGCGCGCGGTGACGGCGATGACGAAGCGGCTGCGCGTCGAGCCGAAGAACAAGGGCGACGACACTAGCGTGTTGGCCCTCGAGCTGCCGGACGGCGCGGTCGGCAGTATCGTCGTGACCTACTGCGCGACGGGCGACGCGTGGACCGAGACCCGCCAGATCATCGGGCCGCACGGCTCGCTCTTCATCACCGACAACCCGGAGGATGAGATTCCGCTGATCGGGTGTCTGGAGGGGGAGACGATGCCGCTGAAGGTCCACAACCCGCCCAACGTACACACGTATGGTGTGCGGCGAGTGCTGGACCACTTCATCGACTGCCTCATCGGGGACCGACGGCCGCAGGTGACCGCCGAGGAGGCCCGCACGGCGCTGGCCACGGTCCTGGCGGCGTACCGCTCGGAGAAGGAAGGCCGCCGGGTCGAGGTGAGCGAGATCAGCGCCTCGGAGTAGCAGGCGGAGCCGGGCCGGGAGGCGCTGCCGCCGGGGCCACCGGCCGGACCTCCACGCGGATGTCCTTCGGCTGGCGGATCCGGTCGGCCTCTTCCAGAACGCGGTCAACCACGGCCGCCTGACGCTGCGGATTGCTCGCGATCTCCGCCTCCATCCGCTCGAAGTCCCTGCGCACCACGCGGTGTCGCTCCAGAATCCCCTCACACGCCCGCTCGAACGACCGCTGCGCCACTTCCGACGTACCGAACGCATCCGACGCAACCAGCATCTCGGCGGAAATCTGCACGAACAGCGACTCCGTCAGCCTCTGGGGCTGCCTCGGCCCGGCCTCCGCTGGCGGCAGCGCCGGGCCGAGGCGCTCCTCGGCAGTCGGTTCCGCACGAGGCTCCGTGCCCTCCGGCAGCGCCTCACCCTTGCCTTCAGGGAACTCCGCGACCTCCGGGCCAACCGGCACCGCCTTCGGCTCCGGCAGAACCGGCCGCCCGCCGCCTCTCGTCAGCACAGCCGCGACTGCGAACACGGCACACGCGCCGACGGCCCCGCCCCAGATCAGCATCTGCCAGGCCCTCGGTGATAGCCGTCTCTTCCGACGTCTCCTCATGGGGTCACATCTTCAGATTCAAGTCTTGGCGGCCCGACTGCCAAGCCGAGAGAGGGGCCTGCGAGCCGCCTGGGGAATCAGGCGCGCGGTGCGACCAGCCCCTCCATGAATGTGAACGACGCTCCGCCAGTCCGGTTCTCCCCGCAGGCCGCCATCACCTGGCGAGCCGTCATCATCGCGCTACTGCTGATCCCGCCGAACTGCTGGTTCGTGCTGCACGGCTACTTCTTCGGCAACTCGCGGCCCACGACGGTCTCCCTCATCTTCAACGTTGCGGTGACCCTTTTCCTCCTCGGCCTGCTGAACCGCCTCGTTGCTCGTCGCTTCCCCGGTCGGCAGCTGCACCCCGGCGAGATGGTCACGATCTACGCAATGCTGTCGGTGTCCTCGGCGCTCTGCGGCCTCGACCAGGTCCAGACGATGATGCCCGTCGTCGCCTACCCGCACCATTACGCGACCGATGAGAACAAGTGGGAGCAGCTGTTCCTGAGGGACACGCCGGGCTGGCTCAGCCCCAGGGACCCCGAGACGCTCAAGGCGTACTATGACTCCCACCAGTCGATGTTCGCGACGACCGCCTGGCACGGTTGGCTGAAGCCCGCCGGCGCGTGGATGGCGTTCGTCTTCGCGCTGATGGTGGTCATGCTCTGCCTGAACGTCCTGTTCCGCAAGCAGTGGACCGAGGAGGCCAAGCTCTCCTTCCCGGTGGTGCAGTTACCCCTGGAGATGGCCCGCGAGAACACGCCGCTGTACCGCAACCGACTGCTGTGGATCGGCTTCGGCGTCGCGTTCTTCGTCGATCTCATGCGGGGCCTGCATGTGATGTATCCGATGGTGCCGGACCTGTGGGGCGAGCGCGCGGCGAACGACCTGGGGACGATGGTCCGCGAGCCCCCGTGGAACGCGATCGGCTGGACGCCGCTGAATGTGATGCCCTTCGGCGTGGGCCTGGCCTTCCTGATCCCCCAGGACGTCGCGTTCAGCTCGTGGTTCTTCTACGTGCTCTGGAAGTTCGTGCGCATCGGCACGGTCGCCGCCGGCTGGGGCGACATCCCGCGCGCGCCGTGGATCGACGAGCAGTCCTTCGGCGCCTACATCGCCCTCGCCGCCTTCTGCCTCTACGCCAGCCGCCACCACCTGCGGCACGCCATCCTGAGTGGCATCGGCCGTGGCACGGGCGGCCTCGCCCGTGAGGGCGGCGGCAGCTCATGGGCGAGGCCGCCCATGCCACAACGAGGGTTCGACGACTCCGCCGAGCCGCTGCCGTACGCCTGGGCGCTCTATGGCCTGATCCTGGGCACCACGTTCCTGGTCATCTGGTGCGTAGCCGCCGGGATGACGCCCTTCTTCGCCCTCGCGTTCATCATCGGGTATCTGCTGATCTCCGTCGCGGTCGCCCGCATCCGCGCCGAGCTAGGCAGCCCGGTCCACGACCTGCATAAGATCGGCCCCGAGGTCATCCTCGCCGAGTCCTTTGGCCCGCCGCGCGTGGGCAAGGCCAACCTCATCCTGTTCAGCTACTTCTGGTCGCTCACCCGCGCCCATCGCAGCCACCCGATGCCTCACCAGCTCGAATCGATGAAGCTCGCCGCCGAGACCCACACCTCCCAGCGCGGGCTGTCCGTCGCGCTGCTGATCGCTACCGTGCTCGGCATCCTCCTCGGCTGGGGGTTCCTGCTGGAGATGTGCCACCGCTACGGGGGAGAGCGGATCCGCTGGAAGGGCTTCGAGGCCTTCAGCCGCCTGGACGGCTGGCTGCGCCGCAGCCCCGAGCCGAACGTCTACACCATCGTGACCACGCTGGTCGGCTTCGCCTTCACCACCTTCCTGGCGGCCATGCGCGCGCGCTTCGCCTGGTGGCCGTTCCACCCGGCGGGCTTCGCGGTCTCCGGCTCCTGGTCGATGGCCCTCTTCGCCCCCAGCATCTTCGCCGCCTGGCTCCTCAAAGCCGTCCTCCTCCGCTACCGCGGCATGACCTCCTACCGCCCCGCCACCTTCTTCTTCTACGGCCTCATCCTCGGCGAGTTCGTCGCCGGGACGGGTTGGGGGATCCTCGGCAACTGGATGCAGCGGCCGATGTATAACTTCCTGCCGTAGGCAGAGCCATGGCTGTGGTTCGCGGAGGGCTCCTGCTCGCCTGAAGGGAACCTTGTTGGCGTTGGCTTGGCCGGAAGGGAGGCCTCTGCATGGTCGGTGCCGAGCGGGTGGCCGGCGAGGCTGCGCGGGCTCAAAGCTACTACGAGGAGCAGCGTGCGGTAGGGCGCTCGGAAGAGAGCATCCGCGCGGCCTTGCGGGTCGCCGGGTGGACCGAGGACCACATTGCCCATATGGCCGCGCTCGCATTCATGAAGGAGCAGCGGTCGAAGGGCGCACCGGCCTCGTCTGCGGTCGAAGCCCTGCGCGCTGCCGGCTGGGAAGACGAGGGGATCGACACCCTCCTCGCCACGCTCATGGCGGAGGTCCGGACACTGAAGCTCCCGCAGGGCGCACTGGGCTGCGGCGAGGCTACCGGGCTGCGCGAGGACGACCGCAGATGTAGGGAGCACCAGCGGCACTGCATCGAGGAGGCCCTGAAGATCCGTTGCGATACGGTGATGGTAGTCGGGGGAGAGATACCTGTGAGCTGCGAGGTGTGCCGCCGGTACGACGGCACCGTGCTAAGTCTTAGCGGGCTCGCGTACCCCGAGGTCGCCCAGTTCGCAGGTGGCTTGACGCAGGCCGTTGCTGCCGGGCTGTTCCACCGGGGCTGCTTCCACCACCCCGGCGCGTACCCGATCGCACCTCGTCTCGACCGTGGCGAACTCAATCAGCGAGCGAGGGCGGTCGCCGAGAGGCTAGGCGTGTACGTGCCCCGTTGCCCAGACGAGACGAGGCCGGGACCATGAAGCCCGTGGCGGTGAGCCTGTACGGGTTCCTCAGTGCAGCCGTCACCTTGCTCCACGCGGTGTCCCGCCGAACCGCGTCCTCGCAAGGGGACAGGGACGGTTGGCGCGAGCCCTGGCCTCACCGACGCGGCCAGAAGGTCCATGCGAGGCCGTCCCGCCAGCGCGATGGCAGCCTGTGAAGGTCCGCCCATGCTACCCCCGGAGCGCGAAGGGACGTCTGCCGTCGTCCTGCCTTGGTTGCGACTCCCACGTCCAGCGGAAGTCGGACCGGTCCGCTTCCTTCCGGTGTCGCGGGTCGAGCGGCTCGCCCATTGGCGGTCGCTCTCCGACGACCTGTACGCAGCGCTTCTGGAGCGACTGCAGGTCTTCCGTGAGGCCAGAGGGGCATCGGTCCTGGAGATGACTGTGGCCGTCCACTCTTGTAGCCCCGGCCTCAGGCGCCTCACTGCGGCAGTGCGCGAGGAGGTGAAGCTCGCGACTCAGCTGCTCTGCTTTGCCTGCCTGGCTGAGAACTGCTTGTTCGGGCAAGGGCCGTACACGAACTCGTCTGCGTTCGAGACCCACTGGATGGACGTACCCCTCGGCCGGCGGACTCTCGCCTTTGAGGTGTGGAGGCGCGACAGGCCGGTGACCGCCATCGGGCTATCGGTCCACGACGCAGTGATCACGAGACCTCTTCAGTGCATGGGTACTCGCCGCGTCGCTTGGTCCGACGGCGCCCTCGCCGCGTCGTGGCTGCACCGCGACGAGCCACTCCCCTCGGGGTGCCCCTTGGTGACGTGCGTTGGCCTCTTCAATGAGGCCAGCTCGGACTCCCCCGATCGCTCACTGAGCCAACTCATGCTCCAGATGGCCATCGTCGCCGAGTTCATGGCGGGCTCTAGGGACTCCAAGAGGATCGCATCGAGGCTGTCTGCGCTGCTTCCGGCGATGCCGGGGGACTTGGTAGGCCAGCCGCCGCGGTACAGAAGTACGGTGCTCGCGAGGACGGGGCTGCCCCCAGCAAGCGACCGGCCTGTCGCCTGGTGGGTCCTGGAACTGCACTGCCGCCGCCATGCCATCGTGCATGGGCAGAGGGCGCCTTCCTCCCCCTATGCTTGGCAGCCCGAGGAACACCTGCAGTTGGCCGCCTTCATCCTTCCGCTTGTCGTGAAGACCCACCTAAGCGGACGGGGAGCATACGAGGTCACGTTCGAGGACCGTGTTCGCCTCAATGCAATCGACCGCCTCGTCAGTCTCGAGGGTCCCTACGGTAGGGAGACGGGCGTTCCGCCCAGCTCGAACGCGTGGAGCGACGTGCTCGCGCAGAGCCGGGAGGAGCTGTGGGTGGATCGCACGTCGCAATCGCTAGGGGTCTGAGGGACCCCCGTGCGTGAGGCCTGGAGCGCGACTGCGGGCCGCCGCACGGCCGGAGCACGCGAGCATGGTGACGGGCGCTTCGCGTCTGGGCTCGCGCGTGAAGAGGCGTCTCCGCCGGGAGCGCTGCCCGCCGTGACCGTTCGGCCCCCGGGGCGTACATCCCTCGGGCAGTAGAGCTACGCGCACCCATGCAACGCGAGCTGCAGAGGGGGATCCGTATGCCATTCTGCAAGGTCTCCGCCAAAGGCCAGATCACACTACCCGCAGCGCTGCGCCGGGAGTTCCGCATTGCGCCGGGCTCTACCGTCGAGGTTACGGTCGTGGAGGGCGCCCTGCTGGTTCGCCCTGTCACGGGCATCGGCCGGCTGTTCGGCATCCTCCATGACCGGATCCCTCCCGGCGAGCCCCTTGGCTGGGAGGAGGAGCGCTGGATAATGGAGGAAGCGGTGGCTCGCGAGGTCGTTGGACGGCGCTGAGCCTATGCGTCGTTTGCGCTACCGCGACGGTTCTGCTTCGTCGGGGCGCTCGCCCGTGGGGTCGGAGCCTCGACCGTCGCGAGGACGCCGCGCGCCCAGTCCATGAAGCGCTCGGCCTGTTTCATCAGCCGGTCGAGCTTGCCGGCGGGGAGGGGCTTGCCGAGGTACTGGACGGCGGTCCTCTGGGCCAGCATCTCCCGCAGTTGGCGGCACCTGTCGCTCGCTTCGCTCTCCCACTCCGTCCCCCGGCAGGCCTCGGTGAGGACCATCGCGGCCTCGGTGTGCGAGTCGCCCTTTGGCTGTCGGCGACCCAGGCGCAGGCAGACGGCGTCGTTGGCGGCGATGACCGCCATGATGGCATTGCTTGCCGCCGGGTTGCCGAAGCGGGACTTCGGGTCGTATCCCGCGTGGGCGAGGTCCCAGAAGCCTCCCGCGTCCCTCCAACGGTCCTGCCACGTTGCCATCAGCCGATCAGCCTCCCGAGCGGCTTGCCTGCCAACGTGAGGCCCTCGACCAGGACGCCTGCAAGGAACTCATTGCCCTCGGCGTGCCACTCCCGAAGTTCGTCGAGATCGGCGACCAACCAGGAGAGGGCCAGTTGGTGCTCCGCGGCGAGCCGCGCACAGGCCTCGCTTACGCGGTCCTCGAGCCGCTTGGTCTTCCTCTCCAGCACGATGAGCAGGTCGGTGTCGCTTCCAGGCCACGCCTCTCCGCGAGCTTCGCTGCCGTACAGGACGATGGAGAGGGCCTCCGGCATCTGTCCAGCCAGACTCTCCACGATCTGCCGTCGCCGTTTGACCTCGGTGGCGAAGAGTTCCTTCAGGCGGAGGGTGATCTCCGAGCGAGGATCGGCGAACTCATACGTGTTCGCTCGGCCATGATCTCGGCTGAGCACCAGGCCCGACGACACGAGTTCGGCCAACACGCGATGGGCGTGTCCAGGAACGAGCCCCGCTCTGCGCGCGATCTCGCGCCCGTTCAAGGGGACGGAGGTGCCCGAAAGAACCCTGAGCGCCGCCACCTTGCTCTTGGAGGACAGAAGGTCATTGAGCGGCATGTTGAGCCACACGCCGGCACCTCCCGGGCGTCCTCGTGCCGCCACGAAGTACGATTCAGAAAAGCGACATATGTCCCTTTGCAGAATCATCATACCACATCGGCTGCGGTTGGCAAGAGGCGTTCCCGCGGGGTGCTGGCCGACGCAGGTACAGGCGTGCCGCTGCGCGAACGGGTTGGCGATGGCTCCCACAGGATGCTCCTTGCTGGCCGACTGCTACCGACTGCCTCCCCGCCTGGCTCTGACCGCTCCTTCGTTGCGGCGCCGGCGCCCCGCGCGCTGGCAGGTGTGCCAAGCTGTGGTGCTCGTACTGCTCGCGGCCATCTGCGGCGGGTGTCGCGGACGGGAGCGGGTCGCCCCGAAGCCGCGGCCGGAGCCGGAGATCGGCACGGTGGAGTTCGGCGGGCGGCGGTTCACGGTGTGTCGGGTGGACCTGGCGAGTCAGCAGCTCGAGCTGTTCTGGCGGGACGACAAGGGGGCGGCGTTCAGGAGCTTCTCGGCGCTGGATCAGTGGCTGCAGGGGCGGGGGCGCAGGCTGATCTTCGCGATGAATGCGGGCATGTACCGCGAGGACTTCTCGCCGGTCGGCCTGTACGTCGAGCACGGGAAGGAGCTGCGGCCGCTGAACCGGGCGCGCGGCGATGGCAGCAACTTCTGCCTGCTGCCTAACGGCGTCTTCGCGCTCACCGACTCGGGCGCGGTCGTGGTCGAGACCCCGAAGTACCCGGGAATCGCGGCGAGCACGTCGCTCGCGACGCAGTCCGGCCCGATGCTCGTGATCGACGGCAAGCTACACCCCAGGTTCGGGCGCAACTCCACCTCGCGCTTGATCCGCAACGGCGTAGGGGTCATCTCGCCCACGCAGGTGGCGTTCGCCATCTCCGAGGACCCCGTCAACTTCCACGAGTTCGCGACCTTCTTCCGCGACGAACTGCACTGCGACAACGCCCTGTACCTCGATGGGACGGTCTCCAGCCTCTACTCGACGACCCTGGACCGCAACGATCGAAGGGCGGACCTCGGACCGATGCTCGCGGTCGTCTGGGTAGGGAAAAGAGGGACACCATACTCATTTCGCGGGACGTCTGCGAAATGAGTATGGTGTCCCTCTTTTCCCCGCGTGTGCTATAATGCCGCGGCGGCAGACTGCATCCGTTGCCGGGAGGAACTGCGATGGCATCGAGAGCGAGGGTTGTGCCGGAGAGTCAGGGAGCCGTGGCCCTGGAGGTAGAGGCGCCATCCGCGCGCGACCTGGAAGCGCGGATGGAGGCTCTTGAGGAGCAGCTGGACCAACTGCACAACAACATGCACCGGATGCTCGCCGACCTGGAGATCCGCATCGTGGATGGGTACATCGTCAAGGCCTGGCTCGACGTTGAGACGGGCGAATGGGTGGCCGAGTGCCCCAAGGTCGGGGCCGCTGTCCAGGAGCCGTCGCGCGACGAGGCCCTGGACGCCATCGGGACCATGATCGCGGAGATGCTTCAGGTGAAGCACGAGTTCGGGGACCCAGTCCCCCCGAGGGACGTCTGACGATGGGCCGCTCCAGGCTGGGGGCCCTGCCGTCGCACGTCCTCGCCCCATCCCTAGAGTCGAGCCGCGGGTCAGAGCCACGATGCAGAATAGGGACAGATGTCCCTTCGGAGCATCATTATGCACCTGCCACGACGCTCGGGGAGAGGGTCCCCTCACGACCGCACTGAAGCTCGTACAGTCGCACCTACCTCGTCGCCCTCCTCAACGCCGGAAGCTGCGCCATGAACGGCTCGGGGATGAGCCCCTCGCGGCTGGTAGGGAGGTCCCAGGAGATGACGCCGCCCTGGGCGTTGATGTGCCGCGTGTAGCCGACCACGAGTTCGTCGGGGAAGCGCGGCAGGCCGCGGCCCCAGTAGGGGCCCAGGAAGGTCAGGATGTGGTACTGCGCGCCGTCGATGGTGGGATTCGGGGACACGATCCCAATCCCAGACGACGCGGATTGGGTCATGTCCCCGAATTCCACGGGCTTGTCGTCGCGACCCCAGAAGGCGTCCATGAGGACGGGCAGGGAATCGGCGATCTCCCCGGCGGTGTAGTCCTCGTGCTCGGAGTGGCAGATCACGGGGACCTTCACGCCCGGGTTGAAGGCGATGAGGCTATCCGGGTTACCCGCCTTGGCCGCGGCGGCGAAGCTCGCGAAGTTCGGCGCGTCGGGGCTCCGGTACATGACGTCGGCATTGTAGGCGCCATCGATCCACCAGCCGTGGCAGCCCGTGCCCCAGCGGAGCGACCACTCGCGGATGACCGCCTCCCAGTTGCGCTGGAACTCGGTCATGCGGTCATCGACGCCCGGGACCGGCGTGTACAGTTCCGGGTGGAAGCCGATCCTGTGCGGGTCCCACGGCGGCGTGCATTCCAGGCGCTCGATGGCCTGACGATCCAGCGCGGGCGCGGAGCTGGTGAAGTAGACCATCATCCGGATGCCGCGCGGGCTGAGTTGCCGGATCAGATCGGCGACGAGGTCCCGCCGCGAGCAGCGGCTCGGCGAATGCCCGACGAGGGAGTCGTACGTCTCGTTCGGCGAGAGGTAGAAGCCCGAGTTCTGCCCGAGGGTGATGAAGAAGTACCCCGCCCCTGCCTCCTCAAGCTGATCGGCGAGGCCCTGCACGTCGAACGCGTCGACTCGCCGGTTCCAGTCCTCCGGGGCGAGGTCCGGCACCTGCGTGTTGCTGGCGGCGTCCGCCAGGTAGTGGACGAATACGCCCCACTTCGCCTCGCGGAACCAGTCTGTGTTGGCTCGCATCAATGGCCTCCTTCGCGGAAAAGAGGGACACCATACTCATTTCGCGAGACGTCTGCGAAATGAGTATGGTGTCCCTCTTTTCCTACGTGAGCAGTGCCCGCGCCTTCCCGACCGCCGACTCCACCAGAGCCTCCAGGATCCTCTCACCCAACCCCGGGTTCGCGTCGGCGATGTGCGTATAGACCTCTGGCGAGTTCGCGCGGAGCTGGGACGGGAGAGAGCTGTCGGCCAGGTGCGGGAGGCGCGAGAGATCGACCCACTCGGGGCGGATGGCCATGACGAGGGAGGTCTCCCAATGCGTGCCGTGGCCGCCGGAGAGAGGGTCCGCCTGCTGCAGCTCGGTCAGGAAGTCGCCGAGGAGGCCTACCGTGCCGCCGCCGTAGAAGCGCATGTCGCCGATTCGGCCCTGGTGGCGCTGGTGGAGGCCCTGGAGGAGCAGATCGGCGGGCCAGTGGCCGCCGAGCGCGAGACAGGCGCGGAAGCCCATGTCGGCAAGCGATTCGAGTAGCTCCGTGTAGACGAGCTCGCAGGCCTCGCGGCTGATCCAGAGGCTCGGCGGGAAGAGCCTCTCCGGGTCGGCAAGGCGGAGTTGCTCCCGCGAGTAGCCGGGAATGCCTGCGGGCGCGAGGGGCACGCGCGGGAAGACGATGCCGCCGACGATCTCCGCCGTACGGAGGCAGACCTCGTAGCATTGGACGTAGTCAGTGCCGAGGGCGTTGTGCAGGCCATGCTCCTCCATCGCACCCGCCGCCCAGTAGGCGATCGGCGCGCGCTCGAACTCAGCCATGAACTCCTCGGGCAGCAGTTCCTCCCAGCGATGCGTGCTCTTCATGCGTTGTGGGCCTCCGTTCAGGCGCGGACAGGCAAGAATGCCCTTTTCCCTGCGGCTACGGCGGACAGGCAAGAATGTTGATTGCCAGCATGCGTAACGCTCGTTACGATGGGTGGGAATGTGACAGAGGAACAGCCTCCGCTGCCCCAAACCACCCACTACATCCTAAATGAGCGCCTTTGGTGCCGTTGATGATGTCAACGGGCATCTCACGCACCCATCGCGTCTAGGGATGCTCCACGTCTGGAGCGGGCCTCAATGATGAGCAAGCGTTACGCTGGTTTGGCAAACCACAGGAATGCCTGTCCTCCTGCTATGGCGCGGGGTCGAACCAGGCGGCCTCGGTGAGGGACAGATAGGGCGGGACGCCGATCAGGTCCACGCCGATGTCGCCTGCAGCCCAGAGGACGACGCTCCAGAACTTCCCCGCGTCTGCAGCGGCGGGCCGGATGACGATCTCACCGAGTTCCGGGTGGGTCGGGGGGATCGGCTGGCCCGGCGGGGCTCCCGCGATCAGCGCGGCACCCGGGTTCGCATCCTGGTGCTGGCCCGCGATCTGCCCGCCGGGTGTCAGCACCACCGCGCCATACCCGCCTGTGTGCACACCGACCAGCTTCAGGCGGAACTCGGTTGTGCCTGCGGGGACGAGGAAGTGGAACTTCCCCTTGCCCACGCCGCCGATGCGGAACTCGGGGCCGGTCTGCATCACGACTCGGAGATTCGCGCCGCTCAGCGTCCAGACGCCCCGCTGGTCGTCGTTGACCACAACCTTGAACCAACCGCCCGGCTTGCCCTTCAGTTCGCAGCGGAACTGATGGGGGCCATCCGTGCTGAAGGTGTCCTGGCCGACGGGCGTGCCCGCGGCGTCAAGCACCTGAAGCGTGCCGGTGGGCGAGCGCTTCGTCATGGCGCCGTGAGGCTTGCGCTCCGCAAGTAGCTCCGTCTTGCCGACGGTCAGCTCCACGAAGAAGACCTTCTCATCAGGGGCGCGCACCGAGTGCCGTGTGGCGTCGGGGGTCTTGGCCATGATGCCCGCGTACCAGACCGGGTCGCCGCTCAGCACGTTGGCGCCCTTGTCCGGCCGGGCCTTGGCGTAGTGCTCCTGAAGCAGGGCGAGTGTTCCCCCCGCAAAGTGGAGTTGCTGGCCCAGTGACTTGCCGAAGCTCTGCCCCCCGCCGACCGCCACGGCTGTCAGCGACTCATCCACGATGCGCCAGAGCCTATCGTCGTTGGTCAGGTTGGCCACGTAGGCCAGGGGTTGGATGATGAGCATGTTGAGGCCGGTGGTCGGCGGGTACAGCGGCGTTGCGTCCGTCGTCGCGGAGTACGGCCAACCACCGGCCCCTTCGTCCCAGGACTTGGCCACCCATTGCGCGCCGGAGGTGAGCGACTTCTCGACCGCGGCGTCGTGGACCGCCTCGTCGTAGGCCTGCATGCCGCCGAGGAGCACGCCGATGAGGAACAGGTTGTTGCCGACGACGTTGGGCTGTTGGTTGCTGTGGTCGAGCGGCAGGATGTGCGGCCAGGCGCCGCCCTGGTCGAGCTTCTGCTCCTTGAGGGCCACCGCGGCGATGCGGCCGGCTGCTCCCAGGTACTCCGGGTCGTACGTCTGCTGGTAGATTGCCATGATCGACTTCAGCGACCAGCCTGCCGACCGCTCGTGCGTGCCGAGCGCCTGGAACGTGGGCGACATGGCCCAGGTAACATGCTCTCCGAGTTCCAGCGTGCTCTGCATGATGTCTGCCTCGCCGGTGAGACACCAGGCGTCCACCATCCCGTCCGCCCAGTTGTGACCGTTGGCGCCCGTGACCATGCCGTCGTAGCGCGTCTCCCACGTACCATGTGTCGTGCGCTCCGTCCAGGCTCCGGTGTGGCCGACCGAGTGCGGCACCATGCCGCCGACGTAGAAGGCGTCGGGGTACGCGTGGATGATGTCCACATCCGCCTGGTGGCGCGCAGCGACGAGAGCCCAGCGGAAGTACTCCCGGTTTCCGGTGCGCAGGAACTGCTGGAAGAGCCCGTGGGCGAGGTCGTACTCGTTGTTGCCCCAGTTGCGCCCGCGCTCGCCGTACCAGTCCCCGTAGTTCAGGAACCCGTACTCGCGGGCGCGCTCCTTCTGGGTCATATAGGCCCTGAAGCCGTCGGCCGCGTACTTGTCCCAGACCGCAAACTGCTTCTCCAGCGGCGCCGCGATGCGTCCGAGCGCGCGGGTCTTCGCGTACCACTCGGCAGGCAGGACAGGCACGACGGGCTTGTTGGCGTCGGCGTACGAAGCCTCGGGCGCGGCCTGCGGGTCGAAGTCGAGCGTGAGGCGCTCGGTGAACGCCATCCCCCACTTCAGCCGGTACTTGCCGCTGCACAGGTTGAACAGCAGGTAGTGCGGCAAGTCGGTGCCGTAGTCTGGGCCGGGCTGGACCGGGAGCAGCTCGATCCGCGCCTGCTGGCCGTCCGCGCTCAGGCCCTTGGGCCAGCGCTGCCAGAAGTCGTGCAGGGCCACGGTCACCGTGCCCCTGCCGCCGCCGCAGCGCATGACGCCCGGCGCGCGCCCCGAGGTCGTGGTTCCGGCCTCGGTGGTGAGCAGGCTCTGCTGGTCGTCCTTCTGGAACAGGCTGAGGGTCTTGGCGTCACGGGCCTGCAGCTTGCCGGCGTCGTCGGTGAGGTAGACCGAGGACTGCTTCAGCCCGCCTGTCGGCACGAGAGGCAGGATCAGGGAGGTGAAGTCCGTGAACTCGGTCTTCAGGTAGTCATTGAGGTGCGTCCAGGCGACCGTCACGCGCGAGGAGCTCGCGCGGAAGGTCAGCCGCGCGAGGTACCGCATGTACGTCTCACCGTCAGCGGCGGCGTAGCGCCCCTCGACGCGGACGACGACCTTCTGCGGCCCTTGCTCCTCGATCGCCATGCTGTCCGGCGGCAGGCCGCTGCTGGCGAAGACCTTCCCGTGCTCATCGACGAACACCATGCCCTCAGGGCTGGGCTCCAGGGCCTCCTCCTCGGCGGCGAACTTGCCGTCACCGTTGGCGTCGAAGGCGACCTCGCGGAAGAGGTTGAAGCGCTGCTTGTCCAATACGGCCCGCAGCGGGCCGGTGACGACCGTGACCTGGCCCGCCTCGTCACTGACCTTCAGAGGAGTGGGGCTTGCCGCCCGTTTCACCGAACTGCCCAGCTCGATGGTGCAAGACCGGTCTTCGCCCGGCTTGAGGTCGGCAGCGAAGTCCACAAGCACCCACTTGAGGCTGCCATCCGGCCAGAACGCGGTCGCGGTGAACTGAGCGGGAATCTCACGACCCTCCGCGCCGAGAACGCGGAGTTGGGTCAGGTCGAACACGCCGCCCTCGGGGCAGGGGAAGCCGAAGCTGATCGGGCTGGCCGGCCGCGCGACGCCCGCGTCTTCGAGTAACGACACGGGCACAGAGACGGTGCTCAACGAGCCCGCCTTGCCTGGTTGCTTGCCTGAAGCGCTGAAGGTGGGTCGCGGACAGGGGCGGCCGGGCTTGAAGGGCTGGGCGGGGGTGACCTGCTCGGCACGCAGGCCTTTGTCCTCCAGCTTCTCGTACTTCACGAGGTCGTCGTGGTAGCGGTAGTCGTCCAGCGTGCGCAGATCGCTGTCGCGCCCGGGAGCCAGCGCCGGCGCCTGTGCCGTCCCGCGAGGGAGCTGCGCCACGTGGTGCGGAGTCGAGTCGCCTCGCCCGTCGCCGCGCTGGGACAGGAGGTGGATGCCGAGGGGGATGGGGTCGCTGTCCGGCAGGGGGGTGTCGAGAGTCACGTACAGGGCCCCACCCACGCGCGCGCCGCGGATCGCCGTGTTCCTGTCCGAGTACGCCGCGTTGTGGAACGAGGGGCCGACCTGCTGGTTGTTGAGCACGACCATGAGATCGACGCCACCGTGGTACTGGTCCTCGCGACCGGTGGCGGGGTTGTTGTCCAGGTCGAGGTAGATGATGAAGGTGGCGCCCGCGAAGTCCGGCGGCGCGGCGAAGCCGACGCGGAAGAGCACCCGCTGCCCGCCAATGTGGGCCGCTTCCAGCGAGACGATGTCGGGGGCGTTCACGAGGGCCTGCTCGGATGTGTAGCCCTCCTCTTTGCTCGTGGTGACCGCGATGAGCTTGTCGGTCGCCCCCGGCGGCAAGCCGAGGCGCTGGAGAACCTCAGGGCTGAGGCTCTCGGTGTTCGGCGGTTGGGCAGAGGCCCCGGTAGCCCAGACCAGCACAGCCAACGCCGGCGCGCAACGCAACATGGCAGTCCCCTCTCTCACCTGATGACCAGCGTCTCGACGACGCGGATCGCGTAGTCGGCCGGGTAGCGCTCGATGGCGGTGCCGGGATCCTCAGGCGCGAGGCAGCCGCAGCGGATCGTCACCTTGCGCGGGTACGGCGGGCCGACGCGGAAGTAGGCCGTGTTCTCATAGAACCCCATGTAGTAGCCGCCGTAGTACCCCTCGCTCAGCTCGCGGAGACAGTCGAGCGCGCTCTGGATCTTCCCCGGCGCGATGTCGCCGAACTCCACGCCGGAGGCCTTCCCAAGCACCAACAGCGACCAGATGCTCGGGTGCGTGCCGTTGAGGTTGTCCGCCCGCTGCCGCTTGACGAGCTGGTCCTTGAAGCTCTCGACGTTCTCGTCGTCATCCCACCATTCGCAGATGTTGTAGCCCCGTGGAGCGCACCCGCTGCCGACGACCGTGACCGCCAGGATCGGCTGCTCCTCGGCGATGGTCAGAGAGCCGTCGTTGGCCTTGAACTCGATGCCCTTGGTGGGATCGATCTCGTAGAAGTTGCCCACCTCTACGTTCGGGTACATGAAGGGCGTCGCGTAGACGTGCCGCTCGGCCTCCGAGATGACGTCACGCTCCCGCCCGGGGCCGAATTGCCGTCGCTGGTCCTCGGTGAACCGCTCGTAGAGTGGCAGGTGATCCATGCGGTTGCTCCTCTCGCGAAGGTCACGTTCGTCGCCAGCCACGGGCGCCATGAATGGCGCCCCTACCCGAGGAACATCAGCGTCGCCGTCATGTAGGGGCACGATTCAGATTGCGTTGAGAAAGTGCCCCTACGGACGAGTCGGTTGGTTAGGCACGGGCCGGACAGGCCCGGATCGGGTCAGG
>VGFC01000109.1 GCA_016869045.1 Armatimonadota bacterium
TGTCATCGCCGGAGAGACCTCCTGGAAACGCGCGCTGCCTATCACAGGCCCATTTCCTCGTCTCTCCGGCTTCACTTCCTTCCACCATCATGAATGATCCGGGCTAGCGCCGTCTGGAGAGACAGCGAGGTCATCCTGCAAGCACGGTAGCACCGTGAGCCGTGTCAGATCCTCTACAGTGCCGGGCACTTGGCAACGGATGAGGGTAGTTCGGCGGAAGGGGCGTTCGGGTTCGTCCTCATTCTCAGCCTCAGTGTCCACTCCCAGTATGACGGCCGTATCGTGCGGTGCGACCCATAGACATCTGACCCAGGTCAAGTCCATGTCATCTGCTGACCACCTGGGCGGCACCCTCTCGCCCATGAGGTCGAAGAAGCCTCTCCCAGCCCCCTTGCCGATGAAGAACGACTCCTGGTGGGGCAGCCATACGAGTTCGCCCATGTAGTTCCAGCCGAAGAACCCCACCTGGGGCAGCGCCTTGACCAGCACACCGTACTGCCCTATCGGCTTCCTCGGGTCAAGCTCAATGACACTGCCCCTCGCCGTAGCGATTACCACGGTGTTGCGCACCGGGTGCCACGTCAAGCAGTAGGCGGACACGCCGTTGGCAAGCGTGAGCGTCGGGCCATCGCCCATATCATGGGTTTTCACATAGTCCTGGGGCTTCTGGTCGTAGGGGTCATAGTAGGCCCAAGCCAGTCTATCGCCCTGGGGACTCCACGCGGAGTCGTGCCAACGTACACCCTCGCCAAGAGAGTATGCCTGTTCGTCCAGGAGTACATGCCCCGTCTCGGCGTCCCAGACCCGTAGCCGGGCATACCACTCCCGCTCTGGCGTCACCGCGGCTGCGGCATAGCGCCCGGTGCTGGAGACCACTGGATGGTCGATCGCCAGCAGGCTCCGGTCCCGGTAGAGGCACGCCTTGTCCGTACCGTCGGCGTTGATCGTGTAGAGAGCGTTGCTGATTGCCAGCAGGAGCCGGTTGCAGGAGGGGAACCATGCTGGCTTGGTGGGGCCAGCGATCCGCAGCATGCTTGTGCCATCGACGTTGGCCACATACGTCCCTTCCGGTAGCTCAGCGGCGACCGGTAGGGCCACGCTGATCGCGAGGGCAGTCGCGAGCGGGAGGAGAGCCACAATCAGCGTTCGCATGGTACCTTCCCCGCCTCGTTACTCCGCAGGCGCGCCGAGGTGCCCCTTCGAGGAAGCCCTCCCCCGGGCCATCGACCCGCTTCGGCGGGACATCCGTGCCGGGAGGTGGCGCCACCGGGCAGCTTCATTCGGCAAACACGTACCGGAATTTCCTCGGCGACCTCCCCTTCGGCATCTCGAAGGGCTTGCACGTGTCCCAGTCGACAAGTGTGTCGAGCCTACGTGATATCGCTTCCCCAGCGGCATACACGAGAAGCGTGCGAATCTTCGCCGGATCTCGTTCCGTGCAGTGGGCCGGGTCCCTGGCGAGCACGTCCTGGTCGAAGAAGAGCGCATGGCTGATCCGGAACCTCCATCGGACCTCGCCGCTCATGACCACCCACAGGTCCAGGCCCTCCCGCGTCTTCATCTGATCCTGCAGCCTCTCTCGCAGACATGACCGTACACTCCAGTCCCATGTCTCACAGTGAGGCTGGCCTTCGGATAGCAGCGCCAGATGGCGCTCCATCCCCTTGCGTTGTTTGGGCACTATCTTGCCCACCAAGGCAATCCTCTCGCCCATGCCGGTTGCTCCTGTCCCGACTGCCGACACAGCTGGCCGCCACCTGCTCGCGGCTCAACGCGCGTCTCTCTCGCGCCTTGGGAGCCGCACACTCACCACGCACCGCCCGCCTCAGAAGCTCCATTCCACCGGAGACCCGAACATCGGCTCGTAGACAAGCATCTGCGGCTTGGAGTCCTCGGGGATCTCGAAGACGATCAAGCCCATGGCCGTCTTGCCTGGCTGCAGGTCCACCGCGGGGAAGTCGTGACCGGCGAGGACATGCGTTGCGGGACTGTAGCTGAACGTCCGGCCGGACGTGGTGACCAGCGAAACGTTGTTCGGGTTGGCGTGGTGCGCGTCCGTCCCGACGTTGGTGACCACAAGCACGCAGTACCAGAAGGTGTTCCCCCCGGCTGGCTGCGTCTCCATGAAGTCAGACCCAAGGGACGCCCTGCGCCCAGGCCTATGGACTTCGACCCTGACCTTCTCGACCGGCACGCCCGGGAGGCCGCTGGAGGACGTGCCGGCCATCGCCTCCTCGGTCCTCCGCATGAGTTCGTCTACGGAGGGAGGGGATGACGAGCGCGATCGCTCCCACCAGTCCACCGCCGCGGCTGCGATCAGCATCATCAGCCCGACGGCGACGACCGTACGGCCAGCCGCGATCCACGGGTTGGTGACCCTCCCCGCCCCCGCAGCCATCCCGGGCGACGTCAGAGCGCCACCACAGTACGGGCAGAAGCGCAGCCCTGGCGCAGGCAAGTCGCCTCCGCAGCGGGGGCACGCTACAGGTGCTCCGGCCCCGTCTGTCGGCATGGGTATCGCACCTCTCTCTCACCCGCACCCCGTGCGCCTGCGGCCAGCCCCCGTCTGGCGTGCCTCCCGGGTGGCACAGGCCTTGCACGAATACGGAGGTCCGCCATAACGGCCCTCAGATCGTGTACCTCTCGGGCCGGGTTGGCGGCTCCCCACGCGCCTCCACATGCCAAATCCCGTTGGCATCCTCGTACGCACGGTAACCGTGCAGACGCCCCTGTGCGGGCTTGCGATCCTCGCTCGTCCAGAACGAGAACGTCTGCCGATCTGTTCGTACGGGGCGCCCTCGGTACCGCAGCTTCCCGGCGTCGGCCTCCTGCTGCAGGATGCGCTTGATGTCATCCGCAGTGTGACGGTCCTCTGCCAGCAGTTCGAGCAGGCGCAGCCCGATCACGCTTTCGCAGCGTTTCCGGAACTCACGGAGATCGTAGGGACGGGATGGTCTCACGGTTCAGCCTCCGATGTGGTGCGCAGGACCAAGCGCCACTGCGTCGGCCCGCACGCACCGCGTGGAGGTACGATTCGCCACGCGCAGGGCCAACACCTGCCATGCTCGAACCGAAGGAACCGAGAGGAGTTCCGAACGAAGCCGGTGAACCTCTGCGCACGACGCGGGGGGCCTGTGCAGAGGCGGCCGAATGGGGCGTCAGGGGTGCGCTGAGGCGCAGCTGAGGAAGGCGGGGGGCGACTGGTCCATGCCGACGTAGGCGATCCGGTCGTCAAGGGCACTGGCGGCCTCATGCTCACGGGGGTGCGGAAGATGCGTGGTCCAGCCATGCGTAGCGGGTTGGGGATCCTGCTTGAACGCGAGATCGAGCGCCGGGGCCTCACCGTCAAGGAGTTCGCTGAGGGTGCGGGCGTCCCGGAGAGGGTCGTCCTGCGGCTGGTCAGAGCTCAGCAGCGGTCGGCGCAGCGTCCGACACTGGAGAAGCTCGCGGCGGCCACCGGCTCCGAGTTGTGGCACCTGGAGATGCTCGGATCGCCGATCAAGGTGGACTACTCCGGTCTGCCGGATGTTGAGACTCCCCCAGGTGTCCTTGAGATTGAGCGCAAACTCGCGAAGGCCCTGGACCAAGCCATCCAGCGCGACCCGACCATCCCCCCCAAGCGCAAGAAGTGGCTGAAGCAGTGCGTGGAGTTTGCGCGGACGGCCCCTTGAAGCAGGCGTTTGCCCCGTCGGTGGTGAATCCTCCGAGTGACCCGTCGTCGTAGGACGGAGCGGCGCTCCGTCATGCGGAGGTGACTCACGTGTCTCCCGAGAGCAAGGCGGACAAGCACGCCCGCGCGCTGGAGATACTGCGGCGGTTGGAGGGGGCGTATCCGGGGGCGGATTGCGCGCTGCACTGGAAGGACCCGTTCCAGCTATTGGTGGCGACGATCCTGTCGGCGCAGACGTCGGATGAGCAGGTGAACAAGATCACACCGGACCTCTTCCGGCGCTACCCGAACCCGGCGGCGTTGGCGGCGGCGAGTCAGGCGGAGGTCGAGGGGGCGATCAGGAGCATCGGGCTGTTTCGCAACAAGGCCAAGAACCTGCGGCTGATGTCCGCGCAGCTTTGCGAGGAGTTCGGCGGCGAGGTGCCGCAGACGATGGAGCAACTGACGGCGCTAGCGGGCGTCGCGCGGAAGACGGCGAACGTGCTGCTGGGGACGGCGTTTGGCATTCCGTCGGGGATCGTTGTGGATACGCACGTGCATCGGCTCGCGATACGCATGGGCCTGTGCAAGCGTACAGAGAGGTACCCGGAGAAGGTCGAGAAGGAACTGATGCCGCTCTTCCCGCAGGACCGGTGGGTGTTCGTAGGCCACGCGCTGATCCTGCATGGCCGGCAGGTCTGCATCGCCCGCGCGCCGCAGTGCGACACCTGCCCGCTGAGCGATGTCTGCCCGAAGCGCATCTGACGGCGGGGCGGGCGCCATGAATGGCGCCCCTACATGGCAGGGCGCGATGAATCGCGCCCCTACATGGGAACGACCAAGGCGAAAGGCGCGGGCTCCTGCCCAAGGTTGGAGGCACCGATGAGGCCGGCGATCAAGCCCATCCTCGAGGAGCTGAAGCGGGAGTTCGAGGCACTCTACGGCGACCGCCTCGTGAAGATGATCCTGTTCGGCTCCCAGGCGCGCGGCGACGCCGAGGACGGGTCGGACATCGACGTGCTGGTGGTGCTGCGGGGGCCCGTGGATGACTGGGAGGAGGGAGACCGGACGAGCGAGGCAACGGCGCGAGTCTGCCTCCGCCATGACGTCCTGGTGGAGCGGTTCTTTGCCTCCGACGATGAGTACGCCGCGGCGCCGATCAGCCTGCTGAGGAACGTGCAGCGTGAGGGGGTAGCCCTATGACCGCTGAGCAGGAGGCTCTCGTTCGTCGGGCGCAGGATGAGGTCGAACTTGCGCGGGCGGCCTTGGGCATGCACAAGGTGTTCAGGGCTGCCTCGAGCGCCTACTACGCAATGTACAACGTGGTCCGCGCCCTGCTGCTTGGGGAGGGCCTGGACTTCTCGTCACATGGAAGCGTCATTGGGGCGTTCGGGCTGCACTTTGCGAAGACGGGTAGAGCGCCGACCCATCTGCACCGCGTCCTCATCGAGGCCGAGCGCACGCGGATCGTAGCGGACTACCGGCCGCTGCAGGAAGTCTCTGAGGCCAGGGCTTCCCAACTCATCTCCCACGCCGAGGAGTTCCTCGCCCTTGCCGAGCAGCTTCTCGGCCCCATCCCCGAGGCGGATGAGGAGACGCGATGATGCGTAGCCCGCGGTGGTTCTGTCTGGTGTTCGTGTGCGTGACTGCGGCCGCGGCGCAGGCGCAGCTGCCGAAGTCGCTGATTGCGCAGGGCGGCTTCGAGGGGACGTTGGACGGGTGGAAGGTCGCGTTCGGCAAGGTCGAACTCGATGGGCAGCAGGCGCATGGCGGCACGGGATCGGTGCGGCTGACGGACGGGGCGGCCGTGCAGACGCCGCTGATTCCGTATGCGCAGCAGTTCCTGCGCGTCGCGTTCTCGATGAAGACCGACAACATTCGGCGCGGGAAGGAGCCGTGGAATCTCGCCGGGGCACAGATCAGCTGGCTCGATGCGAAGCAGCAGGAGGTAGGCCACACGGACCTCGGGCTGACGGTCGGCACGACGGACTGGACGCTGCATGAGGGCTCGTACTTCCGCGAGGCCAAGGAGGAGATCGCGTACTTCCGCGTCCGGTTGATGGTCTGGGAGGCGCAGGGAACGGCGTGGTTCGATAACGTGGTGGTCGAGGAGACGGAGCCGCCCGAGGCGTTCCGGAAGGTCCCGCTGCTGAACGAGGTCGAGGACAACGTCCCGCGTTTCTGGGCGCTGCCGGAGCTAGTTCCGCTACCCGGGCTGCTGGACGTCGGGACCATGCAGCTCAACTTCACGCCCGACCTCAGGTTCCTGATCCGGCCGGCCGATCCGAAGGCGCCGGAGGTCACGCGACTGGACATCCGGGTGAGTTCGGGTGAGCCGCTCGGCTACAAGGAGGCCGGGCTGGAGACGGACGCGGGCTACTGCTACCGCTACAAGACCCTCGCGGAGTCCCGGTCCGGCTACCCCGCGCTGGAGGTCTACAGCGAGGCCTTCCGGGGGTCGCCGATCCTGTCGGAGTTCATCCGCGTCTACCTGGCGAACGAGTCGAAGCTCCCGCGCTTTGAGGTCGCCTTCGCCGTGCCCCCGAACCTGGACCGCCTGTCCTACTTCGTGGGCAACCGGCTGGAGACGAGCGTGCTGGGCGAGGCCGCGCCGTGCTATCGCTTCGGAGAGACGACCAAGCCCTTCTTCATCCTGCACTCCGCTGACGATACGGCGGGGATCGTGATCTACCATCCCATCCCGGCTGAGATCCGGCGCTGGCACATCGAGGACTACGTCGTCGAGCTGCGCCCGACGATCATGTGCCAGCCCGTGAGGCAAGATGATGGGTCGTTCCGCCTGTCGTGGGAGTTCCGCGACATCGCAGCGGGGCCGGGCGGGTTTGAGCATAGCTTCGACTTCCACGCGTTCATGATGCCGTACGCAGGAAGCCTGAAGAGCGCGCTGCGCGAGTTCCAGGTGTGGGACGCGGACCTCACGGAGGACAAGCCCCCGCTGCCGGCGTCCGCGAAGGACGGCTACTGGACGGAGTGGCCGGAGATCGACGCGGGCGAGCGAATCCTACGGATGGCGCGGTATCATCCGCGCGAGTTCGCGAGCTGGATTCCCGGCGGCGCGGGCGGTTGCTACGGCCATCGCGACGGGCACATGTGGGGCGCGATGACGATCCAGATGAAGGGCATCCGCGTCGATCCGCTGGCGGACCAGGCCCTGCTGCGCGATCACGCGATTCGCATGTTGCGCTTCTTCATCGAGCGCGCGAACGACTGCGGCGCGCCGCCCGACATGAGCATGTGGCGCGAGCTGGCGGCCCGATTGCCGAACCCCGAGGACTACTTCACCCACGTCTTCTGCCAGTACTGGGAGTACCGGATGGGGGAGTTCCGGCGGCTGATGCAGTCGCCGCACCTGACCGCGGACGAGAAGGGGCAGGTCTACCTGGCGCTGCAGCGCGCCCGGAACGCGTTCGACCCCAACGCGCCCGGCTCCTGGACGAAGCTGACCCCCGACGGCGGGTACTGGTTCGACTACATGAACCTGCCGTTGTGGCAGGAGAACCCGTGGGTCATCAACACTCACACCACGAGCGTGAACGTGGCCGGTGAGTTCCGGCAGCTGGCCCGCGAGATGGGCGAGGAGGCCGATGCGAACTGGTGGGAGCAGGTCTTTCAGCGCGGGGTGGATGGGCTGCTGTACGCGCTGGGGCAGGACTGGATGTGGTACGGCGACGCTCACGACGCCAACGAGTTACGCTACGCCGCGCGACAGGGCGGGCCGCGCTCGTATCACAGCTTCATGGTCTCCGCCTGGATGCCCCGGGTGATCCGCACGGCGCAGGCGATGGACAACTACAAGGTGGACCCACTCGTCGCCTACTACCGCCGGATTATGCAGGCCCAGTTCCTGCAGAGCGACGAGGCGACGCTCAAGGCGGCAGACGACTTCCTGCAGAGCATCGGCCGAGGAGGGTAAGACCCATGCGCAGTCTGGTTGGCGCACCGATCGCAGCACTGCTGGCCGTCGCGTTGGCGAGCGGGCCGGCCTCGTCGGCCAAGGTCATCGAATGGTGGAAGCTCCAGAAGGGCAAGCCTGCCGAGAAGGTCGAGCCACAGACGCCGACCACGGAAGGCCAGCCCTCCACCACGGAGACGCAGGCTACGACGACCGAGACGCCGCCGGCGACCGACGCAGCGCAAGCGCGCCTGGCGGAGATCCTGCGCCAGGCGGGAGCGCGTTCGGGGCTGAAGCTCTCCGGTGACGTGACGACGCTGTCGGCGGACGATCTGAAGCCGCCCGAACCGGCGCCCGTGGAGGCGGCCGCGGAGGCCGAGCCCGCGACGGAGGAGACCTCGGCGGAGGCTCCGCCACCGACGGTGTCGCTGCCGGCGCCGCTCGCCGACGAGCCGGTGACCGACTACGCCGTCGTGGCCCTGGCGGCGGCGGAGTTCGCACATCCCAAGGGGCAGACGATCCGTGCGGCGATCGTCGAGGCCCAGAAGGCGGCGGACGCCTGGGGGCTCTTCTCCCGGAACCGGGGGACCGAGCCGCTCGTGGGTCTGGGCCAGGCCGCGAACTGGGGCCGGGACCTGCGGATCTGGAAGGGCCGCTACGCGATTGTGCTGGCCTCCGATCCACCCGACCCAGCTTTCGACAAGGTGCGCCTGACGAAGCTGGGCCGGGACATCGCCGCGGCGCTCGCGGGCGCGGGCGCACCGCCCGAGGTGGTGAGTTGGCTGCCGAGCGGGAATCAGCTGGCGCACACCGCGATCTACTTCCACGCCAACGGGCCGGTCTCGTCTGAGGCGCTGGCCCTGAGCCCAACGACGGAGGGAGTCGCCGCCGAGTACCAGATGGGCGAGAACGTCCACGGCGGCGTGATCGTGCGCTACCCCGACGACCAGGCGGCCATGGCCGGCTGGGCGGCCTTCGTCAAGGCGCGCATCGGGGGTGACCCGTCCTCCGGCACCCCCGGCAGCCGCCGCGTGGCACCCGAGAACAACCGCTGGAACGGCGTGCGGACCCGAGGGCGTGTATGCGCCTTCGTCCTCGGCGCCGCCAGCCGCAACCAGGCCGAAGTCCTCCTCGGTCAGGCCATAGGGCGCGCCGGCGGATAGGATTGGGGATTGGGGCACACGATCCCAGTTCGCACACGACGCGAACTGGGTCATGTCCCCCAATCCCCGTTTCACAAGATTTGCATCCCCTTGCGGTCCCTGCAAGGCGCCTCGGGTATTCTGCCGGGCAGCGGGCACAGTATCACGGCGCTGTCGGGGGACCGCCGGTGGTCAGGGGACTTTGCGCTGGGCTCATCCTCTGTGGGTTGTTCTTCGCGCCGATCGGTCGCAGCCTGGCCGATGCGGTGCCTTTCTACGTGATCCAAGACGGCAAGACCCTCGGCATCGTTGAGCCCTTCTCCGGCACGGGATCGGCCAAGGGCTTCTACGACTACCACGGGCTCGTGCTGAGCGCCTTCCCCCGGGGCGTGCCGCAGGAGAGCCTCGTCAGCTCCATCTTCCTCTATTCCGACACGCGTCGCGACGTGGTCGGCCTCGGCGTGCTACACGGCATGGCGGGGCAGGGGCTCGAGGGCAGCCTGACGATGCGCCTGCGGCTGATCGGGCAGCCCTCCTACACGCCGAACCTCATCGTCCCCAATGACCCCGGTGAGATCAAGCAGATCGGCTCCGATGTGTGGAGGGGGAGCTGGCAGTGGGGGGACGGCGAGAACGACGGCGGCATGTGGAACAACCTCGGCCGCGCCATCGACCCGCACTGGGCCGCCAACCTGCGAATGTACACGTCCTCCCGCGTCGCCTTCTGGCAGGTCATCGGCGCGGATGGCCAGGTCATCCGCCTCGACAAGAGCCTGCCCGTGACCCTCAGACCCGTCCCTGAACCCGTGACCTTGGCGCTCTTCGGCCTTGGGCTGGCCGGAGGAGGGGTGCTCATCAAGAGGCGCCGTCGGGGCTGAAGCCCTCCCACGCGCTCTACCCTCGCCAGAAGCTGAACGTCGGCAGGCCCGTCACCGTCCCTACCACCGTCCACAGCCCGCCGACCACGAACTCGCCCAGAATCAGGCCGAAGAAGAAGGGCAGCGCGTTCAGGTAGCCCTTGTGGCCCCAGTACCGGCTGATGACCGCCTTCAGCGTCCACGCGACGAACAGGCTGGAGTAGGTCCAGTGCGCCGACCAGCCGTTGCTGATCGCATACCCCAGCGGGTGCAGGGGCAGCCAGACGACGCGCGCCTGTAGTCCCATCAGCCCGAGTGTACTGACGAACCCCCACAGGATCGCGCCGATTATCTGCGGGTTGGGGGAGCTGGGCGCCGTCAGCCAGTTCTCCAGCCGCCCGAAGGCCTCCCGCGCATAGCCGTACGTTCCCCAGCCGACCATCTTCCGGGCCGCGCCGAGGCTGTAGGCGATGTGCAGGTAGCTCCAGAAGTGCGCCAGCGCGCCGACCAGGATCGCGATGACCATCGAGACCGCGATCCCGCGCGGGATGATCTCGGCCCGGCGGCACATCTTCAGCGTCTCCATCTGGTGCGGCATCGGGTGTGAGCGATAGGCGCGGTTGAACCAGTACAGATACGTCAGGGCCGTCAGCGAGCGCGGCGAGAAGGCCCGCGCGCCGAGCACGGAGGTCAGCGTCTGGTCCGGGCCGACGAAGTGCAGGTCATGCACCGGCGGGCCGAACTGCGCCCTCATGCGGGTGATGCACAGCGCGATCAGGTAGTACAGCACGAAGAAGGCCACCGACGCCCACACGGGCATCCCCGCCTGGATCAGGAACACCACCAGCACCGCGAAGCCAATCGCGGCTCCCCAGAAGGCCGTGCGGTAGCTGAACGGGTCACCCGGATGCACCCCGCTGCGCGCGGAGAGACACTCTCTCAGGACATCCCGCAGGTGGTGCCTCATCGCGTAGAGCGCAAAGGCGACGATCGCCATGTAGCACCCCAGCGCCTGCTCGTCCAGGAAAGGCCACTGGTGGCGGCCGAGCGGGAGGCCGAAGGAGTGGGCCGCCACGCTCTCCAGCTTCCACACGCAGAAGAAGACCCAGAAGCTCATCAGCAGCTCGATCGGCAGCAGGAACCCCATCCCCACCACGAACGGGAACAGCGTCAGCGGCGTCCAGCCGATCGCGTCCCACGGCGAAACGCGAATGTACGGGTGTAGGTAGAAGTTCTGCATGTTCAGCGCAGGAACCACTGGCCAGAGCGAGTGCAGGCCGTTGAACAGGTCATACAGCCCGGCGGCCGCGAAGCCGATCCACATCACGCGCTGCCGGTAGAACCCGCCCGACGGTTCCGTCAGCTCGAAAGGCAACAGCGCAACGGGGTACGTCAGCCGCTCGTGGTCCATCCAGCGCCGCCGGATGAGCACGTTCAGGCAGAGCATCACGAAGGTCAGCACCACGATGAACCCGACCCACAGCAGCACGGGCGACAGCCACGCCTGCACGAACTCGGCGCGGTAGGACGTTGTCCCGCCCTCGTAGTACGCGCGCACCGCCGCCGGGTCGGACACGATCCACTGCTGCGGGAGGTGACGGAAGAAGAGCTGCTCCCAACGGTTCTCGGGGGTCGCGTACTCCCGCGCGTAGGGCATCAGGCAGATCAGCGGCTTCATCATGTCAATCGAGCACAGGCACGTCACCAGCGAGAGCATGATGTAGACCACGATCAGCTCCGCCCGCGTCAGCGCGTGACGCGGCGCGAACCGCCGCAGCGGAACGTTGATCCCGACCAGCACGACAAGGGTGAGGATGACGTTGAAGAAGAGGCTGACCGTGCTCGAGAACCCCGTCCCGCGCACGATCTCCAGATGGATGAGCCAGTACGTGTGGAACGGCGCCAGGATCACCGAAAACAGCACGGCCCGCCAGATGCTGGGCGGGCGCTCTGCGCGCACAACCACGCCGGGGTCCTGCCTGCCGATCATGCAGGCGTGTTTCGCGGAGGGCGAGCAGAACCCCTCGCCTACCACCGGAACGCCGCCACTCTCTTCTGCCGCTCGCCTGCAGCCGATGCAACTGCAACCTCTGCGAGGTACATCCCTGCTGGCGCCGTTCCGCCCGTCCCCGTGGTGCCGTCCCACGTCAGCGTGTTGATCCCCGCCGTCACCGCGTGATCGTTCGCGAGCCGTCGAACCTCTTGCCCCGCGATGTTGAGGATGCGGGCCGTCACGCGGCCCTCGCCGGCGGTCGCGAAGCGGATCTCGGCGAAACGGCGAGGTTCGGAGGCAACCGTCAGGGAGGTGATGAACGCCGTCGTCCCTGCCCCGCCCGCAGCAGTAACCGTCGGGCCGGGGGTGAGGGAGGTTGGTGGGCCAAAGGCGGCCATCGAGCCGTCGCTCGCCTCGACGAGACACTGGTACTCGCCCTCCGGCAGCGTGCGTCGCGCGAAGTACCGCACCCCGGTGAGCGGGTCGCCGGCGACCGCCCGCAGGTTGATCGGACTCGCCGGCGACTCGACGCCCCCCACGTACAGCCGCAGGCGGACGAACTTGGCCGGATCGCCGTCGGGGTCGGTGTAGGTCGCCCTGAAGCGGAAGCGCGTCTCGCCCGCAACGCCCGTCTGCGGCTCCACGAGGTCGGACTCATACCCCGTGTCGCCAGCGAAGGCCAGCACCGGCGCGCGGTTGCGGCGCACCCACACCTCGTACTGGCCGACCGTGCCGTCGAACTCGGTGACCCGGACGCTGTATGTGCCATCGCCGACCGCCGAGAAGGTCAGCCGCGAGAAGAGCCCCGCGCCGCCGTCGTCATCGGCCGCCAACTGCCCGCCGCAGTTCTGGTCGTGTAGCTCCAGGACGGTATCGGGGACGCGCGGCTGGCCGTTCGGAGGCGACTTGGTCTGCCGGGGCGTCCAGCCGGGCGCCGGCCCCGTCTCGATCACGTATGTCGCGCCATCGACCGCGTCGAAGCTGACCCAGTCCTCGTCGCCCGGCACGCCGAAGTCGCGCAGCTGGTGCGTGCCGTCGGTCGGGATCGGCGCGGCCTTCGCGCACTCGTTGTCCGGCTCCGCCGGGCCGAGGTTGTTGAGCGGGAGGATGGAGAACTCGTACCGCCCGAGCGCGCTGGCCTGCGTCGGCGAGACCACGATTCCGTAGCGCCCCGACTCCGGGCAGAGCCAATCCACTCGCGACAGCGCGATGGCCGCCGGTTGCCCGAAGGCCAGCGGGGCCCCGCGGTACAGCCCGTGCAGCGCGAGCGCGGTATCGACGCCCACATCGCTCGTCGCCCAGGTCGCGAAGCGATACCGCGTCCCGGCGGTCGCGTCGAAGGTGAACCAATCCCGATCGCCCGCCTGCTCGAAGGCGCGCAGGTGGTGGAAGTCGTCTGCGTAGATGATGACACCCTCGCCGCAGCTGTCGTCCGGCTCGCCGAGGTCGGAGCGCCCGACCGGCAGCCTCAGCGACGACGTCCAGGTGCCCTCCGCCGCAGTGACCGCGAAGCTCAACACCGGAACCGTGGGCTCCAGCATCCCGGGCGCGATCCGAACGAGGTAGGCCGTCTGGGACCACCCCGTGCCGCCCGGCTGAAGGTCGGGGAACGCGGCGTCGGCCGAGAGGATCTTCACGGAGCTGCGCGAGGTCGTCAGCTTCGCCGACACGCCAGTGATCGGCAGCGGCCCGCGGTTCGTCAGTTCCACCCGCAGCTGGACCGTCTCGCCCGGGTCGGCGCGGCCGTCGCCGTTCCCGAGGCCGGCCCCCACGGTGTCATCCTGGAGGCTCACACGCGTCGCCTGAACCGGCCCCACCGTCCCGTCCCCGCCGATGCGCACGCGGAACCGGTAAGGCCCCGTCCACAGGTGGTCATCGCCCGTCACCGCGACCGAATACCGCCCGCTCGCTGGGCAGACCCAGCGCGCTAGCGCCGCCCCGCCCTCGCCGGAGACGAAGAGCGCCTCGCGCCCGCAGTCCGGCTCACGGATCGAAAGCGCCGTCTTGGGCGCGCTCGCGAGGCGGGGCTTCGTCTCGATGACGTACTCCTTCCCGGCGACTGCCGGGAAGCTGAACCAGTCCTGATCGAGCGTGCTGCCGATCTCCCGGTCATAGACCGTGCCAAGCGTCGCCTCGAAGGCATCCGCGCAGGTGTCGTCCGGCTCGCCGAGCGCATCCCAACCCACGGGCAGCCGCAGGTGGTCATCGGTCCACGGCCCCGCGCCATCGGCCTGGATCGTCAGCGTCAGCGGAACCGAGGTGCCCTGGGGCACGCCACTGCGCACGCGCAGACGGAAGGCGGTCGCGGAGGCGCGGGTCTCCCCTGGCGCCAGGCTCCCGTACGCCGCCGTGGCGCGCTTCACGACGACCAGCGGGTCGCCGCTGGCGAGCGCGCACTGCACGTTCGTCGCCGCCACGGCGCCCAGGTTCCTCAGCGCGATCTGCAGGTCCACCAACTGCCCGGGCAGGGCGCGCGCGGCCGTGGCGCCGTCCACAACCACCACTGTCAGCGAGACCCCGACGATCGGCCCAGGCGAGTCCGAGAGGATCGCGTTGTACGCGCTCGCCCGGCCGGCTCCCAGCTTGCCCGCGAAGGACGGATTGTCGGCATCGATGCTGACCGCCGTGCTGCGCAGGAACTGGGTGATGACATCCGGGCCGACGCGCCCGAACTGCGCCACGAGTAACGCCGCGACCCCGGCGACCTGCGGCGCGGCCTGTGAGGTGCCGGAGACCGCTGCATAGCCTCCGCCGGGCCACCAGGCGCTCGTCGTGCTGCGGCCCGGCGCCGCGAGGTCGATCAGCGAGTAGGCCGACGCGTAGTTCGAGACATCGAGCTTCACGTTGTCACAGCCGATGGCCGCGACGCCGATGACATGATTGCTGACCGCCGGATCGTCGCCGTCGTTGCAGACCGGCGTGACCCAGGTCGCGGGGTCGGCCGTAAACTCCTGCGCGGTGTTCCCCGCCGCCGCGCAGATCACCACACCTCGCTCGTGCGCGTAGTCGATCGCCGCCTGGATCGTGCGCGAGAAGGGCCCCTCCAGGCTCAGGTTGATGACCGCGCAGCCCTGGTCCGTCGCGTACTCGATTCCGCGCGCCACATCGCTGAGGTAACCCACGCCGAACGCATCGATCACGCGCACCGGCAGGTACGTGCAGTTCCACCCCGCGCCGGCCATGCCCACGTGGTTGTCCGTCACCGCCGCCGCCAGGCCCGCGACATGCGTGCCGTGGGCCATCCCGATCCCGTCGCCCCGGTCGGCGTGCGGATCGTTGTCGTTGTCGGCAAAGTCCCAACCCCGGAAGTCGTCCACGAGGCCGTTGCCGTCATCGTCCACGCCATTCGGGGGATCGGCCGGAGCGCGGACATCCTGTCCGCCACCGCTGCGGACAAGATGTCCGCGCTCCCAGCGGTCGAGATCGGGGCTGCTGCGCCGGAGGTTGCCGATGAGGTCGGGGTGATCGTACGCGACCCCAGAATCCAGGATCGCGATCGTCACATCCGGGTGCCCGCGCTGGTGGTTCCACGCGCCGGGAAGCTGCAGGCGGCGCAGGCCGCACTGGTCATCCCACAGCGGGTCATTGGGCGAGAAGCTCGCCCGCACTACGTAGTCCGGCTCCGCCGCGACCACGTTGGGGAGCGAGCGAAAGTGGCTCAGGGCCGCCTCGACGCTCTGCCCGGGCGCCAGCCGGACGATTGCCAGGCGACCATCGGGGAGAAGGTCGGCGCCGGCGGTCAGATCCCGCCGCCCGAACGCCGCCGGAGCATCAGCGCGCTCCCGCAGCCGCACCAGCACGCGGCCGTCGGCGGCCCGCACCGTGCGCCCGCTGACCGCCGACGCGATCGAGATGTCGTCCGCACGCGCGAACCGTCCGCCTGTCACCAGCAGAGCGGCAGCGAAGATCCGCGCGAGCGTGCGAGTCGAGATCATCTGCAGCCCCTTCGGGGTTGGACACCACCCGCGCGGATCGGGTTCCGGAAGGCAATTCGGGGACATGACCCAATTCGCGTCGTGTGCGAACTGGGATCGTGTCCCCGAACTGCCGGCTATACCCTCTCAACCCGCCGTAACCACCAACTCCTCCGGCTGCGCGATCCCCTTGTTGTCGGGGTTGTAGTACTCGTACGCCGTGCTCTCCGACGTCTTGGCCTTGATGGGGAACTTCGCCTTGAGCCGGTACTGCAGCGTGACCTCCTGCCCGGCCTTCAGCTCTTCAAGGTACACGATGACCTGCCGCCCGGTGAGGGTGTACTTCTGTATGATCTTGGAGCCCACCAGCTCCGCGAGGTCGCCCGCCTGCACCTCGAACCCCGGCGGAATCCCGAGGTCCACGAGCACCATGCCCATCCGACCGGGCGTCGTGTTCTTGATCTTCGCCTGGGCGGTCACCATGTCTTCGACTGCGAGTTCGGTCTTGTCGTACTTCACGTCGATGGCGACCGCCTCGCTCGCCGAGGGGCGGCCCTTCCAGGGGAGGTAGTACTTCGTCGTGATCTGGTAAAGGCTCGTGCCCTGCCCGGCGAACTTGATCTTCACCTCGTTGTCGCCCTCATGGACGTGGGGCTTGAGGCTGATGAAGTGCACCACATCCGCGTTCTTCTCGTCGATCGCCAGGCCTTTGACCTGCTCGCCATTGCACAGCACGGTGATCTCCGCGTTCACCTTCTGCGTGCTGCCCTTCTGCGCATCAAGAAGCGCCCCGAGCGCGAGCACGGTCGCCTGCGTCGAGTACCAGGTGCCCCGCGGGTCCTTCGAGGCGATCAGGTAGTTCAGCACCTCCGTCGCCTCGCCCGGCCGCGTGCCGGAGTGGATCAGGCCCCAGACCGCGAGCCCCGTCGCCTCCAGGTCCGCCGACTGGCCCGAGCTGTGCGTGATGCCCGTGATGTCCGACTGCCACCACATCTTCCCGTCCTTGCGCTGGGCCATCTTCACGAGCCGGTCGAGCTGCTGCTGCGTCGCGGCGTCATCGGGCGCGTTCGCGACGAGCGCGTTGCACACGAGCGCGAGCGTATACGCGTCCTTCGCCTCGTTTGCGTGCTGCTTGATGTAGCTCACCGCGCTCTGCAGGCGCGGCTCCTTTGGCGTCGCGCGCCCGATGGCCCACGCGATGTACGCCGTCGGCAGGAGGCTCGAGTTCTGGATGCGCCCCCAGCTCTCCTGGTGCAGGTACGCCGCGTCCGGCTTCCAGCTCCCGTCGCCCTCCTGCTGGCTGAACAGCCACTCGGCGGTGCGCTGGATGAGCGCCTCATCCACCTCGTACACGCGGCTCATGTCGCCGAACTCCATCAGCCCGTAGGCCGTCAGGATCTTGTTCGCCGGCGCCTCGCCGAACCACGAGAACCCGCCGCCCGGCACCTCGTACGCCACCAAGCGCTGATAGCCCGTGTTGATGAAGCCCTCGGCCTTCATGCGAATCTCGGGCGTGACCTGCCCGGTGGTTTTCATGTAGTCCAGCACGAGGATGTTCGGGTACGTGGCTGACGAGGTCTGCTCGAAGCAGCCGAAGGGCATTTGGAGGATCGAGTCGAGCCCCTCGACCGCCTGGCTGAAGATGCCCGAGTAGATCTTCACCAGGATGTCCGACGCGCCGTCGATCGCCTCGCGCGGGATCGTGACGGTCTTGGTCACGTCGCTGTCCAGCCGGTCGTTGATCGTCGCCAGCGTCTCCTCGCCGTCGGGGCGCACTTCGATCCGCCGCTCGATGGCGTCGCTCAGCTTCGAGCCGTACGCGTGCACCGTCAGCGGGTGGTCGCCGATCTCCTTGGCGGTGATCGTGAAGTACACCGCCGCCTCGTCCTTGGCGCCGATCTCCAGCGACCGCTTCGGCTCGCCGTCGAGCGCGAACCAACCGCCCTCGGTCAGCTCCAACCTCACCGTCTGCGGCGCGTCCAGGTGGTTGAAGACCATCACGGGGATGCTGACCTGGTCGTTGCGCGTCAGCGAGACCGGCAGGTCGATGTCCACGAAGAAGTCCTGGAAGCAGCGCAGCCCGCTCGTCGTTGAGCCGAGCTGCCCCGCCGCCGAGTTCGCCATCGCGGTCATGCGCCACATCGTGATGCTGTCGGCCATCTTCAGGGAGAGCGTCGCACGGCCGCTCTCATCGGTGATGAGCGATGGCTCGCTGAACATCGTCTCCGGGAAGAACTTCCGCACGCGTACCGGCTTCTGCCCCTCGCCTCCGGCCGCCCCCTTCGGCCCCGGCTCGCCCTTCATCGCCGCCGCGTCCATCGCCATCGCCATCTCCGGCACAGGCGCCCCCTCGGCCGCCCTCGCCATCAGCATCGGCCCGCCGCCCGCCCCAGGCATGCCCATCATGCCGCCCCTGAAGCCCCTGCCGCCGACGGCCACGCTGTTGAGATCCTCGAAGACGGTTTGCGGCCAGACCGTTGCCAGGAACAGGTCGTCAACCGTATCCGCCTTCCCGTCCGGGCCGATGGCCTGGATGATCAGCATCCATGCGTCCTGGTCGCCGTTGCCCTGCGTCGGGAAGAGGAAGGGCTGGTCCCACTGGTCCACTACATCCTGCGCGCTCAGCAGCCCCGCCGCCAGCAGCGGTCGCGCGCCCAGTTTCGCCTTGAACGATCGCCCGTTGTGCCGCTCCTGGTACTTCTGGATCGCCTGCTGGATCTTCTCGAGCTTCGGCTCCAGCTCCTTGGCCCACTCCTCCTTCAGCTTGTTCACCCGGTCCCCGTACGTATCCACCTTGTACCCCGGCGCCTCAGGCATCTCCGCCGAGGCCATCAACACCTTCGCCGCACGCTCTCGCCGCTCCAGCACGGGCTTGTCGCCGGGCTCGCCCGCGATGATGACCGGCATGTCGAACTCGTGAATCTCGACGCGGGGCTTCATCAGCTCCTGTTCGAGGTAGAAGTAGACCTTCTCCATCCCGGGCTTCAGCTCTTGCAGCGCGAAGACGCTCTCATCGACCACGTTCAGCCCCAGCGCCGCCGCCACCGGCTTCCCGGCTGCATCCCGCACCGCGAACTGCACGGACACATCCTCTCCGGGACGGTACGTGTCCTTGTCTGCCTTCACGTCGATCGACAGGTCGCTCGCGGGATCGACGAAGATCGGCGCCGTATCGCGCACGATGTCGCCCGTGTTCAGGATGCGGTACGCGCTCAGCCAGATCGACCCGGTCAGGTCCGGCGTCAGGCGCACGTCCACGGTCGCCTTGCCATCCGTCGCCTCCGCGTCCTGAGTCAGCATCGTCTGGCGGTCCTTCACCACATCCACGTACACCGCGCCCCGGCCGCGATCCGAAGACAGCACCGTGGCGTGGATCGTGTCCCCCACCTTGGCGAGGCGCTTGTCGAGCCGCAGCAGCACCCCGCTCTGCACGAAGTCGCCCTCCAGCTCAATCGACCGCTCGGCGCGCTCGCCCGCGTCCGTCCTCGCCTCGATGCCAACGATGACCTCCGGCGTCTTCGGCTCGATGGCGAACTCCGTGAGGCCCAGGTCGTCGGCGCGCTTGTCGCCCCGCACCACGTCCACCGGCTCGCCTGAGACCTTCAGCCCCGTCATGCGCACGGTGCACGGCGCGGGTGAGCCGTCCGGGTAGGTCGTGCTGACGTACAGCAGGTTCTCGACCCCCGGCACTACCTTGCCCGACTCGGGGATCACCTGGATGTTGATCGGGTCCTGGGAGACGGTCCTTGTTGCCGTGACCTTCTCGGCGTGCTTCGCCTTGTTCGTGACCTTCACGTCGAAC
>VGFC01000110.1 GCA_016869045.1 Armatimonadota bacterium
CGGCCTCGGCGCTGCGCTCCGGCTGGCACTGGTCCGGCCGCACCCTCGGCGTCGCCGGGGCCTGGGCCCTCGGCTTCGCCCCGGTGTGGGTGCCGGTGGTGCTGGTGGTGTGGCTCGGTAGCCTGTGGATCAGGAGGCGACGAGGGAGGACCGTGTGATGTCCTACGGTACAGAGATGCCGGGCATAACGGGTTCGTGCTGTCGTCCACCTGGGAGCGCGGGCGTCCCGCCGGCTGCTGTGGTGGTGTCGTGAGGCTGTCGCCGTGCGCAAGGTCACGCCACGGCTCACGTCCCACCTCCCTCCACCTCAGCCGGCGGGACGCCCGCGCTCCCAGGTGGACGACAACGGCATGGGCTTTACGCCCCAAGGTCCCGCCTCCATAGGCAACGAACCTCCGCCCGTTGGTCGCGACCCCCACGTGACGGGAGCCTCCCCATGACCCCTCGCGAACGTTTCCGCGCTCTGGTGAAGGGCGAGCCGGTCGATCGGATGCCATATGCCTTTGGCGGACCGCGGGCGAGCACATTCGCGGCCTGGCGCAAGCAGGGCCTCAGCGAGGAGCAGCTCCGCAGCTGGGGCAGCTTCACCGGCGCCGATCCCGGCATGGGGATGGGCAAGGTCTACACCGGCCCGATCCCGCCCTTCGAGGAGCGCGTCATCGAGGAGCGGGGCAACGTCCGCATCTGGGTGGACTCATGGGGCGTGAAGCGCGTCGATGCCATCGACCAGCCCACCGAGGGCTTCGCGACAAGGAAGTACATCGAGTTCCCCGTACAGACGCCCGCCGACTTCGAGGCGATGAAGCAGCGCTTCGATCCCCACTCCCGCGGGCGGCTCGACAACCTCCCCGACGATGAGGTCCGGCCCACGCTGAACCCCGACGGCTACCGCCGCTACTACCACGGGACGCCCTGGACGGAGCTGGTGGAAGCCTGCAACAGCTCGACCGCGCCGGTCGTGACCGCAGTGCCCGGGCTCTACTGGACCGCGCGCGACTGGGCCGGCTTCGAGGGGCTGTCGGTGATGTTCTACGACCAGCCCGGCCTCGTGCACGAGATGATGGAGTACTGGACGTGGTTCATCATCGAGCTGCTCGACGAGCCGCTCAGCCGCATCAAGGTGGACCACATCGTGCTGCAGGAGGACATGGCCTACAAGGGCCAGGCGATGATCTCGCCGGCGCACATGCGCGAGTTCATGCTGCCGCGCTACCAGCGTCTGCACGAGTTCTTCAAGCGCAAGGGCATCGACTGCGTGGACATGGACTCGGACGGCTACAACGGGCAGATCATCCCGGTCATGCACCCCGAGGGCATCGACGCGATCTCACCCATCGAGATCGCCGCCGGCAACGATCCCGAGGTGTTCCTCGCGACCTACCCCAAGCTCTACATCCACGGCGGCATCGACAAGCGCGAGCTGCGCTTCGACTACCCTCAGGCCCGCGCCGAGGTCGTCACGCGCTACCGTACCGCGCGCAAGCACGGCCGCTACGTGCCCAGTGTCGACCACGGCGTTCCGCCCGACATCCCCCTGCGCACGTACCTGTACATGGTCGAACTTCTCAAGGGCTTCGCCGATGGCGAGGACCTCAACACCTACGAACCGCCGTGCGTGCTGGAGACGCAACTCGGCCCGATCGAGGAGATGTTCGACCCGAGGAAGGCAATTGAGGAGGCGTATGGGGATGAAGGAGCCACTGACGTGATCTGATGAACCAGCAACACGACGATGGACTGCCCCAGAAGGGAGGCAGCCGGGATGGAGTTCTGGGTCTACGAGAACTGGCAGGCAGGGCCCCACAAGGCACTGGTCCACGCCGCGAACTGCCCGTACTGCAACAACGGCGGAGGCACGCACCCAGGCACCAGCGACCTACATGGGCGCTGGCATGGGCCGTTCGCGACCCGCGAGGCCGCCTTTGCCCAGGCCTCTCGTACCGAGGCAGTCGAGGTTCGCGCGTGCCGGAAGTGCGGAGGCTTGCCGTAGCGTCGGCTTGGCGACCCCGAGCACGCACCCAACGTGGGCCCGGTCGTCCCCGCGCGGATAGGGCTTGGCCTACGCCCTGCGTAGCACCATCCACCACTGCTGATCCAGCCCCTCCGGCGTGATCTCCTGGAGCGGCGTGTCGAGTGAGAGCGCGACCTCGCGGGCCAGGGGGATGAGGTGGTTGAAGAGGTCGCCGGGGAACCAGTCGAGGGCGAGGTGATACTCCCAGGTCCAGTGGTCGAAGACCAGCGCGCCGCCGGGCCTTACGACTCGCGCGGCGGCCTCGAAGATGGTGCGGAGCTCCGGCAGGCCGACCTCGGTGAGTCCGTGCTGTCTGTGCTCGACGGACATCCACTCGATCATCTGCCGCTCGGTCGGCCACCAGTCGATGTCCCGCGTGTCGAGACCGTACTTCGCGGCGACCGCCGTCTGCAGGATGTCGTTCACCGCGTGATGGAAGCAGACGCAATCGAAGGAGGCGTCCTCGAAGAGAGAGTTCAGGTTCTGCGCGTCATCCTCGATGATCCTGATCTGGAGATCGAGGCCCTGCGCGCGCTCGGTCAGCTCGGCGGCAAGCCCGCGGTTCAGGTTGATCGTCACATAGGTCCCGTGATCGCCGAAGAGCACATCCACCGCCACCACCACCGGGTCACTGCCGCCCGCGCACAGCTCCAGCACCTTCGGCTCCGCCGGCAGCCCGAGGCTCTCTAGAACGAGCGTCCACTGCGCCGCGAGCAGCCGCCGACTCAGCGGCCGCGCGCCCGGGATGAACTCCGACTTCTGCGGCCGAGCGAGCACCTGCTCCGCGCCGACACGCAGCGCCTCGACGTCGAGCTGGTCCACGTCATCGAGGCCTCGGAAGCGCTCGCCTACGCGCCCGCCAACGGCCTCGGAGAGGAGTTGCTCTATGGTCCACAGGGGCATCGCTCCGCTAGCCTTCCGTCGCGGCAGCACGGGCCTTGGCTCGTGCCTTGCTGCGGCACTCCTCCGCCTTCAGCCCGGCCAGCGCCTGGCGGACGAGTTCCCGCAGGAGGCGCTGATAGGGGATGTGGTGCCGCTTCGCAGTCGCTCGCAGGTCCTCGTAGAGGTCCTCGTCCACGCGGACGGTCACGAGCTTCGTCGGCCTGCGCTTCAGTCGCACGATCACCTCCGCCGGACCCTCAATCCAGTCCGCAGGGTCGTGTTCGTCCCAGAAGCGGATCTCTTCCTCCTCAGTCTTGAACTGGGGCAGCTTGCCCGGGCCTGGCTTCACTGCCCGATGTGTTGGCCTACGCCGAGCAGTCATCTGTTCATCGCCTCCAGCCACTGCCCCTCCGTGAACCGCACGCAGATGCACAGCTCGTCGTCGCCGAACTCCTCGGTGCCGACGGAGTAGTACAGCATGACGATCGTACCGTCGTCGAGCTGCACGAGGCTCGGGTAGCCGCAGTCGGTGTTGTTCGAGGTCCAGGCAAGCTCCACGCGGTCATCGTAGCGCCAAGTCTGGCCCGCGTCCTCGCTGATCGCCGAGCCGACCCCGATGGGTTCGCGGCGGTTCCCCCAGACGAGGAGCAGTCTCCCGCTCACGAGACGCACGAGATCGGGCGGGTGCTGGCTGGCCTGGGTGACGTACTTCGGCCCAAGCCACGTGGCGCCCCCGTCGGTGGAGTCGAACTGGTCAACGGCGCCGCCCATCGTCCGGCACATGGCGATCAGCCGCTGATCGGACAGGGCCAACAGCGACATCTCGTTGTGCCCGCCGGGCGAGACGAGGTGGAAGTCGGCCCACGTCTTTCCGTTGTCCCGCGAGCAGACGTAGCCGCAGAGGTTCTGGCCCGCGTTCTGCTCTTTCGTGGGCGCACCACGCCAGTCCGGGTCGAGGTCGCCGTACATTGACAGGAGCGCCGTGCCGTCGCTCAGCACGATGATCCGCCCGAAGGGCGAGCCGCCTCGGATTGGGCCGCGATAGAGAAGCTGCTTCTCGCTCCACGTCTGCCCGTTGTCCTTCGAGGTGACGAAGAACTGGATGTACTCGCCGGCGGCCGTGTCCCACTCGCCCTTCTCGTTGTAGGTCTGGGCTTCGGCGTAGGCACACACAATGGTCCCGTCTGGCATCTGACCGAGCGCCGGGTTGCGGTCGTCCCACCGGCTGTCCACGATGACCGAGGGCAGCGTCCATGTCTTCCCCCCGTCGGTCGAGCGGATCCAGTCCAGCCGCCCCTTGATCCCGATGTGAGGCGCGCCGCCGCGGACCACGGCGCCGAGCGAGCCGTCCTGCAGCTTGATGAGCACGGGGAAGTACCCGCCGCCGCGCACCGCGACGATTCGCTCTGCAGACTCCAGCCTCGGCCGGTCGAGGTCATCATTCAGCTTGCTCTCAGGCATGAAAGCCCACTCCTTTCCGAGTGTGACTGCTGTCCCCGTCACCTTCAGGTCCTCGAAGCGGATGCGTCCTTGACCCGCGCGCAGGCCCACCAGCCCCGCGCCCAACGTGGCGTCGTCGGCCTCGACGATGCACTTGCCGTCCAGATAGGCCTTGATGTGCGGGCCTCGGCAGACGACCCGCGCGCTGTGCCAGACCCGCGGGGCGATCGGCACGCCCTGCACGCGCTTCAGTTCGATCCATGGCTGCCGCGGCGCCGAACGCACGAGGATGACCTGGGAGTTCCGGCTGTCATAGTGGACGTAGTAGTGGGTCGCGCTGTCCTGCGAGCGGAAGACGATCCCCGGCGCCTTCACGCCGCTACCCGCATCCGTGATGTAGAGGCGCACGGTGAGGGAGAAGTCGCTCAGCACCGGATCGCGCAGCCAGGCGATCGAGCCCTCGCGCCGGAACTCGGTGAACTGGTACCCGCCCCCGCAGACCACCCACTCCTGCGTCTGAGGAAGCCAGCGCGGCGAGCCGTCTCCGGTGAGGCCATCGAAGGTCTCGTTGACAGAGACGAGTTCCGCGCCCGCTCCGGACGTGATCGTTGCGAGGCCCATGAGACAGATCGCGGTCGTCGTCATCCTGGCCTATCCTGCCAATCCTGTCAGGCGGTCGCCTTCCTCGTCGGCCGCCAGACCTGCTGCTCGGGCACACCCAGCCCGTCGAGCACGCCCTCGGCATAGTCAGACCACCCGAGCTGGCCGATGTCGTGGGCATCAGAGCCGAAGGTGAACAGCGCCCCGCGTTCCGCGAGCCTCCGCACGAACTCGACATAGGCCGCCTGGAAGCCCTCGCTGTACCGGCCATTGTGGAAGATCGCCGCCGAGTTCAGCTCGATGGGCGAGTTGTTCGCCGCGCTCGCCTGGGCCAACTCCGTGATGCGGTCCTCGGGGAACCGCTCCATGAGCCTCTGCCACCACTCGGGCGTGCGCCGGTTCACGTCCCCATCGCCGAACCAGTACGGATGCACGAGCACATGCACGAGCGGGTCCTCCAGCGTCCGCATGTGGTGGCGGTGCTGGATGTCGATGACCTCCATCGGATCCTGGCTATCCGTGTAGGCCGAGTGGATGCCCCCGACCACGACCTCGAACCCGTACTCATCGCGGACCGCCTCGTCGTAGGCCCACTGCCCGTCGCACCCCTCGAAGTTCAGCTCGCAGCCAAACCACACCTCAATCGAGGTCTCCACCTGCTGGATGTCCTGCTGAATGAGCCGGAAGTTGGGGAGTTGCCCCCGGTGGTTCAGGTGGTCCGTGATCGCGATGGAGGTCAACCCGATTGCCTCGGCCCGCCGGATGATGTTCTCCACCGTCAGCGTCGCATTCCCGCACTTCTGATAGAAGGTGTGAATGTGGTAGTCCAGGCCCCGTCTCATCGGTGTGGTGTCGCCTTTCCGTTATCCTGCTCCATCCTGCCCATCCTGTAAGAACATGCCGTCCGTCACCACCCCGCGATCCGCTCCGGCTCAGGGTCCACCGTCAGCGCCGTCCGGTGTAGGCAGCGGCGCAGCAGGTCGAGCTTCAGGTCCTTGTGCGCCGGCTCATCCCACAGGTTCACGAACTCCTGCGGGTCGTTCTGCAGGTCATACAGCTCGCCCTCGTCGGTGACGTGGTACACGCACAGCTTGTGCCGGCCGTCGAAGTACATGGTCGCCTGCGCCGAGGGGCCGTGGCTCGTGAGCGCGTTGTAGGACTCGCAGTACACCGAGTCCCGATGCCGCGACGGGTCGGCCTCCCCGGTGAGGATCGGCAAGAACGACCGCCCCTGCATCCGCTTCGGCACTGGCAGCCCACACGCCTCCATCAGCGTCGGCGCCAGGTCCGTCAGTTCTACGAGCGCGTCCGACCGTAGGCCCTGCTCGAACCGTCCCGGCCACGAGACGATCAGCGGCACCTTCACCGCACAGTCGTAGAAGTACGGCCCCTTGAGCAGGAGGCCGTGGTCGCCGAGCATCTCGCCGTGATCGCTGTGGAACAGGATGATCGTGTTCTCGCGCTGGCCGGTCGCCTCCAAGGCGTCCAGGATTCGCCCGACCTGGTCATCGATCAGCTCGATCATCGCGTAGTACGCCGCGACCACCTCGCGCTGCTGGCGCTCCGTGAGCTTCGCGACCGCCGGCCCGTGCCCGCCATATGCGCCCTGGTGATCCACCCTCTGGAAGCCCGGCTTGTTGTCCAGCTCACCCGGCCGGTACGCCGGCGCGGGCACCGCGTCCGGGTCGTAGCGTTTCAGGTACTCCTCCGGCGGGTCGAAGGGGTGGTGGGGATCGAAGGGGTTGACGCTCATCAGCCACGGGCGGTCGCGCTGCTCGCCCATGAACTCGATGGTCTTCTCCGCGCACCACGTCGTCTGATGCAGATCGGAGGGCATTCCGGGGTAGGTCTGGTACCCGTTACGCACGGGCTGGTAGTAGTCGTCCCACTCCACGCCCTGCCTGGCCAGCCAGTCGATGTAGTCGTTCTGCGGCCAGTCGGGGTTCGGATGATGGCTCCACCAGAAGACCCGGTACCCGTCGTCGATACGGTCCTCGTAGGTGCACACCCGCGGCTCGCAGGGCGCGAGATGCAGCTTGCCCACCAGGCCGCAGTCCCAGCCCTCCTCAGCCAGCATCCGCGTCACCAGCACCTCATCTTCGGGGATCCTCTGCCCGTTCTGCCGACACCTCGTCGTCCGCGGGTACCGCCCCGTCAGGAAGCACGCTCGGCTCGGCGTACACACCGGGCTCTGCGAGTACGCGTTCGCGAAGGCCACGCCCTCCGACACGAGCCGATCCAAGTTCGGCGTCCGAATGTGCGGGTTCCCGAGCGCGTGGATCGTGTCGAAGCGCTGCTGGTCGGTGCAGATCCAGAGGATGTTGGGGGGCTTGGTCATGGCAACGCAGCGCCGGTCCGTTCGGCAATCGCGTGCGCCAGATGACGGAAATCGCGGCCTGCCTCCTGGACCCCCTTTGCGTGCGCCCCAAGGGCACCGTCCGCCGACTTCAGGTGGAAGATCGGCTTCTGGGACTCATGCGCCATCGCCATGAGGCTGCGGTAGGGCTTGAGTTGGGCCAGGCAGTGCGGGTCGTTCGTCAGGGTCGTCTCGCCGGTAACTGGCTCATCCAGCACGTCCGCGCGGTAGGACCCGGGAATCCGTGCGATCCACTGGTCGTAGGCCTTGACCGGTCGATCGAGGCGGACCGAGTGCTGGAGGACAATGTAGCCAGCCGGCTCCACGCGACCTCCCGGAAGGCTGAGGCTCGGTTCAGGGTTGCGCGGCGCCCTCTCTAGCCAGCCCAAGCGCCAGTCTCGCACGGTGGGGCCGAGGTTCCTGAGCCCCTGAAGAGAGAACAAGTCAGGCGCAAGTGGGACGATCATGAAGTCGGAGGCAATGAGGGCTGCTCGGTTAATGGCGCCCAGATTGGGCCCCACATCCATGAGCACCATCTCAGCGCCGCGTTGGCCGGCCGCCGCCTGCATGACTCGCCAGAACGCAGAGATCACGCGGAAGGCCCGCTCATCGCGGTCCACGCACTTGGGCCACATGGCGGAGAGCTCGTCCTCGAAGAGAGACAGGGAGAGGTCACCAACAAGAAGACCCAGGTGGTCATCAATCTCCTCGACCCAAGGCTCACCCACGTCGCCGACGCCCTTCTTCAACGGCTCAATGCACCCAAAGACCGTCTTGGGATGGGCGGCGTCCGGCCAGAGCTGGGTGAGACGGCCCTCGTCCAGAAACGCGGCTGTGAGGTTCGCCTGAGGGTCCAGATCCGCAGCGATCACCGGCACCCCAAGGTCGGCGTACATCCACGCGAGATGGTACACGAGAGAGGTCTTGCCGACGCCGCCCTTGTTGTTGAAGAACGTGACGATCCTGGCGCTCATGGTCGGCACCTCACCGTGGCAAGGACGTAGGATGGGTCGCAGACGAACTCCAGCGGAGGGTTCCCGTTCGCCTCAAGCTCCTGGCGCGCGATCCGGATGCCCACCCCGAAGCGCTGGACGTAGCCGAGGTTCCTTGCGGCTTCGGCCAGGTCCGGGTTGCGGTAGTCGACGACGCCGGGCGCGCCGAAGTTGTCTGCCGTCACCTGCCCGTAGGGGCCCCCCGGGCTGTGGATCTCAACCCGGTCGTCGAACCAGTAGATGCGCGTGGGCGCGTTGGTGCCGTCGTAGGTGCGGTGGATGACTGCGTTCCGGGCCAACTGCCGGAGGGCGCCTGGCGGGAAGTCGGGGTGCCGCTTCTCCACGGTGGCGAGCGCCCCAGCCGATGACACCGACACATGGGCGTCGAGCAGCTCGTCGAGCAGCCGCAGTTGCAGGGGAAGCGGCCCCGTGAGTTCCTTCTGGTGCTTGACCGGGTGCACCAGCTCGGTGCCGGCGAACCGTACGAACTGGATGTACGCCCCCGGCAGGAATCGCTGCGGGTCCTTGCCCCCCACCAGGACGCCTACGACCGTCGGGCGGGCGCTCTCGTCTGCTGCCGAGAGGAAGCGGACCGACGCGAGCTGCTGGTGCAGCGAGCGGTCGTTTGCCTCCAGCACCTCCATTGAGACACACGCGGGCACGTATTCCCTGCGAAGCCACTCCAGGTCCAGGTCGTCGAGGGAGGTTCCCGGCACAGGTTGCAGGTCGAACGGCAGACGCCGGCTCTCCCACCGCTCCAGCAGTCGCCGCTCTTCCTCGGGCGTGGCGATCGCCCGCCGAGGCCCCACTCGGATCCACGTGCGTCCCCGGTACCGCACCGGCGGCGCCTCCGCGGGTTGCACGATCACCACGGCTAGTTCGCAGCCCGCGATGGTGCGCTTCTGGACCATCAGTGACGGCAACGGGAGGATGTTGCCGTCATCCCGCATGGCGGCCAGGTCCAACAGCAGTCTGTCCGTGACCGACAGACCGGCGCACGAGCCGTCGTCACGCGCGCCGACAAAGACCACCCCGGGCTTGCCGTGACCAGGGAGGTCATTGGCAAAGGCACAGACCGCCTCGCGGATGCGGTTGGGGTCCGAGAGGGACTCCTTACGTTCGACCCGGTCTGACTCAAGGTCCGTCAGGAGAGCCTGGAGTTCGGCCTCTTCCATTCCCGCCTCCCAAACCTCGGACACCGGACCACGGTGTCCGTCCCTGCATAGTGTTGCCCTCAATTGGTCGTTGCACTGCCGGAATCCTCTCCCTAGACCGTCGTCCGATCCTGCAGGTCATCGCTCCGGAACTGCGGAATGCACAGCAAGCCGCAGTCGGCTACGCGCAGGGAGGCCTACGATGGACAAGGTTGGTTTCGGGCTGATTGGGACGGGGACGTGGGGGGAGACGCATCTGAAGCTGTATTCCACCGATGCGCGGGTGAAGCTGGCGTGCATCTGCGACATCAACGAGGACCTGGTGAAGCAGCGCGCGGCGGAGTATGGCGCGGGGTGCTGGACGACGGACTACCGCGAGCTGCTGGCGCGTGACGACGTGCAGGCGGTCGCGATCGTGACGCCAGACTTCCTGCACCGGGAGATCGCGGTCGCGGCGGCGGAAGCGGGCAAGCACATCCTGCTCGAGAAGCCGATGGCGACGTCGGTGGCGGAGTGCGAGGCGATCAACGCGGCGGTCGGGAAGGCCGGCGTGAAGCTGATGGTGGACTTCCACAATCGCTTCAACACGCCGTTCACGCAGACGAAGCTCGCCATCGAGGCCGGAGAGCTGGGCGAGCTGCAGATGGCCTCGTTGCGCCTGAGCGACACGATCTACGTGCCGACGGGGATGCTGAGCTGGGCGGCGAAGTCGACGGTCGCCTGGTTCATCGGCAGCCACTCGGTCGATCTGCTCCGCTGGTTCTTCCAGGATGAGGTCGTGCGCGTCTACTCGGTGGCGCGCTCGCGCGTGCTGAAGGGCATGGGGATCGACACGCCGGACTTCTTCCACACGATCCTGGAGTTCTCGGGCGGCGCGGTCGCCCATGTCGAGAACTGCTGGATTCTCTCGACCGCGTTCCCGACGGTGTTCGAGTTCAAGGTGGAGCTGGTCGGCAGCAAGGGCCACGTCATGGCCGACCTATCGGGGAACCGGATGCTCCAGAAGTACACCGGGGAGGGCGGCATCTACCCGGATGTGATCGGCGCCCCCATGGTCCACGGCCGCGCGGTTGGCTTCGCGGTGGAGTCGATCCGGCACTTCGTGGACTGCGTAATCGAGGACAGGCAACCCCTCGTCACCGGCGCCGACGGCCTCGCGGCCACGAAGGTCATCTGCGCCATCGATGAGTCGGTGAGGACGGGAATGCCTGTGGAGCTGTAACGGACGGGAGTCAGGAGTCAGGAGCCAGGAGTCAGGAGAGGACTCACAGCCGGGCCATGGGCTCAGAAGACGGGCGGTTGAACCGGCAGGGGGTGCAGTATGGGAGACCTTGATCCGAAGCCACCGCGGAGTCGCCTGGACAGATGGCGCGCAAGGCGCAGGGAGGCGGCAGAGGAGGCCGCGAAGGAGAAGCGGGCAGCGCGCTACTACCGGGACACGTGGTTGGGCAAGTGCCCAAGCTGTGGCAGCACCAACATCAGACGTGTAAAGCGGCCCGTCGTCGATTGGGGGCAAGCCGGGTGCTGGGGCTGCTTCTGGGGTCTCATCGCTCTCCCGCTGGCCCCCATAGGGCTGCTTGCGGGCGGCAAGACGGTGCTGCATTCGCGGTGCGAGCACTGCCGCCATGAGTGGCCAGCCTGACGGGAGTTGCGGCCTCGCGGCGCGATCAGACCTCGTGGTCTTCCTCGGCAGACGTGTCCGCCGGCCGCGGCATCTCCGCGCGGGCGACGGACGCCGGGTCGCCGGGCAGTGCGTCTGCCGTCCTCCGACCGTGCATCAGCATGAAGTACGCCAGCAGCAGCGTCGCCCCCACGGTGAAGATCAGCCCCGTGAGCGCCTTGTCGAAGAGCGCGTAGGTGAACGCGCCGAGGAGGACGATCTCCAGGACTGCAGCGCGGGCCGCGAGCGCGGTGTCGTGGGACCGGGCCAGGTAGGCGGCGCTGAGCACGACCACGACGGCGACGGCGGCGCAAAGGGCCGGGTCACGCCCGATGTACCCCGCGCCGAACAGGAACAGCGGGTAGAAGAGCAGGAAGGCGATCCCCAGCAGGCCGAGTTCCTCGATCTTCAGGGCCTGCTCCCGATTCCAGAGCCCGCCCAACGCGAGCGCTCCGAGGAAGACCACGAGCATGATGGGCGCCAGCCGCGCAACGGTCAGGTAGCGGCCCACGGTCTCCATGACGCGGCCGGCCGCGACCGAGGGCGACTCCTTCGTCGGGAAGTTCACCGCGATGTCCTTCGTGGTGAGCAGGCGCGAGTAGTCCCAGGCGCAGTCCCAGCGGCCCGGCACGTCGGTCGGCGGACGGCCCGGCGCGAGCGCGTCGGGAGGAAGCTCGATCTCGCGGCCACGCTCGATTCCGTCGATCCGCATCAGAAACCGCAGCCGCCGCGTCAGGTTCACCTTGTCCAGCACATACCGGTAGTTCCCCTGCCCCCGAGCCCGGTAGGCAATCGAGATCGTCTTCGTCTCCTGCGGCTTGAACCAGTTCACCCAGCGGATGCCGGCGATGCTGTAGCTGGTGTGGTCCTCGTCCGGCTTCTCATCGACCAGGAGCTTCGAGCCGCTGACCGTGTCACAACCGTTGGGGAAGGGGAAGGTGGCCACGATCTTCGTGGCCTTCTTCGCAGCGTCGGGTGCACGGATGACGTAGTCGGCCGTGAAGTCCGCGTCGTAGAGCGTGACGTACCGATCCTGGTCCCGCTCGTAGGTTATCGTCAGCGTGACCTTCGCGTCCGTGGAGTCCACGACGACGTCGGACGCGGCCCGTGGCGATCCGGGCGGTCCCCCGCCGGCCTTCATCGCCGACGCCGAGGACGCTGGCTGCGGGGACATGTACCACATGCCACCCGGGGCCCCCGCCGCAGGAGACGCGTTCAACTGCTGCCGGTCCGCCTCCGTGACGGCGTCCGGGCGGCCCATCGCCTTGTTCATGGCCATGGGTTCGCCCGCCTCGCGGGCTTCCTCGACCTCGAACGCCGGCGCCGCCTGATGGATCGCGCTGCCATCGACGGAGGCGAACCGCACTTCGTACCGCGGACGGGACCGCGGCGGCTCGGGCTCGCTGGCGTACACCAGACCTCCCGACGGAGCCGGCCGGTAGCCTTCCACCTGCACGGCCTCCGTTGCCGGGATGATCCGCCACCCCAGGTCTGCCGCGGTCGCGGCACGCTGGCCGCGGAGCGAGGCGCCCATCCCGCCCATCACCAGCAACAGCACGGCCGCGGCGGCCGCCGCCGTGCTCAGCACCCATCTCAGGGGGATGCCTGTTGCTGCGGGCGCCGCGGGTTCGCGGGGAAGGAGATGGACGTGCTCGATGGCGTCCATGACGCCATCGGTCAGGTCGGCGGGAGCCACGTAACCACGCAGCGCAGCGGCGTAGATCTCGCCTTCGTGCTCCACGGCGGCGAGTTCCGCGCCGCACTCGGCGCACGCTCTCGCATGGTCGCGGATCGCGCGGGCTTCCTCGGGAGGCAACTCGCCGTCGGCATAGGCCACGGCTCGGCTGCGAAACAGGTGGCAGCTCATCTAGACCGCCCCTTCGGGCGCGCCGGCGAGCATCGGAGAGAGCTTCTCCCGCAGCATGCGCCGCGCGCGGACGAGTCGGACCTCCACAGCGCCCTCCGTGATGCCGAGCGCGTGGGCGATCTCGCAGTACTTCATCTCCAGCCCGAAGCGCAGCACGGCCACGAGACGATAGGCCTGCGGAAGCGAGTCGATCGCCTCTCGCACTTCCCGCAGTGTCTCGCGTGCCGTGACCGACCGCTCCGGGTCGAACGTCGGGTCAGGGGAGGCCCCCGCCTCGCTCGCATCGATCTCGGGACGCGCGAGGAGCCTTTGGCGTTGGCGAGCGAGGTCGAGGGCCACGTGGGCTGCGATGCCGCGCAGCCAGGAGCCGAAGGCACGAGGTTCGTTCAGCCGGGCGAGACTCCCATAGGCCCTCACGAAGGCCTCCTGGGCCGCATCCTTGGCCTCCTCGCTCTGCCCCAGAAAGTGGCAGCAGACCGAGTAGACCGCATCCTGATGCCGCCGCACGAGAGGAGAGAAGGCTTCACGGTTGCCCGCCAGAACAGTCCTCACGAGTTCCTCGTCCGTTGGCTCCACAATGGCACCTCGCCTCTGACGTGTCCCTTGTCCCTTACGTCGCTCGCGTCCGCCGAAACCCTACACGCGCCGACAGTAGATTCCCTGCCTCCTCTGTGGTCTGCCGTCGCCCTTGCGTTGGCCTACTTCGCTCGCCAGCCGCATCCGTCCTTGCCAATCGGACGTTTCACGCTATAGTGTCATGTCACTGAGGAGACGCAGACAAAGCCCCACCCGTTCCGGGAGACCCGCCGTGAAGACAGAGGCCCCCTCTGCCAGACCGAAGCTCACTCGTCGCCGCTGGCTGATCGGCTGCGGGGGCGCCGCCGTAGCCGGTCTGGCGGCCGGCATTGCGTGCGACGATCGCTGGGACCTGCAGACATCGCGGATCGAGGTGGAACTGGGGGGTCTCGGAAGGGAGTTCGACGGGTTCACCATCGGCCACCTCACGGACCTGCATCGCGGCAGGTACATCCCGACCTCGTTCATCGAGCGCGCGGTGAAGGCGGCAAACGCGCTCAAACCCGACCTCTTCGTGCTCACCGGCGACTACATCAGCCGCAGCGCGCGGTTCATGCACTCCTGTGCGCTGGCGCTGAAGGAGCTGTCCGCGCCCTGCGGCAAGGTCGCCGTGCTGGGCAACCACGACTACTGGACCGATGCCGATGAGGTGACCCGCGAGCTGACGGAAACCGCAGGCGTGCAGGTGCTGAAGAACCAGTCGATCCTCATCACGCAGGGCCGTTCCGCGCTCACCATCGCCGGCCTCGACGACTCCGTCACCGGACACGACGACTTCGACGCCACGCTCACCGGCGCCCCCGGCGCCGTCCCCATCGTGCTGCTTGCCCACAAGCCCGACATCATCGAGGAGGCGGCCCGACGGAAGATCGCGCTCGTCCTGGCCGGCCACACCCACGGCGGCCAGATCGTCATCCCCGGATACGGCCCTCCGGTCGTCCCCTCTCACTGCCGGAGCTACGCGTCCGGCATCAAGCGCGTGGACGGAACCACGATGTACGTCAACCGCGGCGTCGGCATGGCCATCCTCCCGATCCGCCTCAACTGCCCCCCGGAGGTTGCGCTGATCACACTCAGGTCGGCGTGAGAAGCGCTATCCCAGCCGCGGGCCTGGGGAGGTCAGGCCAGCATCATCTTCATCGGCCGGAGGGTGCGGTCGAAGGGGTTGAAGACGAGCCCCAGGTTCTCGAGGGTGACCACTCCGAGGATCGCCTCATCGCTGCCCTCACCAAGCACCACCGGCGAGTGGCGGCGCACCCCGTCGTACTCGAACAGGCACTCAGATACCTGGCGCGTGATGAGCGTCCCGTCAGCCAGTGAGAAGTCCATTGGGCCCTGGGCTTCGAGCCCCAGGTCCTGCCAAGTAGCGGCGGGCAGCACCGAGTACGTGGCTCCGCTGTCCACCAGGAACCGGACCTTGGCCTGGCGGCCGGAGGGGCCGCTCACCACCGCCTCGACGTGTGAAATGCCCATGGCGATCCCCCTTCCTACCGCAGATTCACCGCCGCCAGGGCCTCCACCTGCCCCCCGTCCCCTGTGCGTGCCGTGACGCGGATGAGGTAGAGCCCGGCGGGAACCGCCAGGCCGCTGTCTGCTCTGCGATCCCAGAGGAGCGTCTGCAGGCCGGCCTCGAGGGGCTTGTCGGCCACGATCGTCTTGATGGGCCGCCCGGCGACGTTGACGATGGTCGCGGTCACGTTGGCCGCGCCGGAGAGGATGAAGGTGAGTTGTGCCCCGGCTGGGGTCGGCACGGCCGCCAAGCCAGTGATGGCGACGCCGGCCGTGCCCGTGATCGTCGGGCCGGCCGTCCAGTTCGCGGGCGGGCCGAGGGCCGTGCCGGAGGCGTCCACGAAGTTGAACCGGTACTCATACGTACCGGGATCGGTCAGCGTGCAGGAGATGCGGTAGACCTTCCCCAGACGCAGGTCGCCGGCGGCGGCTGCCGACATCGGCTTGCGGCGGAAGATCCTCCCGTCGCGGCGGATGAGGAGCTGAGAGGTGGCCGGCGCATCGCCCGCGCTGTCGGCGTACAGAACCTGGAACTGGAAGCTGGTGCCGGCGGGCCCTGAGTCCGGGTTGACGCCGTCGCTCACGAAGTTGGTGGCGCCGGTCCAGCAGACCCAGGGCCGCCCGTCGATCATCGGCCCTTGCTGGAAGGCGGCGGGGTCGCCGGTTGCGGCGGCTCCCGCGCTGTCCTGGAAGTCGAAGCGGCACTTGTAGACCAGGTTGGCGAGCGTTGCCGATCCGGAGTAGATCGCGCCGGTCGCGATGTCGCCGGACTCCTTGGTCAGCGCAATCGAGCGGGACGCCTGCCAGGTCGCGCCGCAGTCCTTCCGCTGGATGAGGCAGCGCGCACGACGCGGCGCGTTGCCGGTCGGGTCGGTGTACTGCACCTTGAACGTGAAGGTCGTCACGTTGGGGTCGCCGGTGTCGGGATCGACGCCGTCGCTCTCGTAGCCGCTGGTGCCGACCCACGCCAACCCCTTCGTCGGCACGGCCACGCCGATGTTGAAGCTGACGCGCGGGCGGTCGCAGCTTGCCACGACCGGAACCCCGTAGATCGTCTGCTTCTCCCCGAAGTAGGAGGCCTGGACATCGTACGTACCAGGGGCAAGACCCGTCAGTTGGTACATCGCATCCGGTTTGCTGGTGGCCGTGGCAACGGGTGTTGGGTTGCCCGGAATGTAGGCCTTCACCGTCGCGTTCGCGACGACCGTGTCCTTGTACTTGGCTTGGCCGCGGATGCCGCCAACGGTGCTGCCCCGCCAGTCGTCCTCGAGGAGCGTGTGGTAGGCGTTGATTCTCCCCCAGCCCACGTTAGGGTTCCAGCCGGGCGTGCCCATCGTGTCATCACACCCGCGACACAGAGCCTGGTAGATCGTCAGCGGCCCGTTGGGCGTGCCTTGCGTGATCCCCTTGTACGCGGCGTAGAGGCTTGCCAGGCCCGCGGCGATGGGCGAGGCGAGGGAAGTGCCGAACTGGTACTCGTACGGTGCGACCTCCCCCGGCCAGCCAAGATCGTGGAGCGGCACGTGTTCGGTCGGCATGGTGCACCACGTGCCCCAGAACCCTAGAGGTACCACTGACGCATCCCCGGCGGGAGCGCCGACCGTGATGTAGTAGCCGAAGTTGGAGTAGCTGGCCGGGTAGTCATCGGGCCAGGTGGTCGCCGCCACCGCGACGACGCCGTCCAGGGCCGCGGGGTACATCGGCCGGTTGTTGCTGTCGCCCTCGTTGCCGGCCGCCGCAACCACCAGGCTGCCCTTGGACCACGCGTAGTCCACCGCATCCTGCTCGGCCTGGGAGTAGAAGTAATCCCCCGCGCTGATGTTGATGATGAGAGCGCCGTGGTCGGCAGCATACACGATCGAGGTCGCCGTATCGGCCTCGGTTCCGTTGCCCGTGCTGTCGAAGGTCTTGATCGGCAGAATCTGGGCGTGGTAGCCGATGCCCGCGATGCCGGAGGTAAGTGTCGTGCCGTTGTTCGCCGACGCCGCGGCGGTACCGGCCACCGCCGTGCCGTGTCCGTAGTCATCAGCGAAGTCGGTGGGATCGAGCGCCCCCGAGATCAGGTTGCGGCCTTCGGCGAGGTCGATCTGCCCGCCCTGCGCCGCATCGGTGCTGGACCCGCCGGCGTTGATGAAGTCCGCATGGGGGATCGCATCGGTGCCGCCCCAGTCGATCCCCGTGTCGATCACCGCCAGCTTCGGCGCGTTCGTGGGCTTGGTGGCCTGGGTGTAGTAGACCCCGGGGTAGATGCTCCACGCCTGAACCGCGTCGATCTGGTGGAGCGTCCACTGGTAGTAGGTCGCGACGCCCTCCTCATCGTAGTTGAAGGGCGCCACGGTGTAGTCAATCAGGTTGTACCCCGGGTCGTTGGGCGCCGCCAGCAGCACACGCCGCCGGTAGTTGGGCTCCGCGTACCGCACGCCCGGCAGCTTGGCAATCCCCGCAATCGCAGCTGCAGCGTCCCGACCGCCGGGCAGATGGAAGACCTGCGCGTTGATGCGCGGGATCACCTTGCCCGGCACGGCCCCGACCGCGGCCGCAACGTCGGTCGCCCGCCCCGCATCGCCCCGCGCGAAGCCCACGACGACCTGCCCGGGAACGTATGGCGGCGCGGGGCGGGCCCTGGGAGGACGTTGGGCGTGGAGTGGTGTGAGTAGACAGAGCAGTGCGACCGGAGGAAACACCCACCGCAAGATGGGTCGGTACATGAGGCCCCTCCCTTCGCGGGGTGGACGCACGAGACAACCCTGGGCAGCCGGCGTGATAGCGCGGACCTGCGATGGAGAGGCGGCGGCTCTTGTGCGGTGAAGGGCTCCCAGGCCACTGGGGGTGTACCCACTCTAACGGAGCCACGAACCTCGGTCAAAGGACGTGAGTAGCTGCCGCAAGCCGATTTCACATTCTGTTATCTTGAATGCCAAAGAACCACGAAATCGTGCTCGGTCACGCCTAGATCGAGCGTATAACTCCCTTCGAACTCACTCTCGCCAGAGGTGCGTGCATCGAGGTCCCACCACCGGACGGTCCCCTTCGTGGTCCCGAGTGCAAGACTCACCGTGAGGGGCGCGGGCTTCCGGTCGCGCAGCCACATGCTGCCGCGGTTGGGCACCGGCCACTCGCGGACCCCGGCGAAGTTGCGGATGTACAGTAGGCCCTCGGCCCGGTCCGCTCGTGTGAGGGAGGCCAACTGGAACCCCTCGGTCACGCGGAAGGGGTGTTGCGCGATCTCCGGCATCGCGAAGTCCGCCAGCGTCGCGGCCTTCGCGTAGCCGTCGGCGCGCATCGCGAAGTCGAAGTCCAACCCCTGACTCAGGAAGGCCTGGCAGTACCGACCCATCATCGCCCGGTCGGCGTTCCCCTGCGGCGAGCGGTAGTACTTGTCGTCGTTGTAGGCGTGATCCACGACCAAGGCGGTCTCGGACTTCGCGCGCTGCCAGCGCGTCCAGTCGATCTCGCCCATGACCTGGCGTGCGAGCCGGAACTGCTCGATCTCGTAGCCGCGCGCGTTCCAGTAGAAGCAGCCGGGATTGCCCGCGATGAGACTCATCCAGATGATGTCGCGCATGATGTAGCGGCGGTCATCGGCGCGGTCCGCGGGGTACTCGCTGAACTCATCGCCGGACGATTCGCCCAGGAAGCATGTGCCCGCCATCGTCCCGTACTTCGCGAGCGCCAACACTGCCGCGCCGTAGTCCGTCGTCGGGTCGGTCATGCCGAGGGGGTAGAGGTGGTACGTGTAGAAGTCGATGGGCGTCTCATGTGTCCACCAGTAGGGGTCGGCCGTGTGCAGGCCTCCGCCCCCGTGGCTCACGCAGACCGGCGGCTGCGGATCGACGGAGCGGATGATCTCGATCGCATGGGTCGCCCACTCGCGCGGGCAGTCCACCATCTCGTTCTCGAGTTCGTAGCCGAAGACCTGAGGGTTGCCCTTCAGATAGCCGATCAGCTCGCGCGCGTAGTCGTCCTGGCAGCGGATCGCATCCGGGTCGGTGTACTTCTCGCTGGCTAGCCGCAGCAGCTTGCGGTCCCGGATGAACCGCCGCTGGTGCGCTGGCAGGGCGTCCAGGTCCTCGCCCGCGAACTGCGGCAGCGAGAAGCGCTCCAGGTTGCGAGCGTTGCAGTACACCGGCTTGTCGTAGTCATCGTGGATCACGA
>VGFC01000111.1 GCA_016869045.1 Armatimonadota bacterium
AGACGAAGCGCTCGATGTCGGCGTTCCGAGACGCCTCCAACAGCGTGAAGGTGCCCAGCACGTTTGTGGTCACCGCGCCGCCGGGCCCGTGGATCGAGCGATCGTTGTGGCTCTCCGCCGCGAAGTGAACCACGACGTCGATGCCCGTGAGCGCCCCCTCCACCGCCTCCCGGTCACAGACATCCCCCTGCAGGAACTCCAGGCGCGGGTCACCCGCGACCCCTGCGAGGTTCTCGCGGTTACCCGCGTACGTGAGCGCGTCCAACACGCGGACGCTGCGGTCCTCGCGGCGCAGCATGTGGGCCACGAAGTTGCAGCCGATGAAGCCGGCGCCGCCGGTGACCAGTAGTCTCACGGCCCTCATCCTCCCAAAGCGGATCACATGGCCCACTGCCAACCACTGAACACCCTCACTACCGTTGTCAACACAGCACTTGCCTCAATCGGCTTCCGCGAGCAGGCGGGCGATCTCGTCCTGGTCGAAGCGCGGCAGCGGCTCCCGGCGCCCTCCGCACTGCCCGCGCACGCTCCCCGCGCTCTCCGTCACCGTCCCGATCCGCGCGCAGAGAATACCCGCGTCGCGGCAGGCGGCGACTGCGGCGTCGGCGTCGGTTACGGCCGCTAGCAGCGTGCCCGAGGCGATCAGGCCCAGTGGGTCCAGGCCCAGCAGGTTGCAGAACCGCTCGCACAGCGGATCGATCGGGATGTCACCCGCGCAGACGTCGATCCCCACACCACCCGCTTGCGCCATCTCCCACAGGCCGGTCGCGAGACCGCCCTCCGTGGGATCATGCATGGCGTGCACCATGTCCAGAGAGGCCAGCAGACGAGCCTCGGCCACCACGCTGATCCCAGGATCGCGCAGCCGCGCCGCCCCGGCGGCGAGTTCGTCCTCCGTGCACCCCGCCTCGCGTAGTCGATCCGCTGCTTCCCGTGCCAGGATCGACGTGCCCTCAACCGCGATCGCTTTCGTCATCACGATGGCCTGGCCGGGTCGCAGGCCCGTCGGGAGGATGAGGCGCTCCTTCGCGACCTCCCCGAGCATCTGCCCGCAGAGGATCGGTCGGTCGAGGCCATAGGTGACCTCCGTGTGACCGCCGATCAGCGAAGCCCCGATGGCCGAACAGGCCTCGCGAATCTGCCCGAAGATGCGGGCCACGAGGGCCTCGTCGGTCCGGCCTTCGGGCAGCAGCAGCGTGCCGAGGAACCACTTCGGCTCCGCGCCGGCACAGGCGATGTCGTTCGCGTTGACGTTGACCGCATACCACCCGAGTTCATCGGTGGCGAACGTGACCGGATCGCTCTTCACCACCAGCGCGCGATCGCCGAAGTCGAGGACCGCGACATCTCTACCAATCCCGGGGCCGAGGATGACGCGTGGGTCGGGTCGGGCGCCCTCACCCAGCAGCCGCGCGAGGAACTCGGGGGTCAGCTTGCCGACAGGGAGGGGGTCGGTTCCCACGGTCAGCCTCCCGGCTTGGCCGGCAGCACGCCGGGCAGCTCCGCCGCCGAATCGAGCACCAGCCGCGCGCCGCACTCGATGAACCGCTCACGGGCGCCGTTCGTGGTCAGCACACCCACCGCGTGCGCGCCGCAGGCGACGGCGGTCTCCACATCGGTGTAGTGGTCGCCGACCACCACCGCCCACTCGGGCCGCACGCCCAGCCGCGCCAACGTCTCCTGCAGGTGTTCGGGGTTCGGCTTCACGTTCTCAACATCATCCCGCGTCAGCAGTACATCATGCAGGAGCCGATAACGGCTCAGCACCAGCTCGCAGCACGGGCGGGAGTTCCGGGTGAAGATCCCCAGACGGTACCCGCGCCTCTGCAGCTCCTCCAGCGCCTCTGGGACGCCCGGGTACGGTTCGCCTCGCTCGCACGCGGCGACCTCGCCGTGGTGCACGATTTGCATGGCGGCGCGGCGGATTTCCCGCGCTCTTGGTTCATCGAGGCGGGCGCAGATGTTGTCGATCATCTCCAGGATGTAGCGCTGGTAGAGATTCTCGTCCCAGCAGCCCTGGATGATGAAGAAGTCGCGGAGGCGGCCGCGGATTCCGGCGAAGTCGATGTCGGTGCGGACCAGTGTGCCGTCGAAGTCGAACACCACCGCGCTTACGGGCGGCAGAGGACGGGCGTGGGGCACGGTCAGACGACCTCCGGCGTGTGGGAGGCGACGAAGTCGGCGCCGCTCCGGAGGGCGGTCATGTTGACGTCAATGAGATGGAAGCGGCTGCGGAGCTGCTCGCGGACGGCGTCGGCGACGCTGCCCAGCGTCACGGCCTCGGTCGCAGCCACGTAGGCCCCAAGCATGACGCTGTTGACGACGTGCGGGTTGCCCAGCTCGTCCGCGATCTCGGTAGCGGGGACCCCGATGAGGCGCACGTCGTCGCGCTGGAGCGGTTCGGGAATCAGCGACGCGTTCAGCAGGATGAGGCCGCCCGGCTTCACGGTGGGGCCATGCTTCGCCAGTGAGGTGCGCTCCAGCGCCACGAGCACCGAGGGTTCGCCGACCGTGGGGCTGCCGATGCTGTTCTCGGAGATGACCACGGTGCAGTTCGCCCACCCGCCCCGGACCTCCGGCGAGTAGCTCGGCAGGTAGGAGGCCTGCTTTCCCTCGCTGAGTGCGGCGGAGGCCAAAATCTGGCCCATGGTCATGAGCCCCTGGCCGCCGATTCCGGCGAAGATGACGTCAGTGCGCATCCCGCTGCCTGCTTTCGCGGCCCGACTCCCGCGAGGGCGTCACGCCGCCTGCTCGCCGCCGGCCTGGCCCGCCGACTTGAACACGCCGAGCGGGTAGTAGGGCATCATGTTCTCGCGCAGCCACTCCACCGCCTCGTCCGGCTTCTTGCCCCACCAGGTCGGGCAGATGCTGAGGAACTCGACGAGACTGAAACCCCGCCCCTCCATCTGCACCTCGAAGGCCCTGCGGATGGCGCGCTTGGCGTGGCGGATCGCCTTGGGGTCGGTAACCATGACCCGCTCGACGTACGTGGCGCCATCGAGGGTGGAGAGCAGCTCACAGACGCGGATCGGGTGACCGTCGCGAGCGATGTCGCGCCCGCGCGGGGAGGTCGTCGTCTTCTGGCCCGGCAGCGTGGTCGGGGCCATCTGGCCCTGCGTCATGCCGTAGACGGCATTGTTGATGAAGAAACACGTGAGGTTCTCGCCGCGCGCCGCCGCGTGGGTGACCTCGGCCAGGCCGATTCCGGCCAGATCGCCGTCGCCCTGGTAGGTGAAGACCATCGTGTCCGGGCTGGCGCGCTTGATGCCCGTGCCGACGGCCGGGGCCCTGCCGTGGGGCACCTGGATGGCGTCCAGCGCGTAGAACTCGTAGATCCACACCGCGCAACCGACCGGGGCGATCGCTACGGTACGGTCGTCGAGCCCGAGTTCGTCGATGACCTCCGCGATCAGCCGATGGATCGTCCCGTGCGTGCAGCCGGGGCAGTAGGTGAAGGGCACGTCGGTCAGGGCCCGGGGCCGCGTCGCCACGACCTCCATGCCCTCCGGTATCTCAACGGGCGGCTGTGTCTCCGGCATGTCATCTCTCCCGCGCGATCGCCTGAGAGGGTGTATGGGAAGTACGTCATCGGGCGTGATGATGGTTATGCACCAAATGGCTTGACGCCGCGGGGTCGTTGTAGGGGCAGAGCGTGCTCTGCCCCTAGCCCGGGAAGGGGCAGAGCACGCTCTGCCCCTACAACGACCGGATGATGTCAGGTTATCTCGTGCATGAAGATCATCGCGCCCAATCGTGTACGCGCGCCATTCATGGCGCCCGGCCACCCTCTTCATACACTCTCTGAATCTCGTGCGCGATCTCCTCGGGTGTGGTCAGCAGCCCCCCCAGGACCGGCAGCAGGCTGACTTTCGATTGATCGCCCACCGCCATCCGGACATCGTCTACCATCTGGCCGATCGAGCCCTCGACCACCAGCGTGTGAGGGGCGACCTTCGCCCAACGGCGGATCGGCTCGTGGGGGAAGGGGAAGAGGCTGATCGGCCGCACGAGTCGCGTGCGGACTCCGCTCGCGGCGGCCCGTTCCATGGCGGTCTCGCTGCAGCGGGCCGGGATGCCGAAGGCGACGATCAGCACTTCCGGGTCGTCGTCGCCCTTCTCGCTCCAACGCACCTGCTCGCGCGTCACCTGCTCGTACAGCTCCGCCAACACGCGGTTCTCCCGCGCGAGGTCGTCGGGCTGGGCGTAGAGTGAGTTGATCACCCGACGGTTCCGCCCTCCGCGGCGGCCGCCGAGGGCCCACGGCTTCTCGTCCTTCGGCGCCTCGCCACGCGGCCTGACGAACACAGGCTCCATCATCTGCCCAAGGGCGGCCTCGCTGAGGATCATCACAGGGTGCCGATAGCGCTCCGCCACGTCGAAGGACTCGTAGCACAGGTCGTACTGCTCCTGAACCGTCGCCGGCGCGAAGGTGATGCAGCGGCCGTCGCCATGTCCGCCGCCGCGCGTCGCCATCCAGTAGTCGGACTGGGAAGTGCCGATGTTCCCGAGGCCGGGGCCGCCTCGGCAGACGTTGACCACCAGACAGGGCACGCGCGCGCCGATCATGTACGACAGGCCCTCCTGCATGAGCGCGATGCCCGGCCCGGAGGACGAGGTCATGACGCGCGCGCCCGTTGACGCGGCGCCGAAGACCATGTTGATCGCGGCGACCTCGCTCTCGGCCTGCAGGTACACGCCCCCAACCTGCGGCATGTGCTCCGCCATGTAGTGGGGGATCTCGTTCTGGGGCGTGATGGGGTAGCCGAAGAAGTAGCGGCAGCCGCCGGCGATCGCACCCTCGGCGGCCGCCTCGTTCCCCTTCATCAGAATGGCCTTGGGTTCAGCGGACAACCCGTCGCCTCCGTCTCAGGATCGGCTCGTGGACCGCCTGGCGCGGTAAACCTCGATGCAGACGTCGGGGCAGACCAGCGCGCACTGGCCGCAGCCCGTGCAGTTCTCCGGATCGATCACTTCCGCGGGGCGGTGTCCCCGCGTGTTCGTGCCCGCGCCGATGCGCAAGTTCTCCGTCGGGCAGTGCCGCACGCACCACTCGCAGGACTTGCAGCGCTCGGCGTGGATGACCACCAGGCCCTTGCGGGCGACCGTCTGCGTCATGAGCGACGCCCTCTTGCTGAGCCCCTGGTAGAGAGGGGAGCAGTGGGGCGGGCATTCTTGCCCGCCAAGGGCCCATGGCGGGCAAGAATGCCCGCCCCACTATCCCCGTGTTCCTGCGAAGGTCAGTAGCTCAACTGACCGACCGTTGCCAGGGCGGTCGCAGGTAGAATGTCAATCCGAACACAGGCACGTCCGGCGCCTGGGCCACGCACTCGTCCCGCAGGGCCAGCGGGCAGCACACGGCCACCACAGGCACGCGCAGCCGCGCTTCGAGGGCGCGGCCCATCTGCAGGCCCTCGAGAGCATGGGGCAGCGTCGTCTGCGGTCCCAGGTTGCCGTTGGCGATCACTCCGGCCAGCGGCAGGCCCGCCCGCGCGCCAATTGCCTCGGCCAACTGAGCCGAGGCCTCGACCGAATCCCCCCCGGGCCGGCGCGGGTTCACCACCAGAAGCACGTTCGCGTTGCGGGCCGAAAGGGCCTCCCGCCAGTGAGTAAGAACCCCGGCGCCCTCCGGGTGACCGCCTACGTCGATGACCAGGCTGGTGTCCGCCTCCGCGATGGCGGAGGACATCTCGCGGGGCAAGACCGGGCCGTCCGAGGCGCCCGGAGGGCCGCTCGGCGCCAGAACGCGCACCCCGCGGTCGGCCAGTTGCGACGCGATGTCGCGCGGGCGGAAGTAGGGGGTGATCACGTCCAGATCCGCGAGGTAGGTCGGGGACGCCTCCGCCCAGCAGAGCGCCAAGTTGATCGCGATCTCGGTCTTCCCGCTGCCGAAGGGTCCCGTCAGGATCACCACGCCGGGCGGCCTCAAGCCCGCCGGCAGATCATCGCTTGGCATCGCTCGTCCCGTCAGGTGGGTGGCCGAGGTCGGCCGAGTTGGTCGAGCCAACGGAGCCATCTGGTGCGCTCAATGGCCTCCGTCAGCGACCAACGGTCGGCCGCCAGGCTGAAGGCCAACAGGGCCGCGGCCAGGGCCAGCCAACAGGGCCAGTGCGTAACGGCCACGACCGACATCCCCAACACGGCCCCGAGAGGATTCGCTCCCGTATCGCCCAGCATGATCCGTTCCCGCAGGTCGGCGGGCGCGAAGGCCAGCATCGCTCCGAGCAGGGCCGCCATCACGATGAGCGGCGCGGGAACCGGCGTTGCCCACGCAAAGGCCACCAGGACGATCGAGGCGGCCAGGTACAGCTTCGCGGCCCGGCCGGGGCGGACGTCCAGCGCGTTCACCGTGTTTGCGGAGAGGGCGATCGCAGCGCCCCCGACCAGGATGGCCCACCCTTGCGCGCTCAACATGTAGGCCGCCCACAACCCTACGACCGCGCCTCCGACGGCTTTCACCAACCCCGTGGTCACCACGCGATTGCGGAGCAGCCGCGTGAAGTGCCCTTTCAGGCCCCGCACGCCGGTAGTACCGCGAGCGTCATCCAGCCACCCCAAGGCGCCGTATAGAGCGGTCGCGGCAACGACGGCGAAGAGCGCCTCACCTTCGAACCCCAAGCGGCTCTGGAGCAGCCACGCGAGAAGGGCCGCAACGATGAGCGGCGCCGCGAGGATCACGCCCCCTCTACTGACAACCTCTGCACCCCGGTAGTTTCGGGCGAGGAGGGCTGGCGGCCGCGCGCGCAGGAGCGCCTTTAGCGTCGCCCACTCCGTGGCGGCGCCCACGGCGGCCAGGAGGAATAGCTGCAGCCACGGGGCGTTCACTTGATCTCGGGGAAGGCGCCGGTGAACAGCCCTCGGTCGCCGTAGCGGCCCGGCTGGCCCGCCAGAGCCAGGACCACCGAGAGTTGCCCCCGGGCCAGGTTCACATTGTCCACCGTCGAGATGTCGAACTCGCGGTACGTGCTGACATAGGAGAGGGCGGGGCCGGCCTCGCAGCCCACGACGCGGCTGATCCCCGCCGCGAGTAGCGCCTCCACCAGGGGACGGTCGATGGTCTCGGCCGCGCTCTGAGCTTCCGTCTCCGCGCCCCCGAGGACGACCACGCCTGTGGGGGCGGCTCCCGGGACGTCGCCCTGAATGCGCAGGAGCTTGCGCTTGCGGAGGGCCTGAAGTTGCTCGGAATCGGCCTGCGCGACGCTCCGGGCGATGGCCTGGGTCGCCTTCTCGCAGGCCGACGTGGGATCACCGCCATAGACCTCGACCGCCCGCTCGGCGAAGTCATCGTCCCACGATATCCGATAGGGTGCCCGCGCGCCGGCGGCCTCCAGTGCGTCCTCCAACTGCGTCGCGGCGTCTCGGCTGGGGCCGTTGTCCTGGGGGCGCGTCGTAAGAAGCAGCGGGATGATCTGGCCCGCCAGCTTGCCGCGCACCAGCGTGGGCAACAGGGCTTGCTCGAACTCCTCGTGCCTCTTCTCGCTCTCGCGCAGGGCCTCGTTTTCGCCCGACAGCTGGGTGAACCTGGCCTCGAGCCTGTCCATCCGCTCCCTCAGTCCCGGCTCGCTGCTCAGGCCCACGCCAACCAGCAACCCCACGAGCAGCATGAGGAAGCTCGCCACCAGCGCCAGCACATGATGTCGGAGGCTGATGCCCATGACTGCTCCGAGGCCGCTAGATGGGAGTCCGCGATGTCGGTTCTCGGGCGCCATGAATGGCGCCCCTACATGGGCGGGCGCGATGAATCGCGCCCCTACATGAGACCGGCGATGAACCGCGCCCCGACACGGGAACGGCGCGGACGAGAATCGCGGACTCCTGTTCAGCCGAACGCGGCCCGCCAGAGATCGCGCATTGCGAGGACGAACTGGATGCCCGCCACGCGCAGCACCCCTCGCACGAAGGGCGAGACCAGCAACACGCCGCAGGCCGCGAGCAGAGCCGCGCCGGCGACGTAGGCCAGGTGGCGGAAGCCCACCGACCCCTGGTACAGCATCCGCACGCCCTTGGCGTCCACCAGGCGGTCGCCGACCTTGAGGCGGGTCAGGAAGGTGCTCGCCATCCCGGCGCGACCCTTCTCGAGGAAGTCCGGCAGGTTCGTGTGGCTGCCCACCATCACGATCAGCTCGGCGCCCTTCTCGAACGCCAGGGTCAGGGCCGCGTCCTCGCTGGTGCCCGGCGTACTGAGCACCTGGCAACTCAGGCCGAGCCTCCCCGCCCGATCGCGCCCGGGCGCGCGCCCGTCGGCATAGGCGTGCACCATGATCTCCGCCCCGCAGCGCAGCGTCTCGTCGCCGGCGCTGTCCAGGTCGCCGATGACGATGTCGGGTCGCAGCCCCTCCGAGGCCAGGATGTCGGCGCCGCCATCGACGCCGATCAGCACCGGGCGCACGTCCACGATGTACGAGCGGATGGTCTTGAGGTCCCCGTGCGACCCGGGCCCGCGCGCGACGATCACCACATGGCGCCCGCGGATGGGGGTGGCCGGATCGGGCAGGGGACCGCTCGGCAGGACGATCTCTGGCTCCGTGCGGATGAACTCGAGCGTGTTCGCCGCGAAGTCGAGCAGTAGCTGCTTCGTCTTGGCTTCGGCCTGTGCCGACACCTCCCGCACGCGCTCCTCGCCCATCCGCGTGCAGCTCCCGAGGTCCTTGCCTTCCGACAGCACGCGGCCGTCCTGCACCGCCACCGTGCGCCCTGCGGGTATCTGCTCGAAGAGATCGCGGCTGGGCAAGTCGAACAGCGGGATGCCCGCCGCCGCGAGCACGGCCGGCCCTCGGTTCGGGTAGTCGCCCGTCATCGAGGGCTGCGCGTTGAGCACGGCGGCCGGACGGCAGTCCACGAGCGCTTCCGCCGCCGGGCCGTCGAGGTCGCGATGGTCGATCAGGGCGACCTCGCCGGGCTTCAGCTGCAGCACGAGTTGTTTCGTGCGGCGGTGCTTTCGCACCCGGCCCTTCAGGCTCATCTGAGGTCCACGACTCCCCAACAGGATGTACAGGATGCTCAGGATGACGGCGGACGTTGCCGTATCCTGTCTCATCCTGACCATCCTGTCAGACTTCCCGTCCTCTCGCCCCCGCCAGGAGTTCTGCGGCGTGCTCCAGCGCGGCCCTATCCCCCTCCCGCGCTCCCAACATGCGGGCTAGCTCGATCACGCGACGCTCTTCGTCGAGCGCTTCCAGCGTCACCCGCGTCCGCCCGCCGCTGGTAGCCTTCGCCACATGGTAGTGTCGGTCGGCGACCCGCGCGATTTGCGGCAGATGCGTCACGCACAGCACCTGCGTTCGTCGGCTCAGCTCTGCAAGCTTGCTGCCAACGGCGTGTGTGGCCTGCCCGCCGATCCCGGAGTCGATCTCGTCGAACACCACGGTCGGAATCTCGTGCCCGCGCGAGCAGATCGACTTCAGTAGCAGCATCACCCGCGACAGCTCGCCGCCCGAGGCGATGGCCGCCAGCGGCTTGAGGGGCTCGCCGGGGTTCGCGGAGAACACAAAGCGACCGACATCGATGCCCCGTTCGTCAGCCTGCCAGCGCGCGCCCCGCTCGTCAGGCAGGCCATTCGCCGCAGGCGTACGGCTCAACTCGACCTCCAGCTTGCCGTGCTGCATCCCCACATCGGCGAGGCTCCCCGTAAGCGCCTTGCCGAGCTGCCTCGCGGCGGTCTGGCGCAACGCCGACAGTCCCAGCGCTAGCCTGCCCGCCTCCGTCTCCAGGCGCTTGACCTCCTCCTCCAACTCCGCCAGCCGCTCGTCGGCGCTGTCGAGCTCCGCCAGGCGAGCCGATGCGTCCTCGCCGAAGCGGATGATCTCGGGGACGGACTCCCCGTACTTGCGCTTGAGCCGCGAGATGAGCGCCAGGCGCTCCTCGATCTCATCGAGCGTCGCCGGATCGGCCTCGATGCGGTCGAGGTAATCGAGAAGCGTTGCGGCGGAGTCCTCGAGTTGGTATGCGGTTGTCTCAAGAGACGCGGCAAGCTCTTCGAGCCCTCGGTCCAGCGCCGCCAACTCCTGGACTCGCCGCAGGGCCTCGCGCACGGCGTCCACGGCGCCAAGGCCCTCCTCGCCCACGCCGCTCAGCAGCGCATGGGCCGACTGCGCCCCCTCGCGCAACCGTTCGCTGTTCGCCAGCCTCGCCCGCGTCGCGAGGAGTTGCTCCTCCTCATCCGCCGACAGGCCGGCGGAGCGAATCTCCTCGGCCTGGAAACGCAGGAGATCGACCTCGCGCAGACGGTCCCGCGCCGCGGCGGCGAGCTTCTCGCGGGCGACCCTGGCGGCGGCGAGTTCGGCGAACGCCTGGCCGTACTGGGTCCTGAGAGAGAGCAGGTCCGCCCCGGCGTAGCCGTCGAGGAACTGGAGATGATTCTCGTCGCGGATGAGGGCCTGGTGCTCGTGCTGGCCGTGGATGTCCACGAGCCGGTCGCCGACTTCGCGCAGCAGACTGAGCGGCACCGAGCGGCCATTGACACGGCAGCGATGGCGCCCTGAGGTCGAAATGACCCGCGTCAGGATCAGCGTCCCGTCGGCATCCGCCTCGATCCCGGCTTCAGCTGCCGCGGCGAGGGCCTTGGGGGCGCACGAGGCGTCGAAGACGGCCTCCACGACGGCCTGCTCCGCACCGGTGCGCACGGTATCGGCGATCGTCCGGTCACCGACCGCGGCGCTGAGGGCGTCGATCACGATCGACTTGCCGGCGCCCGTCTCGCCCGTGATGGTCGTGAAGCCCGGACCCAACTCGATCCGCAGCTCCTCGATGAGGGCGAACTCCCGGATGTGCAGTTCGGTGAGCACGTTCGTGATCCGCTAGAGAGTCTAAATTAGGGACAGGCCCCAATTTTAGACGTCGAAAATTGGGGCCTGTCCCTAATTTAGACTCTAGTGGGACGTCCCCCACTTGAGCTTGTCGCGCAGCCGGCTGTAGAAGGTGCCGGCGCCGACGCGGACCAGGCGGGCCCTGCAGTGCGCCCGGCGCACCGTCACCGTGTCCCCGACCTGCACATCCATCACGCGCTGACCGTCCAGGTCGAGCACGATGTCGCTGCGGTTCTCGCCTTCGTGGCGGATGAGGACCGAGACCACCGTATCGGGGGACACCACCACCGGCCGCGATTGCAGCGTGTGGGGGCAGATCGGCGTGATGACCAGGCTCGCGACCTGGGGATCGACCACCGGGCCGCCTGCCGAGAGGGAATAGGCGGTGGAGCCGGTCGGCGTGGCGATGATGAGGCCGTCGGCGGAGTAGTCGGCGACCTCATCGCCATCCAGCGAGATGGAGAAGCGCAGGAGGTTCGAGTAGGAGAGGACGCCCACGACCGCGTCGTTGAGGCCGATCCAGGGGCCCACTTGGGCGTCATCGCGCCGGACCGCGGCCTCCAACATCAGGCGCTCCTCCACAGCGAACTCGCCCCGGAGGATGTCCGCCAACTTGCCGTAGAGGGCGTCGAGATCGCTGTCGGCCAGGAAGCCGAAGCTCCCCATGTCCACGCCGAGGATGGGTACGCCCAACGGGGCGGCGTGGCGGACGACGCGCAGCAGGCTGCCATCGCCGCCGAGCACGATCACGAGGTCCGCCTCGGCGACGGCGTCGTGGGACACGATCTCGCACGCCATGCCGGTCTGCTCGGCGATGTCCTGAGACGTCTGCAGACGGACTCCCGCCCGGCAGAGCGCCTCGGCGAGGGGCCCCGCAGCCTCCCTCGCCGCCTCACGGTGCAGCGAGACGAAGAGGCCGACCTTGCGGATTGCCGGCCGGCCGGCGCCTGTGTCACCCAACCGGGCTAGCCCCCTCCCGGCGGCTTGCTGAGACGCTCCAGGTTCTGCTTGGCCTTGTCGTAGTTCGGGTCGATGGACAGCGCCTTCTGGTACTGCTCCTTGGCCTGGTCGATCTTGCCCTGTTTCTCGTAGATCACGCCGAGGTTGTTCAGTGCCGGCACGTAGTTCGGGTCGATCGCCAGGGCGGCGCGGAACTGGGCCGCGGCCTCCGTGAGCTGGTTGCGGTCGAGGTAGATGAGGCCGACGTTGTTGTGGGCCGCGACGTTGTTCGGCTCCAGCTCCAGGCAGCGCAGGTACTCGGCCAGGGCCTCGTTCACCTGTCCCTTGCCGTATAGGGCGTTCGCCAGGCCACAGTGCGCGCTGGCCTGCCGTGGGAACTTCGCCACCGCATCCTGCCACACTCTCAGGGCCGCGTCCGGGTCCTTGCCGCAGGCCTCCAGAGCCAGCGCCAGGTTGATGTGGGCCATCACGTAGGTGTCATCGGCGGCGATCGCGGCCTGGAATTGCTCGACGGCGTCGCACGGCCGCCCCTGGTTGAAGATCGCCACACCCAGGTTATTGAGGCACAGGGCGTCATTGGGCTTGATGGCCACCGCCGCCCGGTAGGCGGCCTCGGCGCCGGCGGGGCTCTTGAGTGCGTCCTCCGTGAGGCCGAGGTTGAAGTGGGCCTCGAAACTACCCGCCTTCAGGTCGCCGGCCTTCGCGAGGGGCGGCTTGGCCGGCTCGTACTTCCGTTGGCTGTAGAGGGCGATCCCCAGCCCGAGCTGCGCGTCGAAGTTCTCGGGGTCGATCGCGATCGCCTTGCCGTAGGCGTCCTCCGCCTCCGGCCAGCGCGCCTGCTTGCCGTAGATCCAGCCGAGTTGCACGAAGCAGTCCAGGCACTTAGGGTCCAGCTGCGCGGCTTGCACGTAGCGTTCGGCTGCCTTGTCCAACTCGCCAGCCTGCTTCAGCGCTCGCGCGAAACCCCGCCAGGCCTCGGCGTCGTTCGGCCGGAGACTGGTGGCCTTGTGAAAGTGCTTCCAGGCGTTGTCCCAGTCGCGGAGGGCGGCGTAGGCCAGGGCGGCGTTGTAGGTCGCCTCGAACTGCTCGGAGTCGAGCGCCAACTCCTGCACGTAGGCGGCGACCGCCTTGGTGATCAAGTCCCGCCCTTCGGCGGCGGTGGCTTCGTTCTTGAGCAGCCGCTCACCCTTCTCGAAGTAGGCATTGCCCAGGTTGTTATGCGCTACCGGGAAGTCGGGCTTGGCCGTGGTCGCCTTCGTGAGGTAGTCGATGGCCTCATCCCACTGATGCAGGGCCAGGCAGGCGGTGCCGAGCCAGGTCAGGGCGGCAGGGTCGCCCTCAAAGCTCTTGAGCGCCTCGAGGAACTGCGCCTTCGCCTCCTCGTACTTGCCGGCCCGGTACGCCTCCCGGCCCGCCTCGAAGGCCTTCAGGCCTGCGTCCGTGCCCGCCGGCGTCTGGGCCCAACCGGCTGCGCAGATGCTCACCAGGGCGAGAATGACCGCAACGTGTCTCATGATGCACTCCCTTCCCCGCTATATGGGAACCCGCGATATCGATTCTTGGGCGCCCTGAAGATTGTGTTGATAAAGGCATTGTCGGGATTGGTATCCCGACCTACGAGCCACGTAGAGCGCGTAGGAGAGGGTTCTTCCTTTGACGGGGCCCTTTCTCAACACAATCTGAATGGCGCCCCTACATGGGCGGGCGCGATGAATCGCGCCCCTACACGGGAACGGTTCGGACGAGAATCGCGGACTCCTATTCAGAGCGGCTGACGGCGCCCGGGGCTGCCATCTCCGACAGCCCGGCCGTCGCGCGAATGGTCTCACGTAAGGAGGCGGCATCCAGGCCGCATTCCTCCAGCAGAAGCGCCGTGTCGCCGTGCGACACGAACCGATCCGGCAGGCCGACGCGTCGAACGTGCACGCGGTCCAGCCCGGCATCGCTCAGTAACTCGACCACGCCGGAGCCGAAGCCGCCGGCCAGGGCGTTCTCTTCCACCGTCACCACACGCCCGATCCGCGCCGCCAGGTTGCCGATCAACTCGGCGTCCAGCGGTTTGGCGAAGCGAGCGTTCACGACCGTGGCCCGCAGGCCCTCCTCGCGGAGCGTGTCGCAGGCCTCAACGGCGCGCGCCACTGCGGCCCCGAGGGCGATCACGAGGACGTCGTCCCCCTCGCCAAGCACCTCGGCCTTCCCCACCTCCAGCGGCTCCGGCACCTCGGGGGGAGGCACGCCCGGCCCCGTGCCGCGCGGGAAGCGGATGGCGCTCGGACCCGGCAGCTCCAGCGCCGTCACCAGCATCCGGCACAGCTCGGCTTCGTCCTTCGGCGCCATGATCGTCAGGTTCGGCACGTGCCGCAGATAGCTGATGTCGAAGGCGCCATGGTGCGTAGGGCCATCGTCCCCCACAAGGCCGGCTCTGTCAAGTACCAGAACAACCGGCAAGTTCTGAAGGCACACATCGTGGACGATCTGGTCGTAGGCCCGCTGGGCGAAAGTGGAGTAGATGGCGACGACCGGGCGCATCCCCGCCGCAGCCAGGCCGGCGGCGAAGGTCGCGGCATGTTGCTCCGCCATCCCCACGTCCAGGCAGCGGTCGGGCATGACCTCGTTGAGGTACTCCATGCCCGTGCCGTCCAGCATCGCGGCGGTGACTCCCACGATCCGCGAGTCCTCGCGCGCCAGCCGCACTAGTTGCTTGCCGAAGACCGCCGAGTAGGGGTCACTCCCCGACCGCGACCGCGGCATGCCCGTCTCTTCCTCGAACGGCGGGGTGCCGTGGTAGTCGCGCGGCGACTCCTCGGCAGGCGGGTACCCGGCGCCCTTGCGCGTGATGGCGTGGACGAGCACCGGCCCGCTCAGGGCCAGCCCGTCCCTGAACATCTCCTCCAGATCCCGCAGGTTGTGGCCGTCGATGGGTCCCAGGTAGGTGAACCCCAGCTCCTCGAAGAGCATCCCGGGGACCACGAGGTGCTTCATCGCGCCGCGCGTCCGGTCCATGAACTCCAGCATGTGCGCGCCGCCGGGCACGTGCGAGAGCAGCGCGGCGGCGTCCTGCCGTGCTCGGCGCACCAGCGGTTCCACCACGGAGGCGCGCAGCCCCGACAGGTACGCGGACAGCGCCCCCACGTTCCGCGCAATCGACATCTCGTTGTCGTTCAGCACCACCAGGATGCTTGTCTGCAGGGCGCCGGCCTGGTTCAGCGCCTCGAAGGCCAGCCCGCCGGTCAGCGCGCCGTCGCCGATGACCGCGACGATCTTCTCACTCCCGTGGCGCAGGTCGCGCGCCTTCGCCATGCCCAGCGCCGCCGAGATCGACGTGCTGCCGTGGCCCGCGCCGAAGGCGTCGTGGGGGCTCTCCTTCCGCGACGGGAAGCCCGACAGCCCGCCGTGCTGCCTAAGCGTGGCGAACCGGTCGCGCCGACCGGTCAGCAGCTTGTGGACATAGGACTGGTGGCCGACATCCCAGACGATCTTGTCCTTCGGCGAGTCGAGCACCCGGTGTAGCGCGATGGTCAGCTCCACGACGCCCAGATTCGGCGCCAAGTGGCCCCCGGTCTCGGAGACGGTGCGGATCAGCTCCTCGCGAATCTCCTCTGCGAGCTGTGTGAGCTGGGCCGAGGAGAGACGCTTGAGGTCGGCGGGCGAGTTGGTCTGGTCGAGTAGGCGAGTCATGGTAGGGTCGATGACGGTTACATGGGAGTCCGCGGTGTCGGTTCCTGGGCGCCATGAATGGCGCCCCTACATGGTCGGGCGCGATGAATCGCGCCCCTACATGGGAACGGCGCGGACAAGAATCGCGGACACCTATTCAGGCGAACGGGTCCTCCACATCATCTGGGGCAGCGTCGGGCGCGCTTGCCTCTTCGCTGTCGGCCAGCACCTGCTCGATCTTCGTCTCGGCCTCTTTGAGGCGCTGCAGACACTCGCCGCGCAGCCTCATTCCCTCTTCGAAACGCGCCAGAGCCTCCTCAAGAGCCATCTGGCCGCCCTCGAGGTCCTCGACGATTGCCTCCAACCGCTGGAGCGCCTCCTCGAAGGAGAGGCCACTGAGGTCGGTCTGGGGCGCCTCCTGCCGAGGCGTCGGGTCGGTCATCGACTGGCCTCCTGACAGCCCATCCTGAAACTCGGGAGGCGACAGGCTGGAAAGCCTGTCCTCCGAGTTTCAGGATGGGTTCTGAGCCGGCGGCGTGGCGGATTCGGTCCGGGCGCGCAGAACGCCGCGATGGAGGGCTATTTCAACGTCTTCCCCCGGTCTCACCTGCGTCCACTGCGTCACAACCGCGCCGTCGTCCGCCCGCCGCGTGATGCTGTAGCCTCGGGCCAGGACCGCGGGCGGCCCGAGGGCCTCGAGCTTCGCGCCAAGCGTCTCCAACCGCGCCCCCCAACGCTCGAGTCGCTGGGCTACCCCGTCGGCCAGATCCCGCGTCGCATCATCGACGCGCATTGCGTACTCGCTCAACATCTGCCCCGGGCGCCGGAGGCCGGGTCGCGCCACGAGCGTCGCCAGCTCCGCTCGGGCGCTGTTCGCCCGCGCCCGCAGCGCCTGGGCGAGATGGCGGCCCGTCGCGTCGATCCCGGCGATCAGCTCACGGCTGTCCGGCACGACCAGCTCCGCCGCTCCCGAGGGCGTCGCAGCGCGCAGGTCCGCCACCAGGTCGGCGATGGTCCAGTCGGTTTCGTGGCCGATCGCGCTGACCACGGGGATGCGACTGGCGAAGATCGCCCGGGCGACCCCCTCATCGTTGAACGCCCAAAGGTCCTCGATGGAGCCTCCGCCCCGACCGACGATCAGCACGTCCAGGTCCGCCATCCGGTTGGCCTGGGCCAGCGAGGCCACGAGGCTCGGAGGAGCGGCCTCCCCCTGCACGACCGTCGGGAAGATCAGCAGGTCGGCCAGCGGATAGCGGCGGCTGATGATCGTGACCATGTCGCGCACGGCCGCCCCGGTGGCCGAGGTGATCAGCCCGATTCGGCGCGGGAAGCGCGGCAGCGGTCGCTTCCGGGAGGGGTCGAACAGGCCCTCGGCCTGCAGCTTGGCCTTGAGCTTTTCCAGCGCCGCGGCCAGCGCTCCCATGCCGTCGGGGCGCATGGCCCGGACGATGAGCTGGTACCGGCCGCCCTTCTCGTAGACGGTGACCTCGCCCGCTGCGACGACGCGCTGGCCGTCTTCGGGCTCGAAGCCCAACTTCCCCGCCGCGCTGCGGAAGCAGACGCAGCTCAGCGTCGCGTGCTCGTCCTTGAGCGAGAAGTACAGGTGGCCCGATCGGTGCCGCGTGAAGTTGCTGATCTCGCCGACAACCTCGACCTCGCGCAGCAGCTCACTCCGCTCAATGAGTTGCTTCACGTGCGCCGTGATCTCGCGCACGGTGAGCGGCCCGCTCACGGCGCTGGGCTGAGCTGCGCGAAGTGCCGCCTCGAAGGGGTCGCCGCCGAATGCGTCGGTCATTCAGTCTTTCCCGTCCTCAGTTGCCGCCGTCCCGCTCTCCTCCCGTTTCACCCACGCCCCCAGCACGCCGTTCACGAACTTCGCGGACTCCGCGCCGCCGTACTGCCGCGCGATCTCGACCGCCTCGTTGATGGCGACTCCCGGCGGCTCGCCATTGCCGAGCTCCCATAGGGCCAGGCGGAGGATGTTGCGGTCGGTCACGGAGAGGCGGTCGAGGCTCCAGTCGGTGGACAGCTCGGCGATGGCGGCGTCGATCCGCTCGCTCTCCAGGGAGACGCCCGTCACGAGGTCGTGCGCATACTGCAGGGCCTCGGCGCGAACGCCGCGGGCGCGTCGATCAGCCTCCGGGAGGTTCTCCTCGTTGAGCGCGAGCATCTCCGGGAGGGAGACCAGAGCGGCAGCGTAGCCGAGGTCGAGGAGGTCGGCCCGGTACAGCGCGGCGAGCGCCCCCTCACGCGCGCGCCGTCTAGCGCCGGGCCGCCGCTGCAGTTCGGTCCCGTCGGTGTCGCCCATGGCCGTCCCTACCCCATCCTGCGAGGCAGGAACGTGGTGTCGACTTGCCCGTCGCGGAAGAAGCGATTGCCCAGGATCCGCAGGTGGAAGGGGATGATCGTTCGGATTCCCGTGACCCGCATCGAGTGCAGGGCGGCCTCCATGCGCGCGATGGCAACCTGGCGGTTCTTGCCCCAGCAGATGACCTTGGCGATCATCGGGTCATAGTACTCCGGCACCACGCTGCCCGTCGTGACGCCCGTGTCCACCCGAACCCCGGGCCCGATCGGCGGCACCCACTCGGCAATCCGGCCCGGGGAGGGAGCGAAGTCGTTGGAGCTGTCCACGGCGAGGATGCGACACTCAATCGCGTGCCCGTTGAACCAGATGCCGCCCTGCTCGTAGTCGAGCGGCTCGCCCCCCGCGACGCGGATCTGCTCGTGGACGATGTCTACACCAGTGAGCATCTCGGTCACCGGGTGCTCGACCTGAACGCGCGCGTTGGCCTCGAGGAAGTAGAACTTGGCCTTCTGGTCCAACAGGAACTCGATGGTGCCCGCGCCCACGTAGCCGGCCGCCTGCGCCAGGCGCACCGCAGCTTCGCCCAGACGCTTCCGCAGGTGCTTGCCGACGCCCGGGGCCGGCGCTTCCTCCAGGATCTTCTGACGGCGCAGTTGCAGCGAGCAGTCGCGCTCCCCCAGGTGGATGACGTGGCCGTGCTTGTCGGCGAGAATCTGGACCTCGATGTGCCTGGCGGAGGGGATGAACTTGTCGATGTACAGGCGTCCGTCCCCGAAGCCGGAGAGCGCCTCGGCCTGCGCGGTCTCGAAGGCCTGGTCCATCTGCTCGTCGTTGTGCACGTCCCGGATGCCCCGTCCGCCGCCGCCGGCGACCGCCTTCAGCAGGATCGGGTAGCCGTACTCCTTGGCGAGCTGCCTGGCCTCGGCCGCCGAGCCGACTTCCTCCATGCTGCCCGGGATGGTGCGGACACCCGCCTCCTGAGCGACCTGACGCGCGCGCACCTTGTCGCCCAGCATCTCGATCACGCCCGCCGGCGGGCCGATGAAGGTCAGCTTGCAGGAGTCGGTGATCTCGGCAAAGCGGGGGTTCTCTGACAGGTTCCCATAGCCCGGATGGACGGCGTCAGCGCCGGTCACCACCGCAGCGCTGATGATGTTGGGGATGTTGAGGTAGCTGGCACGGTTCGGCGGCGGTCCGACGCAGACGGCCTCGTCCGCCAGATGCACGTGTAGCGCGTCCCTGTCGGCCTCCGAGTAGATGGCGACCGTGGGGATCTTCATTTCGCGGCAGGCGGTCATGACGCGGCAGGCGATCTCTCCGCGATTGGCCACCAGGATCTTCTGGAACATGAGCGATTCCGGCCCCTAGAACTTCTCATGCCCCGGCGTCGTGCACCACACGCGGCCGGTCT